>JAZDIZ010000038.1:0-31602 GCA_043804515.1 Pseudomonadota bacterium | reverse complement strand
GAAAAAATCACTCTCGTTCATTATTTTTCCACAAAGTTCCGCGATTTTTTCAACAACCTTACCGGTAAGGTTGCCCGACGAATCTCCCCTCTAAACAACCGCTGAGACTTCTGAAGGTCGTCGGCCGACCGACGAGGGGTCGCCGACTCCGTCCACCATCACTTGCTCCCAATTCATCTCCCCCTAATCAACTTCTGACATTCCTTCCGAAAACTCCTGGATCCATTGTCGAAACTAGTTCGATCCTAAAGATCGGGTTTTTCAGCAACCTGGTAATCCTACCGAGCGGCCTGGGTCCGCTGGTCTGCGCCCGACGCAAATTACTTGACGCGGGTTCAGCCGGGATTTTAGCTACCGCTCCGTGGCCAAGGTTTCAGCGATTGCCCTCGCCCGGCTCACCAAGGTTCCGTATCTCTTCCGCAAGTACCTGATCGACCGCGCGGGAGGTTCCGAAGCCCTTGTGGACGGAATTCTTTCCGGCCGGACACCGGATCCCGAAAGACCGGAGTGGATTCAGATGATTCGCCTGAATCTGGATCTGGCAGCCGCAGAGAGAGAGGAGAGAAGAATCGCGAAATCGGGAGCCTGGGTGCGGGTCTACGGCGACGGTGACTATCCGGAGCCCTTGGCTCAGATTCCCGACCCGCCTCTCGTGATCATGGGACGAGGGGAATATCCGAAAGGACAGGAGGCTCGTTTTCTGTCCGTCGTGGGGCCGCGCCGCCCTTCAACCTACGGCGCACGGGTGGGACGCATGTTGGCGAAAGATCTTGTGCGGGAAGGGTTGATCCTGGTGAGCGGGATGGCACGGGGAATCGATGCGATCGCCCACGAAGCGTGTGTGGAGGCCAAGACCCCCACGATCGCGGTCCTGGGTTGCGGGATCGACCGGACGTATCCTCCGGAACATGCGCTGCTGCGCTCGAAAATCGAGAAAACCGGGTGTGTCATCACGGAGTTTTTCCCCGGCGAACCTCCCCGGCCCGGGAATTTTCCCATGCGCAACCGCATCATCGCGGGCCTTTCCAAAGCCACGCTGGTGATCGAAGCGGGAGAGAAGAGCGGGGCGAGGATCACGGCGCGCCACGCGCTCGATCAAGGGCGGGACGTGTTCGCCGTTCCGGGGCCCGTGGATGCCCCGCTTTCCATGTTTACGAATCGCCTGATTTCGGAAGGGGGCAAACTCGTAGCCACGAGCGCCGACGTGTTGGAAGAATACTTCCCGGGCCGTTCCTTCGCCGCTCCCGTTGCGGTGCAAGCCGACCTGGCAGGCCTTTCCGATGGGGCCAAGGAGATCTTCGGTTATTTCGCGGCCGACCTTCCGATGGGAGTGGACGACCTGGTTGGGAAAGGGGGGTGGCCGGCCTCCGACGTCCTTTCGTCGCTCTTGGAACTCGAGCTTCGGGGCCTTGTGGAACGCGGACCCGATTCGCGTTATGTTCGTGTCGCCGTCTGAGTGGCGAAGTGTTTCGGGCGCGTCTTTGGAGTTCGTCTCTTCCATCTGATACATAATAGCCCGATGCGTGGGAGGTATTCGTGAGCAGAGCTCTGGTTGTGGTCGAGTCGCCTACCAAGGTGAAAACCTTGGCGAAGTATCTCGGCCGCAACTTCACGGTAAAAGCCTCGGTGGGGCACGTGATGGATCTGCCCAAAAGCAAATTGGGCGTGGAGATCGGTGACCGGTTCGAGCCCGTCTACGAAGTCATCAAAGGAAAACAGAAAGTCCTCAAGGAGATCCGCGACGCGGCGAAGAAGGCGGACGTCATTTATCTCGCTCCCGACCCGGACCGGGAGGGAGAGGCGATCGCGTGGCACATCGCCGGCGACTTGGGCCTAAACAAAAAGAAAAAGCTGACGAAAGCGAAGATTTACCGCGTTCTCATCAATGAAATCACCAAGAAGGGTGTGGAAGAGGCCCTCGCCTCGCCGGGCGAACTCAACCGGCCCAGATACGAATCGCAGCAGGCCCGCAGGATCCTGGACCGCCTCGTGGGTTACCAGGTGAGCCCCATCCTCTGGGAGAAAGTGCGCCGAGGGTTGAGCGCGGGCCGTGTGCAGAGTGTGGCGCTCCGGATCATCGTGGACCGCGAGCGTGAGATCCGGAAGTTCATTCCGAGGGAATACTGGTCGGTGGAGGCGGACGTCAGCGCATCCGAGCCTCCGCCGTTCGTCCTGCATCTGACCACGCGCAAGGGAAAAAAGATCGAGATCGTGCGTGAAGCCGAAGCCCGCGAAATCGAAGCGCTCCTTAAAAGCCTGCCGTTTGTCGTCTCCGACGTTGCGGTCCAGGAAAAAAAGAGGACGCCGCCGCCCGCGTTCACCACCAGTAAACTCCAGCAGGACGCCGCCCGGAAGCTCGGGTTCACGGCCAAGAAGACCATGATGGTGGCGCAGCAGCTCTATGAGGGAGTGGAGTTGGGCGACGAAGGCGCCGTTGGGTTGATCACGTACATGCGAACCGACTCGACCCGGCTCTCGAATGACGCGCTGACGGCTGCTCGGGAGTTCATCGCGAAGACCTATGGGAAGGAATTCCTGCCGGAAAAACCGCGGGTCTATAAGCTGTCCAAGAAGGCACAGGACGCGCATGAGGCGATCCGGCCTTCCTCGATGCTCTTCCCTCCCGAGAAGGTGAAGCCGTTTTTGCGGAAGGACCAGTTCAATCTCTACAAACTCATTTGGGAACGCTTCATGGCCTGCCAAATGACGGAAGCGATTTACGAACAGACGACCGTGGACGTCACGTCCGGTGAATTCGGCCTGAGGGCCGCGGGTACCGTGCTTTCGTCCGAAGGATACATGAAGCTTTATGTGGAACCGGAGGACCCGGATGCGGAAGGCGAGGAGAGCGAGAAACTTCCGCCGCTGCGCGCCGGGGAAAAACTGAAGCTCGAAAAGATCACTCCGAACCAACATTTCACGAAGCCGCCTCCGAGGTTCAACGAAGCCAGCCTGGTCAAGGAATTGGAGGAGGACGGGATCGGACGACCCTCGACGTACGCGTCCATTCTTTCAACGCTCCAGGACCGGAAGTACGCGCAGAAGGAACAGTTGAGTTTCCTTCCGACCGATCTCGGCTTCTTGGTGAGCGATCTGTTGGTGGAACACTTCCCCGACGTCATGAACGTGGAGTTCACGGCGAAGATGGAAGAGGAGCTGGACCAGGTGGAGGAAGGGGAGAAGGACTGGCAGGAGGTGCTGCACGAGTTCTACAAGCCGTTCTCCCGCTCGGTGAGAAGCGCGAAAAAGCAGATGCGTGACGTGAAGCGCGAGGAAACGCCCACCGAACACACGTGCGAAAAATGCGGCAAGCCGATGGTGATCAAATGGGGAAGGCACGGGCATTTTCTGGCCTGCTCCGGCTATCCGGAATGCAAGAACACGAAGGAATTCAAGAAAACCGAAGACGGAAAAGTGCATATTCTGGCACAACCGACGACCCAGGAGATCTGCTCGGAGTGCAAATCACCCATGGTGGTCAAGACCGGGCGCTTCGGGAAGTTCCTGGCGTGCAGCCGGTATCCCGAGTGCAAACACACAAGCTCGATCTCCACGGGCATCAAATGCCCCGAGCCGGGATGCGGCGGCGATATAGTCGAACGCCGGAGCCGGCGGGGAAAAATGTTCTACGGTTGCTCGCGCTATCCGAAATGCAAGCACGCCAGCTGGAACAAGCCGGTCGCATGCCCCTGCCCGACGTGCAAGGCACCGTATCTCATCGAGAAGTTCAGCAAAAAAGAGGGCGCGTTCATCGCCTGTTCCAACAAGGACTGCGACTATAAGAAGACGTCCGAAGTGGCGTAAACCGGAATTCTTCGGATTTGCCATCCAAAATATGTTGTGATAACACATCGCGTTACGCGCTGATATCATGCGTAGGGTTGGATCTCATCTAAGGAGTAGAAGTATGAAGAGTTTTCTTTCGCTGGTTGTAATCGGCTCATTCCTGTTTGCTGTGTCGGCGGCGGAGGCTCGCCCAAGGAAGCTAAAGGCGCCCGCCAAACCCGACAAAGTCTGGAATATGCCGGCCGGAACGTTTTCTTGGAGCGCAAAGGACAAGGCATTGTGGATGCAAGTCGGCAACGATGCCCCTTCCGTTATCGCGGACTCCCTTATGAAGAGCCCGGGGATGTTGCCGGCAAGGAATCCCAAGGACAAAGGCGTTTATTATTTAGATAACGGAATCCTTCATGCGTACGTAACGGACCCTGCCGTGAAGGAAGGAGACCGTGACCAGATCGTGTACGGGAAGGACACGATTATGAAATACTCGACGTTCCATATTGGAGAGTACTTCGGCATAGCTCTCACCACTGCGGGGACGGTGATCGTCTGGAACGTCAACGAAAAAGGCCAGTACGACCCCTATATTAGAGCAACGGCCGTTAAGGATTACATCTTTAATCCCATCTTCGGGAAAGATCCTAGCTGCGGCCTCTTCGGCAAAGGGAAGAAACGATATTTTGGCTATTGGGCCTTTTTGTGGATGGATGACGGGAAGGTGTGGGGTATTCGCCCGGATCTCAAAACCTTCGAAATCGCGTTGGAACAGAACGGGGAAAACGGTAAGAAATTCACAAGTCTCGACGAGTTCAAGAGGACCGGCGGGCTTGGCGACTGCACGCTCAATGGCGACATGGGTGACTAAATCCGCCATCGGCTGAAACAACGGGTTTTCTAAACGTCAAGAAAGTCGGGTATCCCGACGGAGGGAGACGTCCGTCGTTTTCATCGGCTTCGATTCGGGTTACGATAAAGGGGCAGTGCCCGAAATCAGCGGAAAAGCGCATGTAGCTGTGGTGGGGGGAGGCCTGGCCGGCTGTGAGGCCGCCTGGATGCTCGCGCGCTGCGGCCATCCCGTGGACCTCTTCGAGATGAAACCCGGGAAATTCTCGCCCGCGCACAAGCGGGAGTCTCTTGCGGAGTTGGTTTGCAGCAACTCGCTCGGGTCTGAGGTAGAGGAAACCGCCCCCG
The DNA here is from genome assembly GCA_043804515.1 of Pseudomonadota bacterium. GTDB lineage: Bacteria > Bdellovibrionota_G > JALEGL01 > JALEGL01 > DATDPG01 > JAZDIZ01. The sequence continues at coordinate 26,628 of JAZDIZ010000038.1, read as the reverse complement.
GCCTTCTCAAGCGGGAGATGCTGGACCTGGGTTCTTTGGTCCTGGAAGCGGCCGACGAGACGCGCGTTCCGGCGGGAAAGGCCCTTGCCGTGGACCGCGATAAGTTCTCCGACACCGTGACGTCGCGCATACGCGAGGAATCTCTGATTCACGTGATCCGCGAGGAATGCAACCGGGTCCCCGACCATGAGATCGTGATCATCGCGACCGGACCTCTCACGTCCGACGCGTTGGCGGACGACCTCAAGAAAAAACTCGGCGTGGACACGTTCTATTTCTACGATTCGATCTCGCCGATCGTCACGGCCGAATCGATCGATACCTCGAAGACGTACTTCGGAAGCCGTTACGCTCCGGAATCGGACGACTACCTCAACTGCCCGATGGACCGGACGCTCTACGAACGGTTTGTCGAGATGATCCTGAAGGCCGAAAAGGTGCCCGTGCGGGATTTCGAAGCGATGAGGTGCTTTGAGGCGTGCCTGCCCATCGAAGTCCTGGCGGAGCGGGGCGTGCAGACGCTGGCATTCGGCCCGATGAAGCCGGTGGGGTTGGATGACCCGAGTACGGGAAAGCGCCCGTATGCGGTGGTGCAGCTGCGGCGCGAAAACAATCCGACCACGCTCTACAACCTGGTGGGCTTTCAGACGAGGATGAAGTGGGGCGCCCAGAAAGAGGTGTTCCGGATCATTCCGGGGCTCGAAAAAGCGGAATTCGCCCGCTTTGGGTCCATGCACAGGAACACGTACGTCGACAGCCCCAAGCTCTTGGGCCCGGATCTGCGCCTCAAGAATGATCCGAAGGTTCTGATCGCCGGACAGATCGCGGGCGTGGAGGGATACATGGAGTCCGCGGCGCTGGGGCAATGGGCGGGGATCGTTTCGGCGGCAAGGCTTCAAGGAAGTGCGGAGGTGCAACGGCCGCCGCTTGAAACGGCGTTCGGTGCCTTGATTGCCGCCATCGTGACCGTGCCGTTGCACGGCCCCTTTTCCCCCATGAACATCAATTTCGGCCTTCTTCCTCCCGTCAGTGGAATCCGGGGCGGAAAGGAAGCCCGAAGGCACGGCATCGCCCGCCGGGCGAGAGAGGCCTTCGCTCCATGGCGCGAGGAGCTCGAACGCACCCTGCGCATCAAGTTTCCCGCATCGCGTGAGGAGGAGGGGAGTCCGATCCGGCATGCCGACACCACGGTCTGAAAAATTGCTCGGCCGCTTCGAGCGTCACTTGAGCCAAATCCGTAACCTGTCCCCGCATTCCGTCCGGAACTATCTTTCGGACCTTGAACAATTCGAGGCGTTCCTCAAGGAACGTGAGAACATCTCCGGCCCGATCGACGGCGAGAATGTGCGCGCCATCGATCGCTTCCACATCCGGACGTTCGTGGCCTCCTTGCATGCGGCGAAGTTGGCCCCGGCCAGCATCTCCCGGAAGATCTCGGCCATCCGGACGTTTTTCGACCTGATGATCCGGGAGGGATTTCTGACCGAGAACCCGACGGAACTCGTGGCGGGGCCCAAGGTGCCCAAGAGAATGCCGCGTGTGGCTCAGGTGGAAGTCCTGGACCAGCTCCTCAACGCGCCCGACATAACAACGGTGAGGGGCCTGCGCGACCGTGCTCTTTTGGAGCTTCTGTACGGCTGCGGCCTTCGAGCGCAGGAGGCCGGCAACGTGGACCTGGGCGATTTCGACCCGGACATGGCTGAAGTGCGGGTACTCGGCAAGGGGAGAAAGGAACGCGTTCTCCCCGTGGGCGAGTATGCCGCCGAAGCTCTTGCGAATTACCTCGGGCGGAGGGGTGAGCTTCTTCGTGAGAGAAAACCATCGGAAGCCATGTTTCTCAATGCCAGGGGAGGGCGCCTGACGACCCGGGGCATCGCGCTGATCCTGGAAAAACACCTGCGTGCCCTGGCGCAGCGCACGCACCTGACGCCGCATGCTCTCCGCCACTCGTTTGCGACGCATCTTTTGGAGCGGGGGGCGGATCTCCGGACGATCCAGGAACTTCTGGGGCACTCGAATCTGGCGACGACGGAACGCTACACGAAAGTGACGATCGGAAAATTGACGGAGGTATACTCGAGGGCGCATCCTCGGGCTAAGCGAAGTCCCGTCCCATGAAGATTCCCTCGGAAGACTCGATCCTTGAGATGAACCGGCCGGACCTGCTCGAGAGCCTCGGGCTCGAACCGGAAGAGGCGTTCGTTTTAAGCCGTATCGACGGCTCCACGACGCTCAAAGGGATCTCGCAAATACTCGGGTACGACGTCGCGCGTGTTTGGAAACTTCTCTCCCGCGGCGTGGAAGCCGGAGCCATTCGTATCAAAGAAGTGGCCGCCCCCCAGCCCGCCCGCGTTGCGAAACATCCGCTCGAGAAAAGCATCCTTTCCCGGATGGATGAGGAGGATCGGGACCCGGTCCTTTCCCAGATCCCCCGCGTGAAGCGGAACGAGATCCTCCTTCGGTACAACGCCATGGCTTCCCAGAACCATTACGGCCTCCTGGGCGTCAAGCGGAACGCCCTCCTGGAGGAGATCCGCACGCATTACTTCCATCTGATGAAGACGCTGCATCCCGACCGGTTCTTCGGAAAAGACCTCGGGCACTACCGGGAAAAACTGGACGGGCTTTTCAAGCGCATCACGGTCGCCTACGACGAACTCCAGGATCCCGGAAAGCGGAAACGGTACGATCACACGCTTGGAGACGCGGTACCGGGGGAGGCGGCGGCGAAGAGCGCCGCGGCGCCCAGGGACCCGAGGCTCAAAGGAAAGACGCTCGTGGAGCGGCTCGCTCTTGCCAAGAAGTACTTCGACATGGGTAGGCATGAAGAGGCTGCGGGGGACGGCCTTAAAGCCGCGAACTTCTATCAAATGGCGCTGCAGTTCGAACCGGATAGCCGCACCTTCCAAGAGGCGCTGGAGCGGAACGCGGCGTTCATCCTCCGAAAACGCGCGGATGAGGGGGTCAAGAGAGCGCAGGAGCTGATCGAATTGATGAACTATGAGGAGGCGATCGAGGCCCTCGAGGAAGTCGTAAAGATCAACCCGAAGAAAAAGGAGTGTTATCGGGAGCTTGCATTGATATATTGGAAGTATAAGAAGACGCTTCCGGAGGCCCGGAAATTGACGGAACAGGCGGTCCGAATGTTCGCTAACGACGCTGCTTCCCACGCACTGTATGGCCGGATCTGCCTTGAAATGGGGGAGGACTCGAAAGCCAAGGCCGCTTTCAAGGAAGCCCTTCGGTTGGACCGGGAAAACGCGGAAGCGCAAGAAGGGCTCGAAGAGCTGAAACGGAAATAAGCGGATGTCAAAAGTCATCGGAATCGATCTAGGAACCACCAATTCGTGTGTGGCCATAACGGAGGGCGGCCGCACGACCGTGATTCCCAACAAGGGCGGCTATAAGACCACGCCCTCGGTGGTGGGGTTTCTGGAAGACGGCCGACGGCTGGTGGGGCACATCGCGAAGCGGCAGGCCATGACGAACCCGACGAACACCGTCTTCAGCGCGAAGCGGCTCATCGGCCGCCGCATCGATTCCGAGGAGGCCAAGATCGCGAGGGCGATCTATCCGTACGAGCTGACGGAAGGGCCTCATGGCGATATCCGGATCCGCGCCAACGGCAAAGACTATTCCCTCCCCGAAATCTCATCTTTCGTCCTTTTCGAGATGAAACGCGTGGCCGACGAGTACGTGCAGGAGACGGTGACGGACGCCGTGATCACGGTGCCCGCGTATTTCAACGATGCCCAAAGGCAGGGCACCAAAGACGCGGGCAAGATCGCGGGCCTGAACGTCCTCCGCATCATCAACGAGCCCACGGCAGCGGCGATCGCCTACGGATTCAACAAGAAGGACAACAAGAAGATCGCCGTGTTCGATTTCGGCGGCGGGACGTTCGACATTTCGGTCCTGGAGATCAACGAGGGGGTGTTCAAGGTTCTGGCCACCAGCGGCGACACGTTTTTGGGAGGCGACGACATCGACAACCTCCTGATCGATCACGTCTCGGAGACCTTCTCCGCCGAATCGGGGATCGATCTCCGAGGCAACAAAATGGCGCTTCAGCGGCTCAAGGACGCCTGCGAAAAGGCCAAGATCGATCTTTCCAGCTACCGGGAGGTGGAGGTGAGCCTGCCGTTCATCGAGACGACCGACAAGGGGCCGGTCCATCTCGCGATGACGCTCAAACGCGGCGTTCTGGAGAGCCTGACCGGGCCGTTGCTGGATCGCGCCCTCACGATCGCGCGGGATTGCCTGAAGATGGCCGGGGTCACGAAGGAGGATCTGGACGACGTCCTTCTGGTGGGAGGGCAGACCCGGATGCCGATGATGCAGGACCGGGTTTCCAACTTTTTCGGCCGCTCGGCGTCCAGGCAGATTCATCCGGACGAGGCCGTCGCGATCGGTGCCGCGATTCAGGGGCTTGCGCTGGCCGGAGAGGAGGAGGTGGAAATGCTCCTTCTGGACGTGACGCCGCTTCCGCTCGGGATCCAATCCGCGGGGGGACTGTTCACCCGGCTGATCGAGCCCAATACCACCGTGCCCGTGAGCCGCAAGAAGGGTTTCACGACGGTGACCAACGATCAGAAGCACGTCCGGATCAAGGTGTTCCAGGGGGAAAGCCCGGCGGTCGATGAAAACGAGCTTCTCGGGGAGTTCGAACTGACGGGCATCCGCCGCGCCAAAGCGGGAGAGCCGGAGATCGAAGTGACGTTCGATATCGACGCCAACGGAATCGTGCACGTATCGGCCCGGGACAAAGACACGGGCAAGGAACAAGCCATAACGGTCACGATGTCGAGCGGCCTCACTCCAGAGGAGGTCGCAAAGATGCGCCACTCCGCGGAGAAGTATGAGGTGGTGCTCAAAGGGGAGGAGCGGACGGAGGCGCTGGCGCAACAGGCCGAACTCCTGCATCACCGCCTCAAGAAGGCGTTCCTGGAAAAAGAGGCCAAGATCAAACTGGAACGCAAAAGAGAGATCGAAAAGATCATCGACGGAGCGCCCCGGTTCATCGAACAAAGGGATCCCCAGAAACTCCCGATCCTCATCGAGCGCCTGGAAGGGGCCCTGAAGGAAATCGGATGAACGTTCCTCGTTTGTTCACGCCCGGTCCGACTCCGGTGCCGGAGTCCGTCCGCAAGGCGGGGGCGCAGCCGATGATCCACCACCGGTCGGAGGAATTCGGCGAAATCCTCCGCAGCGTGAGGCGCTCCTTGAACGTTCTTTGCGACACCGACGGCGAAGCGCTAGTCCTGAGTTCCAGCGGGAGCGGCGGGATGGAAGCGTGCGTCTCCTCCCTCTTTTCGCCGGGGGACGAAGTGGTCGTCGTGGAGGCGGGAAAGTTCGGCGAGCGCTGGGTGGAGCTGGCCAGCCACTATCATTTGAAGGCCGACGTCATTAGGGTGCCGTGGGGATCGGCCGTCCGGCCCGAGGAGGTGGCCCGCGCGGTGAATCCCTCCACCCGGGGTGTCCTGGTTCAGGCGTGCGAGTCGTCCACGGGCGTGTTTCATCCGGTGGACCGGATCGGGAGGTTGCTTCCCCCAAGGGATGATCTTCTCTTCGTCGTGGACGCGATCACGGCTCTCGGTGTTCACGACCTGTCGATGAAACGGGACCGGATCGACTCCCTGGTCGGGGCGTCGCAAAAGGCGTTCATGTGCCCGCCGGGCCTAGCTACGGTTTCGTTGGGCCTTCGAGCGCTGGTCCGCCTCGGGCGGACGCAGCCGCAGGGTTACTATTTCTCGCTTCAACGCGAGCTGGCGGCGCAACAGAAGGGGTTCACGGCCTTCACGCCCGCCGTTTCGCTCGTCCGGTCCCTGGCCGTTGCGTTGGACTTGATTTTGAAAACGGACACCGCGGAGAGGATTCGCCGTCAAAGGGGCCTTCAAGCCATGGCCCGAACCGCTCTACGGGAGGACGGCCTCAGTCTGTTCAACCGTGATGAAGACGCCACCTGGGGAATCACCGTGGCGGAAACACCGAAGGGGGTCGACGCCAAATCGTGGCTTAAGGAACTCAAGGTGAAGTACGGCTTGTGGCTGGCCGGTGGACAGTCCCAACTCGAGGGGAAAATTTTCCGGATGGCGCACCTCGGCGCGATCGGTCCCAAAGATCTTCTCTGGGCCATCGAGACGATCGAAGGCAGCCTTGCGGGTCAATATCCGAACGCGAAATCCAATTCGGGACTCAAGAAAGCCCGAGAGATTTATGAAGATCTTGGTCTGTGATCCGATCTCCCCGCGGGGAATCGAGATTCTGAAAAAGATCCCGAACGCTCAAGTGGATGAGAAGCCCGGCCTCACGGAAGCGGAACTCAAAAAACTTGTTCCCGAGTACGACGCCCTCCTGGTCCGCAGCGGCGTTAAAATCACGGAAGCGGTCATCAAGGAGGCCAAGAAGCTCAAGGTCGTGGCGCGGGCAGGCACGGGCTACGACAATATCGATGTTGAAGCCGCCACCGTTCGGGGCGTTCTCGTCACGAACACGCCGGGAGAGAACTCCATCGCGGCGGCCGAGCTTGCCGTCGGCCTTCTCCTATCCCTGGCCCGCCACATCCCGGCTGCACACGCCTCCCTTCGAGCCGGAAAATGGGAGCGAAAGAAGTTCGTGGGGACGGAGCTGGCCGGGAAAGTCCTGGGCATTGTGGGGCTGGGGCGCGTCGGCAGGGAAGTGGCCCGGCGTGTGAAGGGCCTGGGGATGAACGCGATCGCCTTCGACCCGTTCGTTCTCGAACCCGTCCTGTCGGAAGCGGGGGTGGTCCCGGTCCCGTGGGAGGATCTCTTGCGGCGCTCCGACTTCATCTCGCTTCATGCGGACTTGAACCCATCCACGCGGCACATGGTCGATCAAGCCGCCTTTTCAAAGATGAAAAAGGGCGTTCGGATCGTAAACTGCGCCCGCGGCGGCCTGATCGATGAACAGGCCCTGTTGGAGGCGCTGGAGTCGGGACGTGTCTCAGGCGCCGCGCTGGATGTTTTTGAAACGGAGCCGCCGCCTAAGGATTTACCCCTCTTGAAGCATCCGAACGTGATCGTGTCACCCCACCTGGGCGCTTCGACGCTCGAAGCGCAGGATCGCGTGGGCGTGGCGGCGGCGGAACAGATCCGAGCGTTCCTCACGGAAGGCCGCGTGATTCATCCGGTGAACGAACCGATAAAAAGATAGACCGGACCGTGGTATAAAAGGCGCGCGAACCATGCCCAACGTTGTCATCGTCGGCGCCCAATGGGGCGATGAAGGAAAAGGGAAGGTGGTCGACCTCTTGGCCGGCCGGGCCGACATGGTCGTCCGTTTCCAGGGGGGCGCGAACGCCGGCCACACGCTGGTCGTGGGGGGGAAGAAGATCGTCTTGCACCTCATTCCCTCCGGCATTCTTCAAGCGAAATGCGTCAGCGTCATCGGAAACGGCGTCGTCGTGGACCCGGAGGCTTTGGCCGATGAAATCCAACATCTGCGCGGCGCCGGCCACGAAGTGACGCCCGCAAGGCTCCGGATCAGCGAAAACGCCCATTTGGTTTTGCCGTACCACAAAATTCTGGACCGGTTGCGGGAAAAGGAAAGGGCTCTGCGGAAGATCGGGACGACCGGAAAAGGCATAGGCCCCGCATACGTCGACAAAATCGCGCGGGAAGGATTCCGTATCGGCGAGCTTAAGGACTGGCCCTGGTTCAAGGAACGCCTCGCGGAGGCCGTGGCGGAAAAGAACGTCTGGCTCGAGAAACTTTTCGGCGAAAAAGCGCTACGGGCGGGGGATGTCGTGGCTTCCGTCGAAAAGCATCGAAGCTGGCTGGAGCCGTATCTGTGCGATGCCTCCGCGGAAGTGGATCGAGCCTCTCGCGCGGGCAAGAACGTCTTGTTCGAAGGGGCGCAGGGAACGGCGCTGGATGTGGACCACGGAACGTATCCGTATGTCACCTCGTCCAATACCGTGGCGGCGGCGGCATGCATCGGATCCGGAATCGGGCCGACGGCCATCAACCGTGTCGTGGGCGTGACGAAAGCGTACACCACGAGAGTGGGGGAGGGGCCCTTCCCGACGGAGAGCCGGGACGAGATCGGGGAAATCATCCGCAAGAACGGGAACGAATTCGGCGCGACGACCGGGAGGCCGCGCCGGTGCGGATGGCTGGACGCCGTGCTTCTCAAATACTCGGTGCGCGTGAACGGCATCACCGACCTCGTCGTGACGAAGTTGGACGTTCTGACCGGGATCGATCCTGTTCGAATCGCCGTGGCATACAAAGTCGACGGCGTCGCGATGGATTCGCTTTCGCTCAACCGCCGTGCATTGGAACAAGCGGAACCCATTTACGAGGAACTGCCCGGCTGGAGTGAGGTTCCGACGTCCGCCCGGAAGCTAGTCGACCTTCCGGTTGAGGCGCGGCAGTTCCTGCGCCGGATTGAAAAGCTGACAAAAGTCACCGTCGCGATCGTTTCCACCGGCCCCGACCGCGCGAATCAAATCAACGTTCACTCCATTTTTTAGATATAGCGCATTCTTGCGCCCTTATCACGGCGCCGTGCAGAGGATGTTCTCGACATCCGGCGTGTCCAAGTAAACCTTCGCTGTGCTCCAGCCGTTGATCTGCAATTTCTGCAACAGCGGCTTGGACAAGGCCACAATACGATAGAACGGGTTCAGTGTCGTTTGGGGCCTTCGGTCCACGCTGTCACGCCTGCTGCCGGGGACAACCCCGCTTTGAAGAATTAAGTCGATTTGATTCTTCACAGGTGTGGACGAGAACTCGAGCGAATACCTTTCGTCCTGAGTAAGGGAAATCGCAAGGAAGGCAGTTCCCGCGCTCGCAAAATTGTCCAGCGTCACAGGTTGAAGGCCTTGCTTCGCCCTTTTTGCATTCAATATTGCGATGGCCGTGGCGGGTGGTTGGGGTGTCCCCCCCGTATTTTCGGCCTTAGCCACGAGCTGGTAAAGAACGGCCAACGCCGTCTTGTTCCTTGCGACCACGCATCGGCGTCCGTTTCCCAGGTAGGCGTAACCCGCGCTGATCTCCGTGCACAACGAGGGATCGCAGAACGACGTGGCCGATGATCCGTCGGACTGCGCGGACGCAAAGGAAATCCACGACCCGATGGCGACGGCGAATGCGATCCTGATCCTCATCTCGTTTCTCCTCATTCTTTCGGCAGCCGGATTTCAAGACCCGAAAGATCGCTCCGGCTGACGCCGAAATTCAAGTCCGTCGGGGCGCCCGGGCTGCCCACGCTCAACTTCATGGGCGACGCCAACGAAGGGTAGGCCCCGCAAGGATCTCCGGCACTGCATATGAACCCGTCGTGGTCGTCGTCCTTCCCCGCAAAGACGAAGTACTCTCCCTGGGTCGGCGGGTCAAAGTGATACGTCCAGCTTTTGGACTTCGACGTGTACGTCCAAGCCACCGCCTTACGGTCGCCTGCCGAGGCGTCCAAAAGGGCCACGCTGACCACCTCTTCCGGCTCGTACGCGACGGTGATTTGCGCGACGCCGTTGTAGCTGGGTCTTCCGCTGTTGCTACCGGTGACCACAATCTCCGCCGCGTTGGTCACAATGCTCACAACGGCGGCGGCCGGATCAGTCCCCATTTTTGTCTTGTCGGCGACGAACTTCAAAACAACGCCTTGGCTATCCTGCGTGGATGTCACGCTCAACCAACCGGTGGGGTTTGCGTTGTCCACACGCACCGGTTCGCCCTTCAAGATCTCGAGACTCCCCGTTCCCGCGTTCGCCAGACGGAGCTCCGCTGATGGATTGTCGGGAGTTGTCACGACCCAATCTTGCGCAAGCTGGATCTTGGCACTGGAGGGCGCCATCGATTGTGTGGTCTGAAGGAGGGACGAAAGATCGAGCGCGCCCCTGCCGCAGCGGTTCTCGCAGCCCGTGAGCCGATCCAAGCTGGCGTTATCGAAAAGAGCCTTTCGGATATCGGGGAGCCCCAGCTTGGGGTTCACGCTCTTCATGAGCGCGACGACGCCGGCCACGAACGGCGAAGCCATCGAAGTTCCGCTCATGTACGTGAGCGCCGGCACATCTCCCGGAGGGGGCACCGGTCTCACCCAACTGCTCAGGATTCCGTCCGGGTAGCCGTCCCCGTTGGCGTCCGCTTGGGGAGAGGGCCCGCCCCCTGGCGCCATGATGTCCGCGTTCACGCCGTAATTCGAATATGACGCGTATGCCTCTCCCGGCGAGAGCGCCCCCACGGAAATCACCTGAGGATACGCGGCGGGATAGGAGCGCTCGTCCGATGTGTCGTTACCCGCGGCCACGACTACCACGACGCCGGCGGCGGTGGCTTGTTGAATCGCATCCTCGAGGATCGGACTCTCATTGGGCCCTCCGAAGCTCAGATTGATGATGTCCGCGCGGTGTTGCGGCGTCTTTTCATTCTCGACTATCAACAATCCCGCCGCGTAGAGAATCCCCTGGGCGATGTCGTAGTCGGTCCCGCCGTCTTCACCCAAAACACGGATGGGCAGAATTTTCGTCTTCTCCGCAATGCCGTTTATGGGAAATGAGGTGCCCGAGGGCTCCGCGGCGACGATCCCCGCCACGTGCGTGCCGTGAAAAGAAGCATTTGAAGTGCTGGGTTCGTCGGGGTTGTCGTCGGGTCCTGCAGTCTCGTCGTTGTCTATTTCGTCGTTCACGAAATCGTACCCGTCGCTCCAGTTAAGCCGGTTCACGAGGTTCGGATGGTCCCCTCGCACACCGGTGTCCAGAACGGCGACCACCACGTTGTCCGACCCTCGGCCGAACTGTTCCCACGTGTCCGGCAGTTTTGCCTCGCCCAACGCCCATTGCCTGGGGTTGAATGTGGTTGAGGCCTTGCGGATGTAGTTGGGAACGGCCTTTGCAAAAAGATGTCTTTTTCTTCTGAAGCCTTTTATGAAATCGCCGCTGCGCCGGTGAACGTCCTGCAAGGCGCTCCGGGTTTTTTCGGAGACGCTGCCGGTTTCCGCGAGTTCCCGAACGGCGTCCTTAAAGGTCTTTCTCCAGGTATTCTTGATGTTGCGCGATCGGACCAGATCGTAATTGAACGAGTACTTTTGCTTGACGATATCTCCGCCGGCTTGCGTGATCTCTTTTTGCACGTCTTGATCCGTGACGCTTTTCTGGCGCATCACGATCATCTCCCCTTCGGCCCAGTTGGTTTGGGGTAGGGCGTGTGCAAGCTGCTGGAAATCGGCTTCCGAGCGGGTGAAGCTGATCGTCCCGCTGAAGCCTTGCGCCGCGGAAGGACCTGGCTTGGGTTGCGTTCCGGTGCCACCGGTGTCAGCCGATGTTTGGGTGTTGGTCTTTCCGCACGAAACCGACAGTGAAAGCAGGAGGATGGGGAGTAGACGGGTGGCGGATCGCATGCGAGTTACGACGCACTATGTCGTAACGTCTCGCCCGGGTCAAGATGGCATATAACCGCGTACTTTCAATATGTTACATGGAAATCCGAAACGGGTTTTCGCTGGGAGCCGTGCAGATTGGCCAAAATCGGGCGTGGATGAAGCCTAAAGGATTTGGCGCTTTTTTCGCACGGCGATCAACAGCCCCGCGATGGAGAGCAAGAGCCAGGTTACGTCGGCGGGCTTGCCGGATTCCGATATGGCTCCGCATCCTGCCGAGAGGACCGTATCGGTCGAAGCAGACCCGCCGGTAATCTTTGTCGAAGGATCGGCGTTCGAAGACGGGACCGGAGTAGGCGTGGCACCCGGAGGCGGCGTCAGGCTCGGAGTTGGGGGAGGCGAGACGGCGACACTGCCGTATTCATAGGCACCCATATCGTACCCGGTACCTTCCGGACGCGATCCCTGCTCGAGATCGACCGACGGCGCAGCAAGCCCAAACTGGGAACTCCAGCCCGAGTCTATCGGCGCGACCCCGGATTTGAGGTGGTAATCGCCTCCAGCAATGCTTACAAACCATGGCGTGGCCTGCGCATGCGTTGCAATCAGGTCGTAGGCCCCGGTGGGGTCTCCCGTATCGGTTCCATCCTGAACCCGGATGTTGTTGAACAGGACGTGGCCGCCTTGATCTTCGGTGAAGATCAGAGCCGGCTTCGCCGACGAACTTCCGATAAACGTGTTGTTCACGACTTTCAGATTTCGGGGTCCGGCCGACGCGTCGATTGCGTAGGCGTCGATCGCATAGCGTGCGACGTTGTAAACCAGGTTGTTTTGGATCGTGGAATCCCCCACGCCGTCCATGTTCAACCCGTTCTGCAGCGTATCGTGGATGACGTTCCGTTCGATCAACAGGCCGGTTTGGTATCCGTCTCCTCCGACGCTGTCGTCACCGTTGAAATGCATGGCGGCCGCCCCGGCAACGCCGCAGTTGTAGACGAGGTTCCCTCGGATGGTTGTATCGTCCGACCCGGCGTTTGCCAGGTACATGCAGTGGCCTCTGTCCAGGCCGTTGGTTCCCGTGTCGTGAATGACGTTCGCTTCAATAAGCGATCCGTTGAACTCCGACATGTAGAAACCCTCGTGGGCCGATCCGGAACACTCGTTGTTCCGCAACGTGAGTCTTTGATGGGGCCATTCGGTCGGGGAGTTCGTCTCCGGGCTGGCGTCGTATGAAGACACGCATCGATACACGTTCTGGATCTTGAAGCCGTCCAGGACGATGTCGTGCACGCCCTGGAGGCTCCCGTTTCCTTTGAAACAGATCCCGTCGCCGACACAATGGGCACTGGATGAGCCGGGAATAGGCGAGGAGATCACCGCGCCACTCCCTGCGGCCTTGAACGTGATCGGCGAACCGGCATTTCCGGACCGGGTGATCTGGAATCCGGTGTAGCTCCCGTCACTCACCAACACGGTCTGGCCGGCAACGGACGCATCGGCCGCGGCTTGAATCGTGGAATACTCTTGCGGAACGCAAAGGACGTTCGCGTCACCGCAGCTTTGTGCGGCCGCAGAGCCAACAAACAGAAAAACACTGACCGCGCTGATAAACGACGAAATGAATGCCAAATTCCCCTCCTGTGTGCCGATTGGCGAACCCATGGAGGGGTGACGATGCAAACCGCGTGCCTCGACCACCACATCGTCGGATGATCTCGGGTGGGTGAATTCAACACCTGTTCGTGAACACTGGGTATGATGCACGTCCGGGAGCTTGAAACGTGCGCCCAGATGGGGAGGCGGCTCTGCCGCGCGATTCGCTTGCATTCGGGAAACCAAACTAAAGTTTACGATTTAAGTGGTATCTGACCCGGCCGATCGCATCCGGCTTTTCGACTTGTCCCGCGCAAAATGTGCATCAACTGCGAAAAGTTTTCATACCCGATGGAGACGGGACCGCCTCAATAACGCTTGCTCCGACCGTCGTAGGCAGGATTCGAGTCGTACGAAAACCGGCAGCTTTGAGAAGGGCGCGATATTGGGCATCCGTTCGTTCCATGCCGCCCGTGAGAACGAGCATTGAAATATCGACAAGGACGTGATCCAAAGGCGGACGGCGTTTTTTAATCACGCGTTCAATAAGAAGGAGCTTTGCATTGTCCGGCATGGCCCGCCGACAGGTGCGCAGAATAGCAATCGCCCGGTCATTGTCCCAATCGTGGACAATGTCTTTAAGCGTATAAAGGTCGCCTTTGCGTGGAATGGACTTGAAGAAATCTCCGGAAACGAGATCACATCGGCGTTCGATTCCTGCTTTCTTAAGATACTTTCTTGCCTGGGCAAGGACCGAGGGGTGCTCAACCAAAATAGCCCGCAGGGGAGGGTGAGCCTTCAGAATCTCCGATACGAACGTTCCGTGGCCGCCGCCGACGTCAATGAGCAAGTTGACGTGAGTGAAATCGTAGATCTTGAGGACGGCGCGTGCCTCTTCCGAAGCCGTAGCCGACATATTGGCCTGAAAAACCGAGGCCGCTTGCGGGTTTTTGGAAAGAAAATCGAAGAATCCCATCCCATGGACCCGCCGAAACGCAGGTTTGCCCGTGCGGACGGCGTCCATCGTTCGGCCATAGGCCTGCCACCACCAGGATTCTCCATAGGAAACGATGAGAGGGCGCAGAGATTCGGGATTGTTCTTTGTGAGGAGCCTGCTTAGCCGTGTGAGAGCGAAGTGTGCATTGGGCTTCTCGGAAAAGATACCGAGGACCGAAAGGGTCCGAAGGACACGATAGAGCGATTTCGGATGCGCGCCGACGGCCCTTGCAAGAGCTGAACTGCTCCTGGGCCCGCCTTTCAGAAGATCCGGGATCCCGAGCTTGGCGGCGACGTAGATGAGCTGCGTGACCTGATATCCGGTAAGCAAGCGCTCCAAGATGTGTTTCGGGTTTTTCACGGTTTGGTTCTTCATCTGACCAGACGGATTATTCCCTTTTGATCATATAGACCCAAACCCACAATCCCGACTCAATGCGCCAATGCGGATCGCGGGAGCGTCGGCCGGATCTGTTGAAAGGCCGCAATGACGTCCCACTTATCGCCGGCTTTGAAGCGTTCGATTCGCGGGTACTCGTGCGTGTAGAGCATATTGGTGAGGTTGAGCCCCGGCCTCCCGTCAAACCCGGCCTTCATGTCCTTCATGTTAGTCCCGCTGTCGTCCACAAAGACAATCGCGCTGAATGCATCCGACAGTCCCAGCCGATGAAGCAAGCCCCTCAACATGGCTCCCTTATGCTGGTCATGTACGAGAAAGATTCCGTTCCGATAGCTCACGTCACGCGGTTTCGTCAGATCAAACGTTTGAATCTCCTTTTCCGTAAGGTCGGCCGTGTCGAAGCCCTTTCCGATCTTCCATGTACCTGGAACGTCATGGCCGATTGCCGATTTGGTGAACGTCATCCCGTTTTCCCGCAGTTGCCATTCGGCAGTCTTCCGCATCATCGGCGGCTGTCCCGTGAGAATGATCGTCGGAAAGCCGTCTTTTTGAATCCCGTTCACGACCGCTGCCGTCTCCGGTTCCACCGTTCGCATCAGGTTTTTGCCGCGGATGACGTTCGTAATGACGTACAGGCCTTCGAGGTTCGTAGTCACTTGCTCCGGTTCCAGTTCCGGGGTTTTTAGAAGTGCGAACTGCCACGAAGTCCAAAACGACGACCCGAGATCGCTGTATGGGGTCAGAAGCGTGCTGTCCACGTCGAGTATCACGAGAACGCGTTTGGGCTCGTATCGCTGGCCCTCCAGGTGAACGATTTGCTCCGCCGACCGGATCGAATCCGTCCGGACCTCTGTTAACGCCCGGGCCGGCGTGGCCGCAACGAGGCTGCCAAGCGCCAATAAGAACCCAATTATTCCGAGGACGTGGGATTTTCGTTTCCTGCTCATAATTTTCTCCAAGATGTTACAACCCTTGTTTGCGTCATTCTGTCTCATAGGTGGAAAGAGCTAGAAAGCGAAATTTGGCGTCCCCCGAGTGGGGCCATTTGTACCCTATGTGTCCACAGATCTTTCCGAACACGCCTCTTCCTCAAGAGACCGGACCTGGGCATACATCTCAGGACATTGATCTCGGTGCGTTTCCCTCGTTCGACGCGCGCGTAGTCGGCAGCACCCCACGTGACTAAACGTCTATTTCGGTTCCGTCGCGTGTTCCTGACACGCCGCCGCCTGGCACACCGCTTCGAGAAGATTCAGGCGTCGCGAGCGGCGGTCCGCCTCCAGCAGCGCGATGACGCTATCGAGATCCGGGTCGACACCCTCCATCTCGCCCACGAGACAGATCAGCTCGCGAAGGAACTCGTTGTCCGAAAAATAGATCCCGGGTGCGATCAGATCTTCCTTCGCGTAGGGGGACGTGAAATGCTCGGCGGCGATACTGCTCTTCACCTGAAACACCAGGCTCTTGGCTAGGCTGGCGAGTGCCGGTGAGGTCTCAAGCGTCCGTGACCAGATCGCGCTCATCAGATTTTCCGTCACGATCCCCAGCGTCACCCCGACTTTCCAGCGCGGACCGTATTTGAGCACGGCCGCGCGAACATACGCAAGAACCTGCTCCGTGGGGCGCAGATCTGAAGGGATTTCCAAAGGGAGGATGAGAGCCTTCCGTCTGAAGAAAGCGCGGTCCCGGACGGGGGTCATGTCGCCATCCCAGGACGGGACAGGTTCCTCGGGCCTCCGGGGCCGGTCGTCCCCCGGTTCGTGGGCAAAGATCTTGTCGATTCCGACCACACGATAATCATACGCGTGGTTCCAATCTCTCTTATGGAAGACGAGCCCGTCCCCGAGGTACACGGCCGCGTGATCCCGCCGGTTCGACGCGTCGTAGAGGACGAGATCCCCCCGCCGCTGCTCGCCTTTCTTAACGGGGTCGAATGCCCGGCGCAAGAGAAGCTCGAATTCCTCCGAATCCACGTTCCGCACGTCCTCCAACGGAAGAACGCCCGTGGCTAAAAGCACGGTGTTGAAACAGTTCGGCCCGTCGAATCCTGGCGACGCGCCGGGCTTCAACATCGTCGTTATGCGGTCCGTCGTCGAGGGCTCTGTACAGCGTGCTTGCGTGGGAAGAGTGGGCGCGGCGGCAATCGCGCACAGAAGTACGAGCTTCCAGGATCTCCTTCGTCCCCACCCCATGCGAAACCAAGCGTATTGCGCAATGCCGCCATGTGTCAAGTGGCCCCGGGAAAGGTGGTGGAGCGGATAATCGATTTTGGCGTGTGTCTCCGGATTCCACGGAATGCGTACCTCAGCGCCACGGACGCAAGCCACCAGCAGGCCCGTGCTAATTGGTAAGGTGTCCCCCGATTTTAATTGGTAAGGTGTCCCCCGATTTTCCGCCCCGATTTTCCCGATTTTTCATTCGGTGTAGTAGACGGTACATCGAATGTGGTCGACATAGGCGATAACGGTTGAGATCGTCGTGACATAGGTCCCAAGGTAGAGTCCGAACACAGAGCCGTTCACATCGGTCGGGGTTAACGTCTGGCCCCACAGATCCGTCGATCCACCGTAGGTGACGTACGTGTCGGTCGTGGGCCAATGAATTGCGTTCGCTTTGTCCTGGTCCGTCCGAATGGACCCAGCGACAAGAAACACGACGAAGTCGTTCATCCAGTCCATGCCGGATTTCTTGTTTGCCTTTCTTTCAACATCGAACTGGATTCCGTTGATCGTTGCCGTTGAAGGAACGCTGAACCCGAAGTTTAGAGCGTACAGGCCGTTGCTCTGGTAGGTCGCGTCGTCAATCTCCACGGTTGCGTACTGGTTGTCGGATGTTTGCGCGTTGTCCGGATCTGACCAGATGGCATAGCCGTCGTCGGAGTCGAAAAACATTGAGGCGTTATTCGGGCCAACGCTCACCGGCCCTGAAGGTGTCGGGGTAGCCGTCGGCTCGGGTGTCGGCGTAGGTGTCGCGGTGGGCTCCGGCGTGGGCGTTGCGGTGGGCTCCGGCGTGGGCGTTGCGGTAGGCTCCGGCGTAGGTGTCGCGGTGGGCTCCGGCGTAGGTGTTGCAGTGGGCTCCGGTGTAGGTGTTGCAGTGGGCTCCGGCGTAGGTGTCGCGGTGGGTTCCGGCGTAGGCGTCGCAGCGGGTTCCGGCGTGGGCGTTGGTTGGGCACCTAGTATGAAAACCATCTGGACGAACGCTTGGAGAAACGCATCATCCGGGTCGTCCACGGAAATTGGATGCATCCGGGCTTCCAAAAACATCTCCGCGGCAAAAATGGCCACGGGTTCCGGATGGTCCAGGCCGTCCGTGGGATCACCCTTCGCAACAACGATGGGGGTCTTTCCCGCGAGGTCCTCGGTATACGCCAAGATGGTGGAGTAAATCGCCCTCCCTCTCGGCATGTCCTGAGGTGCTTGAAGGTCTTCGTGATGAACGAAGTCCGAAATGTGAAGAACTTTCGGCGAGCCGTTCTGACCTTTCGAGATCACGGCGAAGAGGGCGGAGGCCCCCGGAATGTCAGCCCGAGGCAGATTGAGAATCTTGTCTCCGCTCCCATCCCCGCTGCAGTTTCCGATTAGGAACAGGAGACCGACCAGAGAAGGTACAGTCCTTACCTTCACAGCTCCATCTTGGCGCGAAACGGATGGGACATTCAATAAGAATTTCAATATCTTAAATGCAGACTTCCGTTTTCGGGGTAGGCCCCGGTCACGGGGCCGCCAACGGTAACTTTGGATACGCGGAGGCTGCTTAGAAGCACTCGATCTTCATGCCAGTATCGGGGGGAGCGGTACCGCCGGTGCCGCCGCCGGGCTCGCCGCCGCCGCAGGCTTTCTCGAAGTCCTCCCAGCTGGTATCCGAGCCGAACGAGACTCCCTTCACGCGGAGGATGACAAAATGGGGACGGAGGTTGGAGTTCATAGGCTGGCGGATTGTCCTGAATTAGGGCAAGTTGCCGATGCCTCAATCCGATTATCCAATGATCTTGCCCATTTCCGCCGTTTCTGTATAAGCACCCGCTGACCGTTTTTGGTGTGGGCCGGTAGCTCAGTGGTAGAGCATCTGACTTTTAATCAGAGGGTCGACGGTTCAATCCCGTCCCGGCTCACCAGCCTTCGCCCCTGCCGGGGCTTCGGCTAGGCAAGTCGGTGAAGACGTGCGGAAGTCTGTAGACTTTCGTTTTTATTCGCGAAGGCTGTGTCCCGCCGTAGCCTGAAGTTCGCTGTTCCTTTAGCGAATGGCGAAGGCGGATAGAAAACGTTCTTTGAACGCCTGCGTCCCCGTCGTCTAGCCCGGTCCAGGACACCGCCCTTTCACGGCGGTAACACGAGTTCGAATCTCGTCGGGGACGCCAAACTTTGGTTTCCAGATTCGAGGCAAAGTGGAAGAAGACAGCGGAAATGAAAGTTCCGTTGGGTTTCCGGGACAGAAAGGAATGAAAGGCATGGCTATCAAGAGTTCTTTCTCGTTCATCCTTGCTGGTCTCCTTCTTGGCTTGGGTTGGTATTCCCAGGTTACGGCTACACAAAAGTGCGAGACGAATGGAACGATCTTTCTGATTCGCCACGCCGAAACCCGAGCAAATGCTCTTGAAGGAACGCCTTGGGACAGGTCTTGCGCCCAAGCGAACCATTCGATCACGCACCTTTCAGACCGGGGCTACGAACAAGCCAAGGAGCTTGCGGATTTCTTCTCGGACATTCCGATCGATTTCGTTTTTACAACCGAGATGTTCAGAACACACGAAACGGTTGAACCCTTGGTCGAGCGGCAGCATGAGAAGGGGCGAAAGCCGGTCTTTAAAGCAGAGCCTCTGATCAACAACATTAGGTTGGGGCCTTACGAATGCCTCAACGGTACGGTGCCGCCTCTTGGGAAGGCGTTCTGGGACCGTCTTGATAACGATCCCGCCTTTCATGCTCCCGATGGAGAAAGCCAGGCTGACGTGAGGCGACGAATCGAGAAGTTTCTCAAGCAGGTTACGGAGGGCCGGAAATACCGGAGCAAGAATGTGATCCTCGTGGGCCACAGTCGCACACTTCCGGCGTTGCAGGGATACTTTCTGGGGGCTACGGTACCTGAGCAGAAACTGCTGAAGGCCCGTAATGCGGAGGTCTACCGAGTGACTTGCCCTGACGATGGCGAATATCTTGTCGAACGCAGGGTCCCCGCTTCGACAGGAAATTGGGGATGGGAGAAAGTGATGCTGTCCCGCTGAACAGCTGGATCTTCGATGGCGCGGCATTCGTATATCGTCATATAGGGTACTCCTGGCTGCACGCGGGGGACGCCATAACTTTCGTTTACGAGTGGTGAGGCAAGAGGGCTTCGAAAACGGAAAGGGAAGATGCGGCGACAAGACAGTTTCAGGAAGAAGGCTTCACTCGTCTTTGCTCTTCTATGCCTTGCGCTGTTGTGGGCTTGGTTTCCGAGACCCGCGTTCGCGGGTCAACCGGTCGATTGCTCATTGGCGAAAGGTTCTCAGATATCACTGGAGGCCTCCAAGCGCTGCATTCTCTGGAACGTTGTTCAGTCTTGTCTGGAACCCTCAAGTTCAAGCTATTGCTCGGCGTGCCAAAGGCCGCTTGTTGGTGCGCCATGCGCTGTAGGTGATGAGTGTCTGAGAACAGACGTCTGGAATCAGGACGAGGATTTCGTAGCGTTCAAGGACCACTTTAGGACGTGTGGTTGCGCCAAGGGTTTTGTGCACGGCCTAGTGATTCCTCGCCATCCTTGCACCGGTGTTGAGGACAAGCGAACCATGAGCGACCCACACCTCGTAGGGGCATGGGCGTTTGCTTGGAAAACGGCCGCGGAAAAGATCAAGAATCAGGACGAGATCCTTCTTGTCGCGAATCCATTTAGTCTTAGATCCCAGGACCAGCTGCACATTCATATCGTCCGCCCGGGTACTGGTATTCGGCAGAAGCTCCTGTCACTGATGACTGGCGCCGCCGGGGCCAGGGAACTCGCTCCAAACGTCCGCGCTGTTGCTGCGAGGATCCGTGATGTCAATCAAGTGTGGTCAGAGGCCAGGAAGGCCGCCACAATAGGAGGATTCATTGAGTATGGCATCGCGGTCATAGGCGATGGCAAAGAGTATTTGGTGATCGCTGTGGACGCGAGTCGGAAAGGGGATATGAGCCCTGAGAGAGCATTGGCGTCGTACGAGTGCCCTGAGAAGAGGCCGATCAATCAGGAGCCCCGGAAGTAGCCAGCAGCAGCGGTCTATGGTCACGTAGGATACTCCTGGCTACACGCGGGGGATGCCAAACTTCAGTTGTCAGTCGGCCTTTCGAGATCAAGGATGCAATGCGAGGCGGAGTTCCCGGCGGATAACGCTCCCCCTTGACTGCGGTGTTACACCGGTGGTACACTTCACATTGAAAGGCGGGTCAAATGCCCACGGCCAAGAAGAGGATTAATATCACGGTAGATGATGACGTCTACGACGCTTTGGAGCGCCTTTCTGGAGATCGCGATCAATCCGTGGCAGGCGTGGGATTGAGCTTGATCGAACAGGCACTGGAGTATCAGGAGGACATCTATTTCTCGCGGATCGCCGACGAACGGCTGCGCCGGAAGGAAAAACGGATTCCGCATGAGAAAGCCTGGGATTGACCTACCGGGTCGAGTACCTGGAGAGCGTGATCCGGGAAGACATCCCGCTTTTGTCCAAGTCTGTGAAGGAGCAGGTTCGAAGGGCTATCGAACGTAAGCTTACCTCCCACCCCATCGAATTCGGAAAACCACTCCGCTACAGTTTCAAGGGAGCGCGACGGCTTCGTGTGGGTGATTGGCGAGTCATATACCGGATTGAGCCCCCGGATGTCGTCGTGGTGGTCAAGATCGGGCACCGAAAAGAAGTCTACGAGGAATGATTCTGGCTTCGCCGCATGGGGTCACATAGGGTACTACTGGCTACACGCGGGGGACGCCAAAACAAAGCCGCCCACTCCGGTGGGCGGTTTCGTTTTGTTTCCTCCAACATGTGTGAGAACTCGTCGGGATCGGCCGGCGCCTCCCCACGGTGTTTCCGGTCTAGATTCTCAGGTTGGATTCAACGCCCGCACTGATTTTGTTCGAAGCGCATAGGCGCGCTTGCCGAGACCGACTAGAGTTCACGTTTTGGTTCCGCGAATGCGGAACAATCTAATGTTGCGACGAACCGGCGCCGGCCGAAGGCTGGCGGTGAGGAGCCACTCTGAAACGGGCGGGGCGAGAGCCTCGCCCAATCTCGCTTGCCCCGCCGTAGCTTCCGCGTAGGCGGGTCGGGGACGCCAACTTTAGTTGTCAGTTCATTCAACGCGCGGTCGCAAAGAACCGGAAACTCGAATTAACAGATCCAATACGTAGGATTACTTCCGCAACTGCTCAAGTCTTCGAACTACCTTCCGAGCGAGCGTCAGCTTACTTTTGTTGATTCTGTCGGCCTGGGCACCTTGACGACAAGAACGCGGAACACCTTGTCACCGTCATTGGCCAGTCGGTGCGGGATCCGAGCCGGGCTCTCGATGATCATGTCGCGCGAGACCTTAGCCGTCTCTTCGCCCATTTCGACGAGGCCGTCGCCCTCGAGCACGTAAAAGAAGACATCAACGGGCGTAGCATGCTTCTTGAGCGACTGCCCGGGCAGAAGGGTGATGTGTACAGCCATCGCATACGGGCTGTCGTAGATCGGCTTCGCGCTCACGCCGTGGGGGTTGGGTTTGTCCTTGGCGGTTAGTACGTTTGTGATTTTCATTTAGGGTCCTTTCCGGGGGTTCTTTAGCGCTCTGGCAATGAGACTTCTCGTTCTTTCACCTGCCCGGCCTTATTCGATCCGGTAAATGTCCTTCAGGCGGTGGAGCATGGCATGGTACGCCTCGTGCTTGCCTTCGCCGACCCGATCGCGCTCGATCACCTCGAAGCGCTCGAGCATTTTTGCCGCGACGTCGTCGGGCAGAAGGCGATCTGCCATGGGGAAGAGCATGTTGTTCTCCTTGTAGATGTGCGCCTGCAGCAGATCTCGGTAGCTGCGCGAGCTTTCTCGGATCGCTGCCGCCGCGCCAAGCTCGCAGCGTCGCAGACGCGCGAGCCCATCGGACATCTCGCGGACGTGGCGCCGCCCGACTTCGTGCTCCGCAAGCATGACGCCGATCGGTCCGCCATCCCGTCTCACCCCGCGCTGCTCGAGCTCGGGAAAGAGGACATCCTCTTCCTTGCCGTGGTGGCACCGGTCAACGAATTCGCGGAGAAAGTCGAGGAGTTGTTCGAGGTGCCCTGTGGCCTGACTGTCTTTCGGGGCGAGACCGTCCTCGACCTTCTCCAGAAGCTTAAGTGCGAGAAGCACCGCGTTGTGCTCGGCCATCAGTTCTTGCGTGGGTTTCATGTCGATCTCCTTCCTTTGCTTACGCCTTTTGTTTACGGCTGAGCCAGATAGCGCGAACAACGAAGAGCAGAAGCAGGCCCGCACCCGTTGCAAAGATGAGGTCGGGACCAATGCGCGCCCAGGCGAGCGTTCGGATTACGTTCCCCGAGGTGATCTCGGGACTGCGCGCGTACCACATGCCGTCGCGTACCGCGAAGTAGAACTGGTAGAACCCCGACGGAACAAGGCTCACGAAGGTCATCAAGGCGAGGCCGCCGTTCAGGCCCCAGAAGCTCCACTTGAGCAGCCGGTTGGACCAGGCGGCCTTGGCTACGATGTTCCGCATCGAGAACAGCATGAGCGAGATGGCGAGCAAGCCGTAGACGCCGAACAGGGCTGTATGGGCATGGAGCGGCGTCGTGTTGATGCCCTGGACGTAGTAGAGCACGATCGGCGGGTTAATAAGGAACCCGAATATGCCGGCGCCGAGCAAGTTCCAGAAGGCAACGGAGAGGAAGAAATAGACCGGCCAGCGGTACGGATACTCCTTCCCGGCGACCTTGAGGGCTCGCAGGTTGTGCGCGACCTCGAATCCGAGAATGCTCAGCGGGACCACCTCGAGCGCGGAAAAGACCGCGCCGAGCGCAACGATGGGTATCGGTGAACCGGCCCAGTAGAGATGGTGGAAGGTGCCGATTACGCCGCTACCAAGGTAGAGGAAGATGCTGAAATAGACTGTACGCGAAGCGAAACGCTGGCCCACGAGCCCGATTCGTGCGAGCAGGAAGGCCATGAATACCGTGGCGAACACTTCGAAGAAGCCCTCGACCCAAAGGTGGACGACCCACCAGCGCCAGTACTCGGCGTTCGTGAGGTGGCTGCCTTTGCCGTACATCAGGCCGGCCATGTAGAAAGCCGGGATGCTGATGGCGCTGTAGAGGAGCAGGTGAGTCATACCCCCCGCGTCCTTCTCATTGCGCAGCGCGGGACGGATAGCGCGCAAGACCAGGACCAGCCAGAAGATCATTCCGACGATCAGCAAGACCTGCCACAGGCGGCCGAGTTCGATGTATTCATAGCCCTGGTGGCCAAGCATGAAGCCGTTGCCGCCGAACTTACCTAGGATGGAGAGATAAGTTCCGCTGAGTGCGCCGACGACGACCACCACAACGGCGCCAAAGAGAGCCCATACAAGCGCGGACTGGCACTTGGGCTCGCGGCCGACAAACGGCCCAATGAATAACCCGGCAGCGAGAAAACACGTGGCGATGAAGAACACTGCCAACTGTAGGTGCCACGTGCGCACCGCCGCGTACGGCAGGAACTCGCCGATTTTGACGCCGAAGAAGCTCGTCCCCTCGACCGTAAAGTGGCCGGTCAGCGAGCCCATGCCGACCTGGATCACGAGCAATACGATAGCCACAAGGAAGTAAGCCAGCGTCGCCTTCTGGCTCGGCGTGGGTGTCGGCTCGGGGAAGTCCGGCGAGAGCGTCGCCTGGTAGTCTTCTTCGCGGATGTAACGCTGATAGAGGAAGATCGCGATGGCGATGCCAAGAATGAGCAAGATGACGCTCACGATCGACCATATGACCAAGTCCGGCATCGGCTGGTTTCCAACGAGCGGGTCGTAGGGCCAGTTGCTCGTGTAGGTATGTGTTTCACCAGGGCGATTGGTCCCCGCGGCCCAGGCGAGCCAGGCGAAGAAACTCGTGACGATGCGTCCCTCCTGGTCGCTTCGCACGATGCCCGGCTGCAAGCCCATTCGATCGTTGCCCTCACGGAAGAGCGTTGTGTAGTAACCGGTTAGGTAGGCAAGCGCCTCGGCCTGGAACGGTGTGTATGTCAGTTTGCCGGTCGCCGCGTTATGCCGATTTGTGTGTATTTCTTCGGTGACGAGTGCCGAAACACGCGCCCGCGTTGGCGCATCAAGCCGCTCGAAATCAGCCTGCGCAAAAGCGCCTGCCTCCTCGACGGAGCGGTCGAGATGCCGGGCGACGAGGAACAAACCCATGCGGTGCAGGAAGTCGGCGGACCAATCAGGTGCGAGGTACGCTCCATGGCCCCAGATACTCCCGATATGCTGGCCGCCGCGGCTGAAGAAATAGTTCTGCCCGTCAATGACGTCTTTCTCCGCAAAGAGAGTCGTCCCCTCCTGGGTCACGACGGTGGTCGGGATGGGCGGCTTCTCCTTGTTCATGAGGTATCCCCCGAACAGGAGGACTCCGAATGCCAACACCAGAACGAACAAGAGGACAGCGCGTGTCTTGGATTTATCCATGGCTCACTTCCTTTCGAAATCGCGTCGGGTCTTGCGGCCCGGTTTCCCTGAGAGTCGTTTTTTGTCCGGTCTTCCGATGCCTCGAAGCGTGGACTCGATGACGCTCCACACGCTCCGCGCCAGCCTTTCGATCGCGGCCCCATCTTGCGTCCGCATGCGCGCATGGGCGAGGGCGAAGATAGCCCCGAGCACAAGAATGGCGCCTTCCTGTGTGCCGGCATTTCCACGAAGAGTTCCGGTCCGCCGCGCCTCGCGAAGGCACGCCAGCACAAAATTGCGCGAGCGTTGTTTGAACATCTTGAGGCGATTCGCACGAGCCTGACCGGCCGTTTGGGCGAGGTGGTCGGTGAGCAGTATGCTGGAAATGTGCGGGTTGGCGACGATGGTTTGTACCCGTTGCCGGAAGAAGACACCGAGTCGCTCGATGGCATCTCCCTCTTTCGGTGGGAAGCCCTGGAACAGGATCGCCTCCAATCGGTCGATGATGGCATCTCCGATTGCGTCCATCGTTTTGAAGTGACGGAAGATAGCTCCTGCCGTGACGCCGACTTGCTCGCCGATGAGCTGTGCCGTGAACCTGCGTGCGCCCTGGAAGGCGAGGATGCGCATTGCCGCGTCGACGATCTCCGTCTGACGCAATTCGGTGGGCTTGCGCTCCTGCACACGCGGACTTCGGGCGCCCATGGAGACGCAACGTATGTAAGTATCCATTTACTTGCAAGCGCTTTGTTGCTATAGGCCGGTCGGTTTCGCGGAGTCGTCATCAGGGCGACGAGGGAGAACGTCATGAAAAAAGGCAACATGTTTTTGCTCATTCTTGCGTCGATCGTCTGCATAGGTCTTGCCGCCGGCCTTTCGACATCGGCCCGGGCCCACTGCGACACTATGTCTGGTCCGGTTGTCATGGCGGCGCGCCAGGCGCTCAAGACGGGCAATGTCAACCTTGTGCTCGTCTGGGTCCAACCCGCGGACGAGAACGCCATCCGGGAGGAATTCAACAAGGCGCGAGCTGCTCGGAAGGCCGGGGGCGCCGCGAAAGATACCGCTGACCAACGATTCTTCGAGGCGCTCGTGCGCATCCACCGTACTGGGGAGGGAGCCCCATTCACGGGAATTAAGCCCGCGGGGACCGACGTCGGGCCCGCTGTGCCTGCAGCCGACCGCACGCTGGAGACGGGCTCTGCGGAAGCGCTGCAAAAGCTTGTCGGTAGCGCGGTTGAGACAGGCATCCAGCGGCACTTTCAGGAAGCCCTCGAACGGCGGCGTTATGATCCGAACGACGTGGCGGCCGGCCGGGCGTTCGTTAAGGCGTACATCGAGTACACTCACTTTGTGGAGAAGATCTACGGGGCAGCCACGTCGGCGACGGGCCCCCACGAACACGGCGAAGGCGAATGAAAACAAGGCCCGCGAAGTGAGGCGGAATTGGGTATGCATGGTCACGCAGGGTACTACTGGCTGCACGTGGGGGACGCCAAAACAAAGCCGCCCACTCCGGTGGGCGGTTTCGTTTTGTTTCCTCCAACATGTGTGAGAACTCGTCGGGATCGGCCAGCGCCTCCCCACGGTGTTTCCGGTCTAGATTCTCAGGTTGGATTCAACGCCCGCACTGATTTTGTTCGAAGCGCATAGGCGCGCTTGCCGAGACCGACTAGAGTTCACGTTTTGGTT
>JAZDIZ010000037.1:0-8782 GCA_043804515.1 Pseudomonadota bacterium | reverse complement strand
GTCGGGGCCGATAAGCCTTGTGGTAGCGCCGCCGCCGCCGCTCGAACACCCTTCCAACGCTAAAGCAAAGCCCAAAATTAGCGATGCCAAGACCGCAAACTTCTTCATGACATTCTCCTTTTCCGTTGAACCAAATCTTGAATTCAAATCGCCCTCAAAGGCCCCCAAAAGGGTCCGTAATGGGTGCCTTTTTATAGGTTTTTGTCAGTTCAGAACAGAAAAAAGGACAACCCTAGCGGCGGCGCGCCCTGACCCAACGTCCGAGTGCCGATAGCGCGCGATCAATCGATCGGAAAACCGGCATTCCTCCCTCCAATAGCGAGGTGGCGAAGGGATCGTATAACGAACCCGCGTCAATGACGGCCACGAGTGGTTTTTTGAATTCGCGCATGAGCCGGAGCAGTCCCTGCGCGTAGGAGTTGTCGGCCTGGGGTTCAAGGGCGTTGATGGCGGCGGTGAGGGGGACGCATCCGGTCACGAGAACGTCCACGTCGGCGTCCTCCGCAAGGACCCGGAGGACGTCCAGGTGCGCTTGGTCGGCCGCCATCGGCGTCAAATCCATCGGATTCCGGATGTCCTGAAGACCCGTCAGGCGATGTTGGGCGAGGAGTTTCTGGAGGGCCGTGATCGTGGGTTCCTCCAGAACGGCCAACCGGAGCTCGAAGGAATCCGCGTCCATTTGATCCGCAATTCCCACGGTCTCGTAACCGGCATTGGAAATAGCCCCGAGGCGCCCCTCGCCGACGGGGCGGTGGGCCAGGAGGGAGGAGACGAGGAGTAGGTCGGAAGCCTCTTCGAATGTTTCGGCCACAAGGCACCCGGCTTGCGTCAAGACGTCGCGGGACACGGTCCAATCCCCGGCGATGGCGGCCGTGTGTCCCCCCGCCGCCTTCTTGCCGGCCGTCGTTCGTCCCGCTTTGTAGACGATCACGTCTTTGCCGAGGCTTACGGCCTTTCGCGCGGCCTTCGCGAACCTGAAGCCTTCGCCGTCGCGGAACCCCTCGATGTAGCAGGAGAACACGTCCACGTCCGGGTCGGAGAGAAGATGTTCCAGGAAATCGGCCGTGCCCAAGTCGATCTGGTTTCCCGTGGAGACGCCGTATCGCGGGACGAAGCCTCCCATCCGGCTCATGCGCGTGATCATGAACGCCCCGGACTGGCTCAGAACCGACACATTCCGCCCCAGCTTTTGCGGCCGCCTTGGGAGACGAGTCTCGGGAATGAAGAGCGTGTCGTAGTTTCCGGGCCCGCTGACGACGCCGAGGGAATTTCCTCCCACCAGGACCGGGCCCTTCGAAGGCGTGCCCCGGCTTTGGCGCAAGAGATCTTTGATTCTCTCTTCGATGCTCTTGCCGCCCGAAGTCTCGCCCATTCCGCCCGTGATCAAGATGATCGACGAAGCCTTCTCGTGGCTGATTGTTTCTTCCAGCACAGCCGGTACGTCGGGCGCAGGAATCGAAAGGATCATGAGATCGACGGGGGAGGGAAGCTCCGCGATCGAACGAAAGGCGGTCACGCCGTCCACGGCCTGGCCGTCTTCCCGGACCAGTGAAAGACCGGCCTTAGAGAAACCGCCATGGAGGAGATTGCTCAAGATGATTCTTCCGACGTTCATCCCTTTCGAGGAAGCGCCCAAAACGCAGATGCTTCGGGGTTTCAAGAGCGCGCTCAATTTCTGTACGGGGGGTCGGATTTCGGAGGGCCTGGGAAGCGTGAACTTCAGAAGGCCGTCCACGGGAACGGCTGCGCCGCCCGAGAAGAGGAACGGATTGATCTCGCTTTCCGTGATCCAGAAGGGAGCTTCGGGATTGAGGGGGGAGAAGTGTCGCACGAAGGCCGTGAAACGCCGGACCAGCTCGGCCAGGTATTCCTCCGACGCGAGAGCGGTGCGGTCCCGCGTTTTTCCCGAGATTTTTTGAAACGCCAATGTCTTTTGGAACCAGGAGGCCAGCTCCGAGGGTTCCATGAGATCCAGGCCGGCGCTGAGGGCGGCGCGCCCCGGCCGGAGTTCTCGCGCCAGGAGTTCCGTGTCGAGGCCGCCCAGGCCCGCCGTTACGACGGGGCCGAACTCGCGCGTGAGGCGGCATCCCAGGAGCAGCTCCCGGCCGAAGCCGGCGGGCGCGTCGATTTTCGGCACGACGAGGATGCCGCGGATTTCGCGGCGAAGAGTCTGCTCCATCTCGCTCGGCGAGAGGTTACGAAGATCCTGCGGCACCAGCTCGTTCTCGAAATAGCTTTGAGTCAGGAGGAGCGGAACCTTGGCTCGCATCTCGGCCGCCGCGGATTCGAGCCGCGACGCATTCACCATCCGCACGCCGCCCACGTCGCTCTTGTGGAGGATCCGGGGGTGGACGATTTTCAGGACGTATTCCTCGCCCCAAAACGGTCCCGTGGGTTCGACCGTGTCGCGGTCCGTTCTTAGAAGCGCGTAGGGCGGGGGTTCACCGACGCCGACGGCGCGCAGAAGATCGTAAACCTCATATTCGAAGAGGAAATCTCTCCCCTCCGCACGCGCGTCGAGGAGAATCTTCTCCGCCGCTTCAAACGGACGCTGCACGGGACTCCGAAGCCAATCGTGTGCGGATCATCTCTTCCCAGCGATCGCGGGGCTTTCCGGTGAAAGAATCGGCCCATTGCGCGGGAGGGAGGGAATCCAGCCGGTCCACCGGAAGGATCGCGGCCAGAAGGTGAAGCGCTTCGCGGGGAATCTTCTTCTCGGCGGCCGCAGCCAAAAAGCGGGCCATCTTTCGCCCGGATGCGAAGGCCTTCAGGTTCGTCTCGACCACGCGTTCCCCTTTGCGACGCCAGGCGTTCCCGATGCACGCCTCGAGCGAGCCCTCCGGAAAATCCAGAAACACGGAAGCCGCGCCGATCAGGACGGTGTTTTGGGCCAGCGCGCTCCCGGCCTGTTTGGCGAGGGACTCGGCCTCCATCGGAATGACCGTCCGGACGCCCTCCAACCCCTTCCAGATGGCGGAGAAGGAGGGATAATCCGGGATGTTCTTGTACGGTGTCATGCTGGTGACGACGATTCCGTTGGGAGCCAGGAAATCCAGATAACGGGTGGCCTCGAGCGGCTCCACGCTGATCAGGAGGTTGCACGAACCCCTCGGAATGAGATCGCTGGCGATCGGGCGTGCGGAAATACGGAGGTGGCTTTCCACCGCCCCGCCCCGTTGCGCCATCCCGTGCACTTCCGATTGCTTGACGTTTAAGCCTTTATCCAAGGCGGTCTGGGAGAGGATATACGCCATCGACAGGATCCCCTGTCCCCCTACACCCGCCAGAATGATGTTCGCTTCCATGTCTCAGGCTCCCGCCGTTCGTTGTTTCTTGCGCACTTCGAGGCATTCGCGTTGGGCCACGATCACGCTGAGCCCATCGTGAGCCAGCTCGCGTTTGAAGATCTCCACGTTGGTGCTGTGATTCTTCGGAAGCGGTTCCATCGTGACGACGTGGTCCTCGCGGACTCCGAGGCCCTTCAGGATGGCGAGAAGCGCCGCGCCGGTGGCGGCCGAAGGTTGCGTCCCGGTCATGGCCACGGTGGCATTGTCCAGGATCACGACGGTCATCGGCGTGTTTTCCCGGGCCGCGTCCAGGAGGGCGGTCATCCCGCTGTGAGTGAACGTTGAATCGCCGATCGCGGAAATCGCGGGCCGGATTCCGGCGTGCGCCGCTCCGGTCCCCATGGAGATGCTGGCGCCCATGTCCACGCAGGTTTCGATCAGATTGTGAGGGGGGAGGGCCCCCAGCGTGTAACAACCGATGTCGCCGAAGACCCGCCCCGACGGGAAGTCCTTCAGCGCCTCCTCCAGCGCGTTGAACGTGAACTCGTGCGGGCAGCCCGTGCAAAGCTGCGGCGGGCGCCCGGCCAAAGACGGGGCCGCGGCGAGAGATTTACGGGGTGGAATCCCGAGAGCGGAGCGTACCAGGTCGGGGTTGAGCTCGCCGGTCCGGGGCAGATCGCCCGAGAGCTTCCCTCTGACCCTCTTTCCGTCCAGCCCCAAGAGGCCGGAAAGCTGGGACTCCACGAACGGATACCCGTCCTCCACCACCAAAATGTCGTCGCATTTCTCAACGAGCTTCCGGATCAGGCCGACCGGAATCGGATATTCGCAGATCTGGAGGATGGAAAATTCCTTCTGATCCGGAGGAAGGTTCTCCAGGATGTAATTGGCCGCGATGCCCGTGGCGATGATCCCT
This sequence comes from Pseudomonadota bacterium, assembly GCA_043804515.1. Lineage (GTDB taxonomy): Bacteria > Bdellovibrionota_G > JALEGL01 > JALEGL01 > DATDPG01 > JAZDIZ01. Next base: position 4,579 of record JAZDIZ010000037.1, on the reverse strand, counting down.
TTGGAGGTCCCCGGACGCAGCGTCAGGCGGTTGTCGGGGCTCTTCTCGCTCGCTTCCTGGAACGTCTTCTGGGCTTCCACCAGCCTGGCGAAATTCTTCCGGGCGTTCATCGGAAGCAGCGTCCACTTGCGGGCGTCCTCATTGGGAGGCATTGACTTGGGTTCCGCACCGCGTTCCTCCACCAGGACGTTGGCGCGGGAATGAGCAAGGCGCGTGACCACGCGGAGCACGACCGGGACATTCAGCTTCTCCGAAAAGTCGAAGGCCCTAAGCGCCATGTCGTAGGCCTGTTGCTGGTTTCCGGGCTCCAGGAGGGGCACCATCGCGAAATGGGCCAGATAGCGTGTGTCCTGTTCGTTCTGGCTGGAGTGCATTCCCGGGTCGTCGGCCACAACGACGACCAATCCCCCCTGAACGCCCGTGATCGCCGAGTTCATGAACGGGTCGGCGGCGACATTCAGGCCGACGTGCTTCATCGTCACCATCGCCCGCCTTCCGCCGAAGGACATCCCGAGCGCCTGCTCATAGGCCACTTTCTCGTTGGTGGACCAGATGGAGTGGATCTTCTTCTCCTGATCGAAGGCCTGCACGGCCTCGAAAATCTCTGTGGAGGGGGTCCCGGGATAGCCGTAAACACCCGACAAGCCGGCGTGAATGGCGCCGAGGGCGATCGATTCGTCCCCCAGCAAGATTTTGGATTTGCGCATGTGCCTCCCGAACCCTGGTGTTCCGGCGCACCTCTTAATATGAGACCGCGCAACCCGTCAACAATACGCGGGGTGGAAAAGGTGGTCCGCGCCCCGGAGTCGGTCAGCCGGTTCTGGGGGGTGGACTAATTGAGGGACAGCTATCCTAATTTAGGCATTGTTGAAGCCCCAGCTTTGGAATTAGGTAAGCTGTCCCCCTAATTCACCTGTTTGTATCGAATGGAATTATATATAATGATTATAAATAGATACAACATCATTCAGAGAATATACATTCAGTGTGGCAATCGCCCCCAAGAATCCCACTCCACCGGTCCAAATTAGGGGATGGCATGGCTTGGACGATCTTTTTTGCTGGCCCGGCGTCCGGGATCATTGCATAAAGATTTCTCGTGTGCACGAACGGGAACGGGACTAGGGAGATCAGGTGACCACGCCGGGCACGCCAGCCAAAATTGACGGGGAGATCCCGGTTAAGCTTTCGAACGATCCGGCGTTTCTCGAGAAATTGAAGAGCTACATATCGATGGGGACGCTCGTGATTCCCAAGACGGTGTCCTTTCCCATGCTCAGCCGCGTCCTGGTGAGGTTCGGCGACGAGGCGCGGCATGGATACGCGAACCTCCTGGCCGAGGTCGTGCACGAGACCCCGGGCGATCTGATTTTGAAGATCGTGGACTTCAAGGATGAGGAGCGGGCCAAACTGGCCGTGCTGCTGAAGGATCTCTCCTCCAGGCCCGTCAAATCCTTCGCGGCGGCCCCGGCCCCGGCCCCGGCGGCGGTGCGCCCTGTTTCCGCAGGGTCACCCGGTTTCTCCGGAGCGGCCTCGTTCCTTCGGATGCCGAGCCTGGCGCCCGAGGGGGATTTGGATTTCGATCCTTCGGCCGCCATGCTCCGAAAGCATCACGAAGGGAAAGCCTGTCTCTCGGAGCCGAATTTGTTCAGCCTTCTTTTCGAGCTGTTGTTCCGGAAGTTCACCGGCCGGCTGGTGCTGCGCGCGGGGCAGGAGACGGCGGAAACGTACCTTCTCTTCAAGGACGGGCGCCTCGTGGGTGTGGACCGGAATCCGATCGAGGAAACGCAAAGCCTGGGCTATCTCTTGCGGCGGAACAACCGCATCACCGAGGCCGAATTTCGCGAGCTTAGGCGCAAGAGGGACGAGACCAAAAAGCTGGACCAGGAGCTTCTCGCGGGGAAGATCGACGTGCGCGAGATCGGCATGATCCTGGTGCAGATGTCGAGGCAGATCGTGGCGAAGATCGCGCCGGCGCGGCCCCTTCACTACAGGCTGGAGGAAGGCGCCCAGCATCTGGGGGGCATCGCCGTCGTGCCTCTGAACCTGAAGCGGATCGTGTTCCGCGGCATCTACGACGCGATCGCGATGAATAAGTCGGCGGTCCTTCTCCTGGGCCTGGAACCCTTTTTCTATCACTATGTGGTCCGGACGGAGTCCCCGCCCTTCCCGGTCGGGGATCTCAAGCTGGAACGGGACGAACAGCGTTTCTGGAGCGTCTCGCTCGAAAAACCGACCCGGCTCCGGCCGCTTTTCTCGGTAAGCGCCGTGGGGAAGCTCCAGACGATCCGGATGGTTTACGCGTTGGCGTTTCTGAACTTTATCGACTTCACGACCAACGTGAAGGCCGAGGAAGAGGATCTCCTGCCGGTTCTGAGGCAGACCGTTGAGGACCTGGACAAAGGAAATCATTTTGATGTCCTTATGGTGCACTGGACGGCCCTGCAGCCTGCCGTCGAGGCCGCGTATGCGAGGACGAAAAAGGAATGGGGGAATTTTCCGATTCCGTCGGCGGCCCAGACCGAGGCCCAAGAGCTGCTCGGGAAGATTCTCAAGAAGATCGAAGACTCGTACGCGTTTCTCTCGGTCGACAGCCAGCGCAAGGCGTATCGGGACGAGCTGATCGAACCGTCCCAGAGGGAATTCACGGCGGAACTGCTGGCGGAGCACGCCAATTCCGATCTGTACCGCGGTAACCGCACGCAGGCCCGCCTGTACCTAGAGATGGCCGTGGATCTGGATCCCAGGAGCTCGAAATACCGCCAGATGCTCAACCAAGCCGGTGGAAGATAAAGCGTTTTTAGGGTTTCCATCTTCGCAAAATTGATCTAGATGAGCGTGTTCGCGGCCGATTCGGTCCAGACCCGCCGCGGCAAAGGAGTTCGATTATGGGCAATTCTACGTTTACACCCGAAAATATCCGGAACATCGCCGTCGTGGGCCACAGCCACTCCGGAAAAACCGCGCTGGGCGAGGCTTTCCTGTTTGACGGCGGAGCCACGCCCCGGCTTGGACGTGCCGGAGACGCCACATCGAGCCTTGACACCGAACCGGAAGAAATCCGACGCCAGGGTTCGATTCTGAGCCATTTCGGATGGGTGGAGCACGCGGGTAAGAAGATCAATTTCATCGACACTCCCGGCGACGCGAATTTCTTCTGGGACGGCTTGACGGCCCTTCGCGGCGCTGACGGCGTGGTCGCCGTGGTGAGCGCTGTCGACGGCGTGCGCCTTCAAACGAGGCGCGGCTGGTCGGCGGCCGTGGATGCGAACCTACCAAGGATCATTCTGATCAACCAGATGGACCGTTCCGCAAAGAAAGGGGCGGACGTGGCCCTGGACGTGGCGGGCGCGTTACACGTTGAGGCGCTTCCCGTCCAGCTCCCCATCGGCGCGGGCGAGGCCTTTGTGGGAGTGGTGGACCTGCTCGCGCGCAAGGCCTACAAGTGGGCCCCTGACGCATCCGGAAAGAAAACCGAGATGCCGATCCCGCCGGAAATGGCGTCCGAAGTGGAAACGGCGGTCGCGCAGATGACCGAAGCGATTGTTTCCACGGACGACGAGCTGCTCGAGAAATATCTGGAGACGAACGACGTATCGCTGGAAGTGCTCAAGAGCACGTTCTTGAAGGCTCTCTCTCTGAATCAGCTGACACCGTTGATGTATGCCAGCGCGGTCAAGAACATAGGCGTTCAACCGGTTTTGGACCTGGTGGCGGAGGGCTTCCCGAGCCCCATCGACCGTGCCCCGGTCCAATGCAAGGACCCTCAAGGAAACGAGGTCACGTGCCCGCCGAAACCGAACGAGCCTTTTCTGGCGCAGGTCATTCACACCGTGATCGACGAGCATCTGGGACAGATCTCGATCTTCCGCGTATTCGCGGGAACACTCGGGGATGATGGCCAGATCCTGAATGTGGCTTCCACTGAAAGGCTCAAATTCGGGACACCGTACGCCGTGCGGGGGCGCATTTTCGAGAAAACCGACAAGGTGGTTTGCGGCGACATCGTGGCGGGGATCAAACTCCGGAACGTGCATACGAGCAGCACGATTACCGACACCGCCCACCCGAGGACTCTCCCGGGCATGGCGTACCCCAAACCGATGATCTCCTTTGCGCTCACGCCGGAGACCAAAAAGGACGAAGACAAAATGAAGGAGTCTCTCGACCGCCTGATCGAGGAGGACCCCACACTCTCCTATTCCCACGACGAGACGTCGCACAAGATCGTCCTTCACGGCCTGGGGCACGGCCACCTGGACATAGCCACGGAACGGCTGAACCGGAAGTATAAGGTGAGCGTGAAGACGGACCTTCCGCCCATCCCCTACAAGGAGACGCTGGCCGGCAAGAAGTTGTACATCGAAGGGAAACACAAGAAACAAACGGGTGGGGCCGGACAATTCGGCGTCTGCTTCATCGACGTGGAGCCCCTGCCTCGCGGAACCGGATTCGAATTCGTGGACGCGATCAAGGGAGGTGCGATTCCGCGGCAGTTCATTCCCTCCGTCGAAAAAGGCGTCGTGGAGCGGGCCAAGCACGGGCTTCTGGCCGGCTCCCCGGTGATCGATTTCCGCGT
>JAZDIZ010000036.1:0-14128 GCA_043804515.1 Pseudomonadota bacterium | reverse complement strand
GAGTAGATAGTCGCGCTTGAGGAACTCCATCGTCCGGTCGGTCGAACCGTCGTTCACGACGATCAGCTCGAAGTTGGGGTATCCGTTCTTGAGGACGGCGAGGATCGCGTCGTTCAGAACGTCCTGCTCGTTGTATGCCGGGATGACGACGCTCACGGGGATCGTGAAATCCGATTCGAGGACGGGTGCCAGGTTCTCGCGCGATTCCTGGCGGATCCGGAAACGATTCTCCAGCCAGGAGAAGAGAAGGATGAGGAAATAATATGCGTTCACGGACACGAAGTATCCGAGGCAGATCAGGAAGCTCAGATGAAAGAAGCGATCCATCTCCTGTCCTTTCTACCCGGCAAGCCGGAGTTGCTCGCGCACCGAGCCGAACAGTTCGGGGTCCAGTTTGTACAGCTTTTCGCTCAAGGCCGGCGCGCCGTCCGCGTTTCGGATGGCGCTCAGAACCCGGAGCGCCTGTTCTCTGGGCGCCCCCTGTTTTGCGAGATCCCAAATGGCCGCGTCGACATATCCCATATCGTCCAGGGCCTGCGCCGCCATGTTACGCGCGAATTTGTCGGTATCCTCCAAAGCCTCCACAAGGTGGTCGGCCGCTTCGGGTCCGATCCGCTCGATCGCCTCCCGCGCGTCCGCTCGCACCCACCACTGCCGGTCCCTGAAAAGACCGACCAGGTGAGGCAACGCCGACTTGATCCGCGCCTCGCCGCACGCGTGAATGGCGTTCACCCGTACCACCCAATCCCGATCGGCAAGCATCCGGACAATGAAGGCCTCATCCGCCGGGGTGCCGATTTGTCCCAGCGTCTCCACGGCGGCTGCTCTCACGTTCGTGTTCGGATGCTCAAGGAGCTGATGCACCATCTCCAGGCTTTCGGAGGTTTTATATTTTCCAAGGAGCTTGGCGCACCAATATTGGGCGACCGGGTCGGCCGACTGGGCGCGTCGGCACAGGGCGCCGGCTACGTGGGCCGTGGTATTTTCGATCATGGTGGCTACGCGGGACGAATTGACCGGGCAGTCCTTTCCCAAAAGGCTCACGAGCGTTTCCACGGTTTGGGGGGAGTCCCAAAAACCGAGTGCCGAGACGGCCGCGAGAACGACGTCCTGATCCGTCGAACGAAGAGCGCGGCGGAGCAGAAGAAGCCCGGCAGTGTGCTTCAAAAGGCCGAGGATGACGAGGCTGTCGATTCTCTTCCAACGCGGCCCGCGGGAAGCCAGCTCCGCGATCTTGATCAGGCGGCCCGATTCCTCCAGGAGGGTTCCGAAGAGTTCCACCGCGGGGCGATTCTTTTTCGACAGGGCCTCCAAGGTCCGGCGGATCTCGTCAAGGGGAACCCGGGCGATCCGGCGCCGGAGAAGAGTCAGATCGTATTTCTCCGCGCGCTGCGCCCGCTCGACCTCATTGAATAAGTCGCGGATGGTTTCCTGCCGGAGGCTCTTGGCCCGAATCCGGAGCGTCTTGGAGATCACTAGGCCCGCTACGCCTAAAAGGTTGAGCGACATGATGATGAAGAACGCGATCGGGAAATATTGTTCCGGATGAAATTCGGTCACGTACATCCTCCTAAAAACGCAGTTTCAGATCGCTCCCGATCCCCAAGTATGTGAAGGCCGGGTCCTCGTGTGCGTATGAGACGGACAAAGAAAGATCCAGCCGGCGGCTCAAACCGAAAGTGTTCCCGGCGAACGCCAGATACCCTTTCTGCACCGGCGCCTGCTGCACGGTCAGTATCCCGAAAATCCTCTCCCCGAACACGATGCCCGCGAACGGCCGCAACCAACGGTCGTCGAAGGTGTCCGACACACGGAACGAGTACGCGTTGAAGCGTTCGTCCGCCCCGGTATCCAGGATGTTGAGATATCGGAAATCGAACTCGAAGTTGCCGGCAAACAGGCTCAGGAGCGGCGTGAGGATGTGGATGTCCGTCGTGTCGTACTTGATGAACCAATAGCCCGCGCCGACCTGCAGCGCCTTGAGAAGGCTGACCGTCAGTTCTCCCTCGCCGCGTAAGCGGTAGACGAAATCATGATCGGGGCTGCCGCCCGCGAATCCGCGGAACGAAAAAGGGCCGGGAAGCTTCGCGTATGCATCCAAGCCGAAGATATTGTCCCACTGGTGTGTGCGCCCCACGACACGGTGGCTGAAAACCAGCGAGAAAGACGACGGCTCGGAATAACCGATGCCCCAGTGCGCCTCCTGCCAATCGGTGCCGTTGAGAGGCGGGCCCTCGTTCTTCAAGAAATCCCATTCCCCGCCGACGTACGCCGTCCAATGATCGGTCCGAGACTTCAGAGGTGGGGAGTCATTTTCCGATTGGGAATATGCGGGGCCGGACGCCAACGCCGCCAAAATAAAAAACGACCAAACCAGGCGGTGATCCGGGAGTCGCATCGAACGGATGCTATACCGCAAAGGCACGTCTGACGCAAGGCGCTAAACTCAAGCTTGGGCGCGCTCAGGAAGCGGGCAGGCCGGCTTTTAAACCAGCCAGGAGCCCAGGGCTGAGCGCGGCGGGTTTCCAGTCGCCGTTGATTCTCACGACGTTCACCTCCGCTTCGCAGAAGACGACGCCTGTCGAGGCCGACACCGCCCGCTGCCTTAGGCGGAAGGAGACCCGCTTGACCTCCAGCGGCGTTGATTCCACGGCGATCCGCTCCCCCAATCGGGCCGGTTTCTTGAATTTCGCGGACACATCGCTCACGACGTAGCCCCCGTTCTCGGTGCTCGGATTGAGGGGGCCTGCATCCAGGGCGCGAAAGAGCTCGAACCTGGCGCGTTCGAAAAACTCCAGATAGCGGGCGTGGTAGACGACGCCACCCGCGTCCGTATCCGCAAAATAAACCGCGAGTTCGAATCGGTGGGGAAAAACGTTCTTCACGGCCGCGAACGTATCAACACGCGAGGCCCAGGTCACGTTTGGCGCCTATGGCGGCTGGCCCACAAGTGTCAGCTGACGTGTCAGGTCCGGTCCCCCGACATCGTCAGCCCCGCCTAAATCGCAGGGCGCCGCGTGTTTCGAATGGCACGGGTCGTGCGCTGAAGGGAAAACAAGGAGACACAAATGAGAAACAACATCAAATTCGCGTGCCTGACCCTGGTCGTCCTCGGCGGCCTTTCGGGCCTATCAACGGCTCAAGCGGCGGGCAGATTGCCCCTCAAGCGCGACCCCGAAACTCTCCGCACCGAGCTCCCGAAGAACACGGAGCTGGATGTGGGAGGGAGCCTTCTTTTCACGCCGTACGGCGGCTCGATCGGACCGTCGTTATCGGCACGGTTCGGCTCCGGTATCGTACGAGGCGGGTTCTCCGCGAATTTAGGCATCTTTGTGGGACTCGCGGGAGGTCTGTTGTTCAGCGCCCAACCCGAGCTCCTTATCGGGCCGCGGCTGCTGTCTCTTCACGTGGCGGCGATGTACGCGGGGGTAATTGCGGATAAAGGTGGGCTCGGAACCCTGATCGCGGTCGGAGGTCTTGAATCGCAGGTCAGCGATTTCGTCCGGATCCATGCGGACGTCTACCATCCTCCGCTGCTCGGAAACCACCGCGATCAGGCCCGCCTCTGGTTTCCAGCGATCGGCGCGCGCGTTCTCGGGCCCAAGAAGAAGGCCTTTGTCGACGTCAGCATGATCTTTACAACGTTCGATCAGCTCCCCGTCGTGCCGACGTTGACAGTCGGCGCTCATTTTTAATCCCGGCCGAGGCCCGGGAGGTTTAACGGTTTTCGGTAATAAACGCGTCCGGCGAATCCGCACCTCCGTCCCCATTTCTTGCCCCAGTCGGATCTGCCGAAAAGCCGAGCTGAATTCATGCATTAAGTAGCCTCGCCTGCGCCAATCTTCAGCAACACCGTGCTCTTGTCCGCGAGCAACCGCTCGCAATCATTGCGTTTTTCTTAACGGATTCTGGCACAGAACTTGTGAGAGATGGATATGAGGAGACCCAAATGCGAATTAGGGCCGCACTTCTGATCGGACTGGTCGTACTTGGCGCCGCGGGCTGTGGAAAAAACACAGGGACAGACGGCCAGGAGTACAACGGCCTGCTTCATGACCCGGAAGTGGCTCCCCACCCGGAAGTGGCTCCCGACGCTCCGACGGGTCTGGCCGCCGAGACTATAGACAGCGCTCAGATTCGAATCAGCTGGACCAACAACGCGGACAACGCCGAATCGATCTCAGTCGAGCGGAAGACCACCGGCGATTACGCGGAGATCACTTCGGTCACGGCCGAGAAAGTGTCGTATGTGGATTCGGGCCTCAGCTCCAAGACGCAATACTTCTACCGTGTGCGTGCCGTGAACGGCGCCGGAAATTCCGACTACTCCAACGAAGCCGATGCCACCACGCAGCTGGGCCCCCGCGATGCGCCGGATGCACCGGCGAACCTAACACTGACACCCGCGGGGGGGCCGGAGACGGCGTATGTGCTTTCCATGAAGCTGGCCTGGACGGAAGCCTCCACGAATGTGGACCACTTCAGCGTCGAGCGGAGCTTTTCGGGCGCCGCCGGCTCATTTGTTGTCATCGGGACGCCCACCGCAACCTCATACGAGGACAGGGGCTTACTGAACCCATGCACGATGTACTTCTACCGGGTGAAAGCCGTGAGCACGGGTTCCGTCAGCTCCGCATACGTTGCCGCGAACCAAGCCACCAACGATTACGGACCCCCACCTGCGCCGTGGATCCCGTTTCCTGATGGGTTTGACATTCCATTTCACGGACACCCGTCTTCGGCTACGGCTACCTGGGCCCCTCCGCCCTCTTTCCCCTCACCCCCCGGGTACCTCAGCTATAAGGTCTACATCTCAAGATCGGGTTCGTTTCTTGACTACGATTGCCAATCGGATACGCGCACGACAACCCTGACATCGGAGTCCGTAGAAATACCGGTCGATTGCACGACAACGGTTTGGGTCTCGGCCATCCAATGTGCGCATGAAGGGGATAAAGCCTTCGTGGGTTCGATCGCCAATTATTAACCGGATGGACAAAAAAAGGGGGGCGCGAAACGCGCCCCCCTCATCTCTTTCTGGATGGTCTAGTTCTCAGCCGCTTTGATCAGCCTGATCGGCAAGCCGCTGCTGCTCCTCGCACATCCTCCAGGCCTCGTTGTCACGCGTCGGCTCACAGCTTGCGATGTCCGCGAGGGAGGTTGCATCCACCGACGTGAAGCTTCCTTCGGCCGTGCAATCCCAGGCCTCGACGAACCCGGTTTGGCTGGTGATGTCCAGGTCGGCAGGATCCAACAGCGTGGCCGCGTTGACCGTGTCGTAATAGGCACTGCTGCTGTTCGCGACGATCGCGAAGGCCGGAGGTGTACTCGAGCTATCGATCGAGAACGACTCTGTTCCCGTATTCAGGAACTCGCAATTCCCATCGACGGCGGGCGTCTCCTCACCATTCTGATTGTAACACTTGCCCACACACCACAGATTCGCCTGTTCCTCCGTCATCTGGCTGTTCCATGACATGCACTTCTCGAGCGTTGGTGCGGGATACGAACCGGTGGTCTGAAACTTCACGCTTCCGACCAGGTCCTCGCCCCATTCACCGTTGAGCGCGGACGAGCCGCCGTTCCACTCAGTGGACGTGTATGCTTGCGCGCCGGCCAACGTATTGGTCGCTGTGGCGGCGTCGGCCGTGAAGCTCATCTGGGATTGCCAGCTGTTGGTTGCGCTCTGGTCCTGGTGATACGCATTGAATTCCGCGCTCGTGAAGTCACTCGCGCTGGTCCCGGCGATCGTAACGTCGATCCTCGACGTCCCGGTCATCGCTTCGTCCTGGTCGTTCGTCCCGGCGTACCGGTTCACGACGTAGCCGGTGTAACCGGAGTCCGAGGCCGAAATCCTGAACTCCACCTCGCGCTCAAAGGACCCGCCGGACTCGATGCAGGCGTCCATCTTGAGCTGGTCGGCGAATTTCCCGACCCTTACCCTAACAACCGAAGGCGGCCCGTCTTGTCCCGGGTGCTCAGGGAAGTTGATCTCGTAATAGGTCCAGCCATCCGTGGAAACCGTCATCCCCAGGTCGGCCTGCTCCAACGTTCTGATGTAGCAGAGGAAAGCCTCGAGCTGCGCCCCATCCGTGAACAGCTGTTTCTTCAGCGTGTATCCTTCGCACGCGGCGCGGGAGAACCCTCCCACCTGACCTGCAAGAGAACGCATCGTCAGATTCGATTGGCCGTTCAATAAACCCCCCAGGCTGTAGTCGTAGTCCGAAGCGTTCAGGCTTGGCACATCGCTCATGCCGTCCAAGCTGGGACTCGAGCTGTTACTGGAGCTACTACATGAAAAGATCATCGCGAGTACCCCGGCGGCCAAGGCGCTCACGACCAGAGGCTTACTTTTTCTCATGAACTCTATCCTTCCTTTTTGGGTTAAGGGGGTCACAACGCACGGCCCCCACTCAAATCTGCATCATTATGGTACATTTGTTACGCATATTCAATACGCGCCATGTCGTAAAATAATGCTGTAAAATAAGATAGTTATAAAGATATCAAAAATAGATCTTCGTATTATTCTGCAAAAAGGGAACTTATGTCATTTTGGATTCAGGCGGGCGGGAGTTCCTAAACGGGGGTTTTCAAATTGCATTCTCGGCCTTGTCGTCTACGCAGCGAGACGGAAGATGGGCTTTTGGGATGGAACGGGGACGGAGGTTGGCCGGAGCATACGGACGAATGGTGAGCCGAGGCTTGAGTTACGGGAATTATTTCGGAAGGTTAGGTCCACAGGGGAGGCGCTTTTTTCCCACCTCCGTCCCCGATTACGCGCTCCCCGACCACGCAATTCTTGCAACCCAGCCGTAACTTTTGCGCAGTCGACTCCAACCGAAGGCGAATAAGTTGTTGATATAAAAGAGGATTTGTCGCAAGTTTCTGGCCCGAACGTTGCGTTCATTCCAAATCATATGCGTCTCAAGGCCGATCGCGCGCTCTTCATCCTTCTCGCTTTCGCGTTGGTTCACTGCAGCGGCAAAGGCTCCTCGATTTCGGAATCCAAGGGTGATCGCTTTCCGGAGGGATCGATCTATTCCCTGGCCGGCCCGTCTTGCGCGGAACGAAGCGACGACTGCGATGTTACGATCACATCGCTGCCCGCGACGGTTTCGACTCCGGACAAGACCTACTGCTTCTCCGCATCCCCCACCGTCACCGGAGACGGCGCGATCACTGTCACCACGGACAACGTGAAAATCGTCGGTCCGGGCCGGGACGCGGATTTGACCGTGCCCGGAATCACTCTCACGGAAAGACGGTGCGTGACGCTAAAGAACCTCCGCTTCTCGGACGGGTTGGGTCTGGCCGGCGGAGGCCAGCACCGCATTCTGAATTCGCGGGCGCCAGGAGGGGTCGGCGTGGACTACCTCTCGTCGCACAATCTCATTCAGGACAACATCTTCGATCCGGCTCCGGCGGGCGGCGCCGGCGGTTTCTCGGGCGGTTCCCACCACAATCGTTTCGTCGGCAACTCGATCAGCAAGACGGAGGACGCCACCCACTTCGGCAACGACGAGCGCTTCTTCGGCATGGCGGGGACGAGCGACAACGTCCTCGAGAACAACACGATCGAGATTTTGAACGCCCACACGGCCAGTGGAGGGGACATCCTTTTGCCCATGTACACGGTCGCGCGCACCATCTTCCGCGGCAACACGTTCAGAAATATGTGCGACTCCGTCACGGGGGGCTACGCGGTGTACTCCCGGGACGCCTCCACGAACAACCTGTTCGAAAACAACATCATGGAATCCTCCGGGCTCTGCTTCACCGTCGCCATGGTTTCCGGGGCGCAGCCGGACGGCCTTTCCGATATCATGTTCCGGAACAACAGAATTTACGCCTCCGTGATCGCGGACAGGTCGGCGGTCTGGCTGGAGAGCACCGGGCCGGTCAACTCGTTCGTCTCGAACGTCATTGCCGCGGACACGAAGCCGGCCGTGATTACGTTCGGGGTTTACGAAGGGAACCACCTCAACTTCGTGAACAATACGGTCTATTCCGGCGCTGAATTCGCCTTCTCCGGCGGCTTGGGAGGGTCCTGGTTCGCCAAGAACAACATCTTTGCCGCCCCGCAGAGTTCCGATTACGGGACCTCGTTCGGCGCGCCACAAGCTCCGAACCTGACCTGTGGCGCGACGGACGCCGGTTTCGTAAATCCCGCCGTCCCAGACTTCAGTCTCACAAGCGGAAGCCCGGCGATCGGCGTGGGCGAAAACAGGACCGATCTGGGGGCCCTTCAGACCGTCGCGGACACCACGGCCCCGTCGACGCCCTCCGGCGTCACCGCCACGGCCCGTCCCCGGTACATGCCCGTGGGCCTCTTCGCCACAACCCCGGTGGATCGATCCGTGATCCTGAAATGGGATCTTTCGCAGGAGATCCGGGTCTCGTGGTCCCCATCCACGGACAACCGGAGAGTCGCCGCCTACCGTATTCTGAGAACGAATCCGTTTTCGAGAGAGGTGGAGTATTTCTCGGAATCGGCAGGGACCCGATACCTGGACCCAACAACGGGTAATTATATATTCGAGGAAACGACGTTCATCGACGCTTGGGCGCCGATGGGCGACACGTACACGTACCGGATTCAAGCCATAGACCTTTCCGGGAACTTTTCGGCACCCTCGGACCCGGTTAGCATTACGCTTTCGCCGGATACCGGCGTCGCCGGCCTGACCTATCGCGTCCACAGGAAATGGAACAGGGGGAATTCCGCAGGGGCGGATTGGGATGAGGGGACGGACACACCCAACCGGTTCTATACGGATACGGCCCCGGCCGACGCGGCGACGGTTGTTTATCGCATTTCGGTTCTGAATTCCGACGACACGGAGGGGCAGGTCTCCCTGGCGGCGGGACTCTATCCGGACGGACGCAACGCGGGCGACACGACGCCTCCTCCGATTCCCCAATATCTGACGGCCAAGGCGGCGAGCGGGTCGCAGATCAACCTTTCGTGGGAGATGATCGGCCGGCCGGCCGACGCGGATTTCGATAACGTTACTGCGGCCCGTTTCCGCGTGTACCGGGCACTGGCGGGAAGCGACACGTATTCCTTCGTTCGGGAAGTCCTCGTCCCGAGCACGTCGGATACGGAACTTTCGCCCAACACAACCTATTCGTACAAAGTGACGTCGGTCGACGCGGCGGGAAACGAATCGGCTCTGTCCGCCGCGATTTCCGCAACCACCACGGACGGGCCGCCTCCTCCCACTCCCACGCCGCTCCCCGGTCGGAGCAATTCGGAGTTGGCTTCCGCAAATCCGATCTCCGTTTCGGGTGGTTGCGGCGCCGTCGACGGCGGAGGCTCCGGCGCGCTCTGGCTGGGGCTTTTGTCCGCGCTCACGCTGATCCGCCGCCGCAGATCCGGCGTCTGACACCGGCAGCTACGCAAAATGTGCAGGCTTGGGAAGAAAGGTAAAACCTTGCGTACGATCTGAGACGCATAAGTTCCTGAAATAACTCGACCTTTGTTGCGCCCCCCCCTGGCCTGAGAATTGCTCCATCTTTACCCATATGCTCCAAAGCATTCGTCCCCCGTCTCTCGTGACGATGTCCCTGGCCCGTCTCTTCCAGGGAGGCCGCCGATGGCCTGCCCTGACCTCGCGATGGCTTGGCTCCCCCGGCCTTGTTCTCCTCCTTCTCGCGGGGTGTTCCAGTTCCATGACAGCCTCCGGAGAAAAAGATCCCGCGTCCGGGCGGACTGCCTCTCCTTCAGCCGTATCGGCCGCATCCATCGCTTGCGATCACACCATCAGCGTCCTTCCGGCAACGCTCGGCCAGCCGGGGGATACGTACTGTCTCGGCGGTGGCGTAGCGGGAGCGAGCGGCGAAATCACGATCGCGGCCGACAACGTCACGCTGTACGGCGGGTCCGTCGAGATCCAGGGCAAGATCAAGATCCAGTGCAAGACCTGGGATCCGCCGGGTTCCTCGACGTGTGTCGCCGGGTATCTTCGTGCGACCCTCCAGGACGTCCGCACGTCCGGCGGGATCGAGATCTGGTCCGGGGGTAACCACCAAATCCTGGGAACCTGCGACGCCTCCGAAAACTGCACCTGCAAGGGGGCCTGGATCACCCTATGGGGAAGTTCCGGCAACCTCGTTTCGGGCTGTCGCTTCGAGAGTAACGTCGTTCGCCAAGTGCTCGTATCGAACGAACTCGGCGGCACTCCTACAAACAACACATTCGAAAAGAGCTTCTTTCTCGGAGATTCCGTCGACGCCGGGCGGTTCATCGATTTTGCTTACGATCAGGGAACGATCTTTCAGGACAACGTCGTCCGGATGACTCATACGCTCTGTGTAGCCGAAGGGACCGGCATGATGCCCATGTACGGTTCGGTCGGGAACATCATCCGCCGTAACACGTTATCGATGGACTGGGTCACTCCTGCCAAACTCGTGAACGGCCAGACGTACCTCTACAGCATGATCACCCTTAGGGACAAAGCCCGGAATATCACCTTCGAAGACAACCGGATCTATGCAAACGGCGCCTTCGTCATCACTCATCCCGGCAGTATCGGTCCGGCCGAGGGAATCAACACGTTCCAGCACAATTTGTTCTATCAGTTGCCCGTGATCCGGGACGACGGGCAGGAAATCGGCCTTCCGGTTCTGAATATTGCCGCGACCCTCATCGACGGAGCGTATTTCGACTTCATCGGAAACACGATCATCACGCGGCGCGAACCGTTCTGGATGGGGAACAATTCGGACCATGTCCGCCCCTCGGACAACCTCTTTTACGAGACCAACTATGCGTCGTCGTGCTCTGTGGATGCGAATCACAATTACAACTACTCGGAATCCGCCTGTCCCGTGGCCCTCAAGCCTCTCTTTGTGGACCCTCATGTGGATCGGAGTGCGAATCCACCCCTTCTGGGTAATTTCGATCAGCTGGCCAACAGCCCCTCGTTAGGTTTTGGCGTCCCGAACCACGATGGTCCCGACCCCACGTTGACGGCAACTCCAACGGCGACTCCGACGGGCACACCTACCGTCACGCCTACGGCGACACCAACCGCTCCCGCCGGCTCCAGCAATCCTCCGACCTTGAGCTTTGCGGCCGTCAAAGGTTCGTCCGGTATCGTGGCGTTTTCGGCCTCGGCATCCGCTTCCATAGGTAGGACGATCGTCTCCTGTTTCATCGACTTCGGAGATGGTTCGTCCCCTGCGACATGCGGAACCTCAGTTAAACACACGTACGCGCCGGGTTCGTTCCAAGCCATCGCCTCTGCCACGGACAGCTACGGCGCGACGGGGTACAGCGCTCCTTACTCGGTTCAGGTCAACCGAAAGCTCAAGATCCGAATTTCCGTCCTGACAGGTTCGTCTCCATACGGTTTGGACGCCGGCTCGCTTGATGTCCAGATCGGCGCTTACAACAGCGACGACAACCAGTTCGCCCAAAACGCGCTTTTGTCGGTCAACGGCGATGCCGCGGGAGCGAATTCGGTCGAACTGCCGTTGTCTTTCGGGGTCGAGCTTTGGATCTTCGCGGCGTCCCCCACCAACGAATCGGTGACGGTCGACGTCCGACTCGAGAATGACGGAACGTTCACCTATCTCGGAGACACGGATTCCTCGATGGTTGAAATCGTGGGACTCGGCGACTCGACACTGGCATCGAGCAATCCCGTGAGCGTATCCGGTGGATGCGGCACCGTCGACGGCGGAGGCTCCGGCGCACTCTGGCTGGGGCTTTTGTCCGTGCTCACGCTGATCCGCCGCCGCAGATCCCGAATCTGACTCAGAGAACGGGGAAGAGAACGGGGACGGAGGGAGATCCGTGGCAGGTACGGTCGTAGATTCAGGGCAGGCCGACCGACCGCTTTTTGTTGCAGACCCCATAGATAAAGAACGGCACGCCGGCAGGGAAGGTGACGACGGGAGAAGGAGGCTGCGCGTTCTTCTCTCTGTCACGCGGCCCGGGGAAGTCTTCGGCGCCCGAGCGCGAGCAGGACGAAGGTCAAGAGAAACCATCCGCCGCCTGAAAAGCCGGGGTCCACTATGCCGCAGGCGCCGTCGGAGACCCCGACTACAGCGCCTCCGGAAGCCAACGAATTCGCAGGGGTGCCTGACGCCGTCGTGGGCGCCGGAGTGGGCGTGGGTGTCCTCGTCGTCGCCGCCGTAGGCGTCGGTGTGGGCGTGCTCTGTGGTGGATCGGCGAATCCGGAGAACGTTCTGGCCGAGACTTCGGCCGAAAGAGGGGATTCATTCCCCGATCGGTCCACTGCCGAAACCTTGTAGCGGTAAACCGTATCCCGATCCAAACCGAAGTCGGTCATTTGAATGGAAGGGACCTTTTTTAGGAATTCAAAGGTTCCGGAAGAAGACGAATATCGATAGATCTTGTAGGCGGAGATCGCGTCGTTGTCGGAAGCCGGATTCCAGCTCAGCTGGAGCCGACTCCAGCTCATGGGAACGGCGGCCGGATTCGTCGGCGCCGCGGGAGCTTGCGAGTCGTTGATGAACTCGTAAGCACCCAAATCCGCGCGTGCGCCCGCCGGCCTGGGAATCCCGTCGGCGTCCAGCAGCGCCAAGGGGTCGGCGCTCACCTGATCGATCGCGCCGCTCCCCGATACCAGGTGATAATCCTGAGCGGCCCGGTTCCTGAACCAACCGCTCATGGACGAGGTGTATCGGATGTTGTTGGAGAGCGTCAGTCCACACTCACCGAAGATCGTTTCGGCACCGTTGTTGTCCAGAACATTGTGAACGTACGTGGACGGCTGCTCGCAGGCGTAGCCGATGACGACGGGCGCGGGCCCCACGATCACGTTGTTCCGGAGCAGATGGTTGCCGCCGTCGCCCCAATGGTAGACGCCGATGGTCGTGGAAATGATGATGTTGGAATCCACGACGAACCGGTGAGGAAGGCAATCATCGCTTTTTTGACCCGTATCGACGTCGACCACGCAGGGAGAACTCGCATCCAACAGCTCGATCCCCCGCCCACCCCCGCCGTCCACCCGGATGTAGTTCTTATAGAGGAAGTTGTCGTTTCCACCGGACCGGAAGTTGATCCCGATCTGACCGCTGCCCGGGTACTGATCCGGTACCTGTTGAATGATCGTATTCCAGTCGAACTCGCTCATCAGCGTCCCGTACGTATTCATGGCGAACTGAAAGTCGGTTTGCGGTTGACTGATCTGGTTGTGGACGTAATTCCCGGCAAACCGGCTTCGCCAGAATCCGGCCAGCTTCAACATCGACTTGCCGTTGGTATCTTGTGCCGGAATCGGGGCTGTGACGTGGAATCGGTTGTCCAGAACGGCTACCCGCTGAACACCGCCGATGCCCGCGATTCCTTTGACCGCATTGTTGAGAACGAGGACGTCCCAAAGATTCCAAAGTGAGAAAACATCGCCTACGGCACCGGGAACGCCTGTGTAAGGGGTCTCGATCACGTTATCCGCCAGGACGTACCCCCCGACACCGGATTGATACGCGTAATGGCCGAGGTCGATTGAACCGGTGTCGATCCGGTTCCCCTCAATGGATAAGCGGCACGCCGCCGACGTCGACGTTCCCATTCCGATTCCTCCCCGCAGGAATCGGTTCCCCTGAATCCGGATATCCTGCGGAAGGCCCGTGCAGTCGCTCGGACGTTCATAGTTGTTGTTCACCGCCACGCCGATGTTGGCATCGATAACGAAATTCTTGATGACGATGTTGCTGGCGCCGTCCAAGAGTTCAAAGGCCCAGTTCGCCGTCAGCGTCTTTCCGTCTCCGTCCAGGACGATGTTGGATCCCGAAATCGAGAAGCAGGTCCCCGGTATACTGGCGCCCGTGAATTTGTAGAACCTATTCGACTGAAGGGGTCCGCACCCAATGGCCTGATAGGAAGCCTCGGTGTGGCATATGCGATCGCCTCCGCAAATTTGTCCGCTCGGACAACCGCCAAAATCGACGTACCCTCCACACCCGTCTGAATACACGCCACAGGCGTCCGTCGGATAATTCGATTGCGGCGTACAACCACAGATTCCGGAAGTCCCACCCCCGCCGCATGTCATGAATCCGGGGCAAGAATCCTGACTCGGGCCGAATCTGCATTCCAAATTGTTGGAACCGTAATCTCCGGCGGATTGATGCACCGACATGATGC
>JAZDIZ010000035.1:0-6484 GCA_043804515.1 Pseudomonadota bacterium | reverse complement strand
GGCCGCGATGAACCCGGTGCCTCCTTTTCTCGACGGCGTCGCCGCCCAGTTTTGGATCACGCCCACGCGCGACGCGAAACACGCCGCCGGGAATCCGGAACTCCTCCGCGAAAACCACGCCAAGGGCGCCATCCCGAATCTGGTCGTTCATGAGGCGGTTCCGGGTCACGACCTGCAGCTCGGGTATTCCGCACGAAAATTCATCGCGGGTGGGCGCTCCGACCTCTCCTACATGGTCCGCCTGCTCATGCCCGATGCGATGTCGAGCATCGGCGTGGAGGGGTGGGCGCACTATGCCGAGCAGCTCATGGCCGAGCAGGGATTTTACACACCCGAAGAGCGCCTGTTCCAGCTTAAGGACGCCCAATGGAGAAACGCCCGCATCGTCGTGGATGTGGGCATCCACACGGGCCGCATGAAATATGACGAAGCCGTGAAGTATTTCGCTCAAAAGACGCTTTCCGGAGACGTCACTGCCGAGCGCGAAATCTATCGATACTCCAAATGGCCGTTGCAGGCGATCACGTATCACCTCGGAAGACGGGACATCATCGACCTTCGCAGCGAGGTCCAGAAACGCGCGGGGGCGAGGCGCTTCGACCTGGCCCGGTTCCATGAGCTCCTTCTCTCCTATGACGGCGTCCCCGTCCCCCTCTTCCGGCCGGATCTCGTTTCCAAGCTGGATACCCGCTTCACTCCCCTTCCACCCGAAGAACAGGAAAAGAAAAGACGGAGGCGAAGATGAAATCCTTTCTTTCCAAACCCGGACTCAGCACGGTTCTTTTGAGCGCGGTCGTCGTACTGCTCTTGATCCTGGTGATCCGGAACGCACAGCAATCCTTCACGCCCGCGGGACCAGTCATTGAAACTCCGGCGCCTTCCGGCATGAGCTCGGGCGGGTTCGATCACACGCAGATGCTCTATACGTCGCTCACGTGTCCTGACGATCCGACACTCACGTTGGACGCCCCCTCGTGCACCGGGAAGAAAACCGAGGTACGCCGGGCGATGGTGACCCGGGAGATCGAAAAGAAGAAGCCGATCCGGGAAATATTTGACGACATCGTCAAAGAATACGGAGAGAACGCTCTCACCCCCGAGGCCCGCTCCATTCGCGCACGAAGGCCTGAATCGAAACCGTAATTCGCCCTATTTGACGGTACGCTCCCTCTCCCGCAGGGCCATCCCGCAAAAAGTTGCGCGGTCGGCGCTTTCTTGCGTGGCCTGCAGCCGATAGCCGCAAAACAATCGTTTGATTTCGGTGGGTTGGTGCCCTTTTATTCGGCACGGCGCTTGCTTCGATTCTGGTTCTAAGCGGTGTTCATGCGTATCCGACCCATTCTTCCCCTCATTTTTTTCCTTCCCCTGGCGGGGTCTCCGTCCGCAGTGGCTCAGGTTCAGCCCATCACGAGCCTCCATTATGTCGCCGGAGGGAACGGGACCGATAATTTCCAGACTTCCTTAGGCCTCGGATTCAGGCTGGTGGACGCGGGCTACCCCGACCAGCTCAACGGCCTGCCTTCGGATGTGAAAGCGTTGGTCTGGGTCGGCATGTGCAACGGTGTGGACTCGGAGTTCACGAGCAAAGTGGACGCCTGGAAAGGAAACTCCCAATTGTTCGCTTTCTATCTGATGGATGAGCCGGATCCGAGCGGCGTATACCAGAACGGCACCGTTTGCATGCCGGCTTCTTTGAAGACCGAATCGGATTATATTCACGCCAATCTGCCGGGGGCCAAGACGTTCATCGTCGTGATGGGCTATGGTGACTACCAATCCACGGACAACCCTCCCTCCTACATGCCCTACGCGCCCTTCCATGATCCAACGTATGAGTTCAATCCCGCCACTACCGGAATCGACCTCTACGGGATCGACGTGTATCCGTGCCGGCACCGGTACATCGGGACCACCGAAGCGCCGGACGGCTGTATGATCAACGAGATCCCGGCGTTCGTGGCCGCGGCCATAGCCAGCGGGATTCCCCAAAGCGCGATCGTGCCTGTCTATCAGGCCTACGGGAACAATCCCGCCAATCCGATCGTATGGAGTACGACCCTAGCCCCTACAGCGGACCAGGAATGGCGGCAGCTCGCCGCATGGGGGGCCGTCATTCCGACCCCTCCGTTTGACTATGCCTATGTGTGGGCTCAATTCGATTTCGTTGGGCTTTCCCAGCTGCCCGACGTGCAGGAGGTGTTCGCAAGTCACAACACCGCCACATCCCCATCTCAGGATGCGACACCTTCGTCAGTGTCCGGTTGCGGCATTTCCGGTACAAGTGACGCAGGGTTGTTGCTTGCAGGCCTGCTGCTCTTGAAGCTACGTCGGAATCGCACCAATCGCCGCGTCCAAGCGCTTTAAGACACGGCCCTTTCCCAACAGAGCCAGCACGTCGAAAATTCCGGGGCTCACGGTGCCGCCGACGAGCGCGACACGAAGCGGTTGAGCCAGGTCGCCCATCTTCATTCCGAATTCCCCTAGGAGATTTTGGAACTGCGGTTTGAGCGTCGCCTCGTCGAAAGGCTCACACATCATCAGAAGCGCCTTGAGTCGCGTAAGCGGCGTCTTGATCTCCGGCGTCAGAAATTTCGCCTTGGCCTTCTCGTCCCACTTCACATCGTCATGGAAATAGAAACGGGATAGTTCGGCCATCTCAAGCGTGGTCTTGGAACGCTCCCTAAGAAGATCCACCATCTTGACGGGACCCTCCCCGCATCTTCGTTCGGGCGGAATGGAAATAAAGCGGTCGATTTCCGAAAGAAGCGCTTCGGCGTCCGCGGCCTTGATGTAGTGCTGGTTGATCCAGAGAAGCTTTTCCTTGTTGAAGACACCGGCCGATTTCCCGACGCTGTCCAGGTCGAACTTCTCGATCAGCTCGTCCAATGAAAACACTTCCTGATCCCCGTGGGACCAGCCCAGGCGTACCAGAAAATTCACCAGCGCATGAGAAAGGTATCCTTCCTCCCGGTACGATTGCACGGACGTGGCGCCGTGACGCTTCGAAAGACGCTGTTTGTCTTCGCCCAGGATGAGAGGCACGTGCGCGAAGACCGGGATCTTCGCACCCATAGCCTGGTAGAGCAGGATTTGCTTCGGCGTGTTGTTGAGGTGGTCGTCGCCGCGAATGACGTGCGTGATTTCCATGTCCACATCGTCCACGACCACGGTGAAATTGTATGTCGGGCTTCCGTCGCTGCGGGCCAGAACCAGGTCTTCCAATTCGACATTGTTGAATGCGATTTCGCCTTTGACGACGTCGGCCACACGCGTGGATCCCTCCGGCACCAGGAACCGGATGACGTGCGGCTTGTCGATCGTCTGTCCGATCAGCTGCCTGCAACGCCCGTCGTACTTCGGCGGTTTTCCGGCCTTCAGCTGCGATTGCCGACGCTCTTCCAACTCCTTGGCCGTGCAGTAACACCGGTACGCGTGCCCCGAGGCGAGCAGCTCCTCCAATTTCTTCCTATAAATTTCCGATCGCTGGCTTTGGAAAAACGGCCCTTCATCCCAGGAGAGCCCGAGCCACTTGAGCCCATCCAAAATCGCCTCCGTCGCCTCGGGCGTGGAGCGCTCCTTGTCCGTATCCTCGATCCTCAAAATGAAGACCCCGTGATGGTGCTTGGCAAAAAGGAAGTTAAACAAGGCGGTCCGGGCCCCCCCAATATGAAGGTTTCCGGTCGGACTTGGAGCAAAACGCACGCGGATGGCTGAATGCACCACTATATTATCCTTTCAATTCAGAATGTTACAACGCGCGGTAACTTTAGTTGTTTTTGGGAAACTTTTGTATCTTTTTCCTTTGCATTGGCCGTACACGTGTGTATCATTAATCTTGTAGTCGGGGTTGTAAATTCTGAGGCCAGATCTGACGCAGGTACCCCGCCGCCGCTCCTAACGGCCTCCTTCCCCAGTCTCTCTCGAAAATGGGTGGTGCCCCCGCAAAGGGCGTAGGCAGCACCGAGTGTCCATACGGAACGTTGGTGGAAAGGACGCGTTATGAGAGGAAAAGAGATCTGCGGAATCACACTTCTGGCCCTTCTGGCCTCCGGTCAAGCCGGGGCTTCCATGGTGGAACAACTCGATACGACGAGGCTTACCAAGCAGGCTCGCTGGATCCACGTCGGGCAGGTTACGGACTCCTGGTCCAGTCCCGATTCGTCCAATGGGATGATCTTCACCTACGTCAAGATGCACGTCGAGCAGACGGTTAAAGGGGAACCGGCACAGGAAGTCCTGATCCGGATTCCCGGCGGGAGGTTCAGGGATCACGGGATGATCGTCCACGGGATGGTCCGGTTCAGCCGCGGCGAGCGCGCTCTGGTCTTCCTGGATTCGGACCGGGAAGGTAATCCTTCCGTGGTCGGCTTGGCTCAGGGAAAGTTCAGGGTTTACAAGAGCCCGGTCAACGGAGAGGACATGGCGATGTTCCAGGCGCCCTCGGACCTCGAGGTCATCTCCCGTACGGCCACCGGCTCCATCCGCCAAGTCGTGGCCACGCAAGTCGAACGACGGGTTCTTCTCAAGTCTCTCTTGAGCGATATCCGGTCGGCAATGTCGGAGACAGAAACCGTGCACTAGCGGCCGGATGAAATAGCGACCTCCGGCACGGGGCCGGGTGGGGATGAAGAGTAAGCGGAACGTTGGTGGTCATCCCCGAAGCGTGCTCGCCCGATACCCCGCCGGAGAGGAAGTCGCAAGCCTCCAAAGAGCACGAATGGGGAGGGTGGTTGTAATGAGAAGTATACGCGGTACGTTGGCGGTGACAGTCGGGGGATTGGCGCTATTGATAGCGCAGGACGCACTCGCGTTCAAAATCGTTTCTTTCAACGGAAAGTTCACGCGATGGATCGGGAATCAGGCCCATTACGTTCTGGACCGGAAGGGAAGCCACGACTTCGATGGAGACGCGCTGGTCGGCTGCGATCCCAGCGGCGCCTGCGTCACGGTACAGGAAGCGGTCCGAAAGTCATTTGACGCGTGGGAACAGGTTTCCGGCGCGGACGTCCGCGTACTCGAAGATCCCACCCAAGACGTCACGAACGCCGGCTACGACCGAAAGAACACGATCCAGTGGGTGGAACAGGGTTGGCGCTCGCTCAGCTTCGCTCCTCCTTCAGGCGCGTTGGCCGTCACGATCTGCACATACCGCACTAACGACAGCGCGAACGAGGATTGCGATATTCTTTTCAACGGCGAGAATTTCAAATGGGGCGTGATCAACAGCCGGAGGGAAGAGACCTCCGGCGTGGTGGACATCCAGAACATCGCGACGCATGAGATCGGCCATTTCTTCGGCGTGGACCATTCCTCGGAAGACATTTTCGAAGCCAACCAGAAACTCTATCTCGCCACGATGTTCTTCACTTCCGGTCCCGGCGAGACATTCCGCAGAATTTTGAAGGACGATGACATTGCGGCCCTCCGCAACTTGTACCCGGACTCGAACGTGAGCGACCCCGTAGTCGAGGCGGTGACTCCGGATAATATCGACGCAGGTACGGGGAGCACAGTAACCGTCCAGATCCAGGGCAGGAGCTTTGATGAAAACGCAACGGCCCTCATCGCGGTGAACTCCGATCAAACCACTGACATCGTCGGAAACGTGGTTTCCGTCAGCGACACGCAGATGAACGTTGAGTTCGACGTATCGAGGCTGGCCACGGGGCAATACGACGTGATCGTGGCGAACACGTACAACCGGACCGACCGGCTGGCCGGCGCGGTCTCGATCTCAGGCGGTTTCGGACAGCTCGAACCCGGCAATGCGGGCGACGGCCAAGCATCCACGGACAGCGGCGGGTGCTCCGTGTCCGTGACCGATAATTCCGTTTCAGGTCTTTTCTCGGGGTTGATGATGATCCTGCTCCCCCTGATCCTCATCGGGACTTCGAGAATGGTCTTCGCGCGGACCTCCCGGTCGGCGAAGACACAAGCGGCGAGGCGGCCCTAGCAAAAAGAGAAGGAGGGGGGGCCGCCTCGTCAAACTTTTAAGGGTTAACCGATCCTAACGGCGGGTATCGGCGACGGTTGCTCAAGTTCTTGCGCGATCTGCCGGATCTCTTGCAACATTTTCTTTCTCTCCGCGTCGCTCACGAATGGGACCGAGCAGAAATACCTGTGGCCGATCACTTGGAGGCCGGAGAAATCGAATGTGATTTCGTCCATCAGCTTATCCATGGCCGAGAAAAAGCCTTTCGTCCGATAGTTCTCTTCCGTGTCACCGATCGTCGTGATCGTGAGGACTTTCTTGGACTTAAGAAGCCTGTGATGCCCCTTATCGTCAAACCGGTACGCGAACCCCTCGGAAAAGACGCGATCCAAGTACCCTTTGGCGATCGCAGGCATCCCCGCCCACCAAAGCGGAAAGATGAACGTGATGACGTCGGCCCAGGAGATATGTGCCCGCTCTGCGCAAATGTCCTCGGCAGGCGGCCGTTTCCCGGCTTGTTCCAAGTCCGAACCTTGCAAGACCCGCTTGAAG
>JAZDIZ010000034.1:0-4653 GCA_043804515.1 Pseudomonadota bacterium | reverse complement strand
GGCGCGTTCCGAGAGCAACTCCACGCGTTTTTTCCCGCAGGCGGCCAGGGCCGAAAAGAGAAGAGGGATGATCACCAGGACGGCGAACGAGCGGCGCATAAACTCATGCTACTCATTCAACACGAAAATCCAACGAACTTTTGGGGGAATCTCAGCTCTGCTGCTGCTGTTGTTGTTGCTGCTGCTGGTTCTGGGCTCGTGTCACCAGATCCAATGCGTCTTGGAGCTGCTGGCGGTAAGCATCCAAAGCCGTTTTCGTCTTCTTCTGCGCATCGCAATCGGGACAATCCACGCCGGGCACTCTGACTGCGCCCGTCGTCCTATTGAGTATGTTTTGAAGCTGGCTTAACAGCGAACGGTTCGTAGTGAAGTTAATGCCGAATCGGCGGCCGAAAATATTCAGGTTGGGAAGCAGGAACCAATTGGCGATCAACTCGCCCCAGGTGTGCAGAGCACTACCGCTCCACGGCATTAGACCCCAAAGGTCGATCTGGTAGCGATTCGCGGTAGCTTGGGTCGTGCCGCCTTGTGCCGTGCGGCCTTGGGCGAGGGCCACGCTCCCGGTATTCATGCGTGAAGTGCCCTGCTGCGCGCGTGTGTAGTTGGGGTCCTGAATGGCCTGAGCCCTCGCTCTCATGTTGGCGAGGTCTGTGGATCCGACCGCCGTTCCAGTGGCGTCGGTTTGCTGGACGCCGGTGCCTGCAGCGTATCCGGCCGCCGCCCATACATCGGATACGCCGACAAGGAACGGGACCAGCATCAGCCAACCAAATATCCGGGCGGACCTGAGCATCAAGCCAGTATAACGCAATCCCCGTGCCAGCCCGGATTCAAAATCGTCGTTGTAAGCGGTCGGAATCAAGGGTGTTTTTTAGAACGCCGGCCCGGTCAGGTGCCTAGTTTCGGGCTCTGGGTGAAATTTCGGCACTCGGCGAGGAGCGCCTTCGCCTCTTCAAATCCCGGATTGACGGCCAGCGCTTTCGTCAGCGCCTCCTCTGCTTGGGTCGCCCGACCGGATCGGAGCGCGGCCTGAGCCAGGCCCAAATAGGCATCCGCGAATCGGGGCTTTTGGGCCGTGATCTTTCTAAAGTGCCCCGCCGCTTCCTCGATGCGCCCCATCGCCAGCAGGAGACGGGCCAGGCCGAGTCTGGCGTCTACGTAGTCCAGATTCGCAGCCAGCGCCGCGTTCCATTGATCCCGGGCCTCCTCCATCTTCCCCTGGGACGCAAGGATCGTAGCCAAGTGATGCCTTAGATCAGGGTAAGCCGGGTGCTGCGCGACAAGCTCTCGCAAACGGGCCTCCGCTTGCTTGGGATCGCCGCCTCGCACAAGCGAGATCAGGAACCGGGCTTCTTCTTGGGGCCCCGAGGGTGTCGCCAACTCCACGAGCTTTCGCTGTGCGCGCAGCGCATGCCAGATCCCCAAGCCTACGAACACGAGCGCTCCCAAGACCAACACCTGAAGAACGATCACCGGAAACATTCGCGAGTCCCGGATCAACGAGAAAACGCGCGCCGCACGCCTGTGTTGCGAGCCTTCCCCAGGGATCGGGGTCCGGGCGTTTTCGAGAAGTTTCCGGACAATCCCCGCATCGGACGGTGCCAGGTCCGGCCCGGTTCCCGCCTCGAATCGCACCAGGTCGAATTCCCTTTCGCCCTCCCGGACCTTCACCCTTCCTACGCCTTCCGCGATCCAGACTTGGCCCAGCGAGTCGGCGCTCCCGCGGGGCGAGTAGGAAACCTTCCAGGCGCCCTTGAATTCCCCCGCCGGCGTGCTCACGTTCTCCCGTCCCACGACGAAAAAATCGAAACCCCCGCTGGTCCAGTGGCTGCCCGAATCCAGCGGCCATTGAAAGAACGCGAACGCCCCGGAGCACGTCACGATCTGCCCCTTCTCTTTCGCCCGCTCGCACTCGAACCACTCGCGATCCGTACGGAATACGATCCGGTCCGTCCCGTCCTCCCTCCGTACGACGGCGGCGTGGAGGGGGCCTTCGGCGGTACGGAACTCGGAGATTCCTTCCACGAGCGTCTGCAAGTGGACGCCTTGGTGTTCCAACTCCCACGTCGTTCCGGCGCGGAACGGATAGGGCGAGTCGGCAGCTACGGAAAAACCCGGCGCAAAGAGCATGCTTGGAACCACGACAGACAAGAAAGAGGAGAGGGCGCGGCTCAGGCTCACGCCGTTAATCTAGCGCGTTTGATCGTCTTCTTGGAGAGGAATGATCGTGGCGTCGGCGCGGTCGAAATTTCCCAGGAACCCCCAGATGGCAGCGGAAGATGTAGTCTCCGTCGATTCCGTGGCTTTGAATTGGAACCGCCGGTCGACCCCCGTGACGAGGTTCCCGTTCTTGGCGAGATCAACCTTGAGCGTGTAGGCCACAGGATTTCCTTTCCCGTCGTCCGTCGCGAACCCGGAAGGAACCTTGATCTCATAAGTATCGTACTGGGCGGTCACGATATCGCCGGCCTCGGGGAACGCTTCGATCTGCTCCGTGACGACGGTCGGTGATTTAAGGCGAGTTCCCCCGTCGAGATTGACGCAATCCGGGTCCGGTGTCGTGGTGGTACTCGTTGTCGAAGTTCCGGTCGCTGCGATTGTGTGCTGGCAGAGAACCATAGCTCCGTCCGGATCGAATTCGGAAGGGCGAACGGGAGAGTCGAAGCGCACGATGATCGAATCGTTGGAGTTGATCGTCCGAGGGGTATTCTTCGTGGTCGGAAAAAGCACCGTCACCGCGACCGGGTCGTCGGGGAACGCAAAATTGCCGCTCACCTCCGTATGAAAGCTCGTGTCGGTGGCCGGGATCAGGTTACCCCCTTCGTCATAGACCGCGTCGGCCGTGAAACAATAATCCGTGTCGCTCTCGAGGGGTGCTTCGCCGTTCGGGTTGAGTTCCGGCATGAACACCACGTCGGTACGCTTCAGGCTTTTCTTGGTCCCGTCTTTGTAGGTCCGGATCACGTTGAAATCGCGGCGGATCAGGCGTCCCTTGACCGGCGTGCCGGTGGGCGCGGACGTGTTGGTGTTGCTCTGTTTGGTTTGATCGGTTTGGGAGTCGGCGGGCTTTCCGCCGTTGTTTGGCTGACCGGAATTCGAGTTATTCGACGTGTCGGACTTCGGCTGCGAATTCGGGGTGGAATTTGTGGACGATTCCTGGACTCCCGAACACGTGACGAGACGGAATTTTTCCTTGTTTCTCGTCTCGTTCTTTTTGATTGAATAATCCCCCACGTATTTCACGCGCACGACGGCGTTCACCGGAACGTTCTGCTTCCCCTCTTCCGGACTGATGGACACGTCCATCTGTTTCTGGCAGCCAGCTCCCAGGATCGAGATCCCGGACACTCCGGCCCACAACCATGTGCGTAAAGACACCATGCCGTATGATGATAAGCGCAAAGACCATGCCCAAACTTGAACTTAATTATTTCAACAGGTTAGCGCACTGCTGGTACGCAAGGCGTGACTTGGCCGCCTCACATCTGCGCAGTTTTATTCCAAAATCTCGAGAACGTAGCGGCGGTTCTGTTTTCCGCCTGCCGCATCCAGAATCGTGCGGATCGCATTCGCGTTTGCGCCCCGCTTCCCGATCACCTTACCGATGTCCTCCTTCGCTACGCGCAGCTTCATCACGCAGGTGTAAGTTCCCATGGTTTCCTCAACGGAAACGTCATCGGGTTTATCCACAAGGGCTTTTGCGATCAATTCGACCAGCTCTTTCATATGTGCTCTCCGTTACAACCCGTCCCATACGGCTGACGCAAATGTATGAATTTAGTGGACTTTTCCTTTGTCCGGATTTTAGCATCCCATCCTCCGTCGAGGCAAGGGAACGACGGAGGGTTTTCGTAGATGGGGCTCGGTTGAAACAAAAACGCATTGCGTTAACTCAGGTGCCACGGAGGATCTTTCTTGAGCCGAATTTTGATCGTAGATGACGATCCGGAGCTTCGACGTTCTCTGACCGCCGCGGTGAGCGATCCATTTCAGGTGGACGAAGCCGTGGATGGCGTCGATGCCTTGGTCAAAGTCCGCGCCACGCATCCAGATCTCGTGGTTTTGGACATGGACATGCCCCGGATGGGGGGCATGGCTGCTCTCAAAGAAATCAAAAAGTTCGATCCGCGCATCATCGTTCTCATCCTGACGGCGTACTCGACCGTTCCCGACGCCGTGGCCGCCATCCGCGAGGGGGCGTTCAACTATATCGCCAAGCCGGTCCGCCATGCCGACCTCCGCACGATGGTGGAGCGCGCTCTTGAAGCGCACGAGATGGTCCGCCAGGTGGCGAACTCCGCGCCGATCCTGAAAGACGCGAGCGGAGTCGAGCTTTCCAGCCGGAGCGGCGAGATGCAGAAAGTATTCGCCCTCATCGAGCGGCTCGCGTTGGTGGACACTGCCGTGCTCCTGAGAGGGGAGAGCGGCACCGGCAAAGAGATCGTGGCTCGCGCCATCCACTTCAACAGCCTGCGCAAGGAGGGGCGCTTCGTGGGCGTGAACCTGAGCGCCATTCCCGAGACGCTGGCCGAGAGCGAGCTTTTCGGCCACGAGAAGGGGTCCTTCACGGGCGCGGATCAGCGGAAGATCGGGAAGTTCCAGTATGCCGATGGAGGCACGCTGTTTCTGGACGAAATCGGCGACATCTCCCCT
>JAZDIZ010000033.1:0-8731 GCA_043804515.1 Pseudomonadota bacterium | reverse complement strand
GAGAACATCAGGCACTTATGCCGGATGCACAATCAGTATTTTGCAGGAAAGATGTTTCAGTCCGAGGCCGAATTGCTTTCGAGTCGCCCGTGACGCTGGCCGAGTTGCAGGCCCCGTCTTCCCCCCTTAAACAACCTTTTTCTGTTTGGGACGCGCCGGCGGCGGACTTCGATGCCAGTTTTTCCGCAGCCTGTTGAGCCTTATTCGTCTACGCCGTATATTTCTCGATATATTTCTTCACGCTGAACTTCCGCGCCGCGTTCTTCGACGTCATGTAGCGGACCGAGCCGAAGATGGGCCGTTCCGGACCCCAGGGACGGTCGAACCGCCCGAGAATCCAGAAAATGCCGGTGTAGGAATTCGGGTCGCGCCCGTCCGCGGCGTATTTGTTGTTGAGATCGATCAGGGTCTTCAGCGCCTCCTCCGGCGAGCGCGTCCATTCCAGAATCTTCTTCCCCCACAACATCCTCAGGTAATTGTGGAGCCGCCCCTCCCGGACCAGTTGGGTTTGCGCGGCGTTCCACAACGGGTCGTGCGTCGACGCGCTCTCCAGTTGCGCGGGGGAATAGACCTGGGGCCTCACGTCGTCCGCGTGCATCCGAAGCGTCGTTTTGGCCCAGTCCGGAAGCGATTTGAAGCTGTCGAAGTCTTCGCGCTTTGAGCAGAAATTGAACCCCAGTTCCCGCCACGTCACGATCTGATCCAGGAAGGCTTCCACGGGGGGCCGGACGCCCCACCAACTTTCCTTGCGCTCGTTCGCTTTCGCGGAAATCGCGTTGGGGCTCCACTTCTCGGCCTTCATCAGGTCGTGAAAGATCTGGTGCACACTGATGTGTCCGAAATGAAGATACGGCGAAAGCCCGCTCGTCCCTCCGTTCGTCGGATCGTTCCGATGCTCCGCGTATCCCGCCAGCTTCGTTTCCAGAAATTCCTTCCAGACTTTCCGGGCCGTCATCGTGCCGCCCCGGTACGGCACCGGCGAAACCTGGTGGCTGATCGGAAGCTCCGAGATCGGCCGGCCGAAAGCCGACGGATAACTTCGAATCAAGTTTTCGGGAAGCCGTGCCGGCGGCAGGGCGACTCGCCAAAACGGATCTCGCTTCGGGAGCGTCAAGCAGTGTTGCGGCAACGTTTTTTGAAGATACCTGCGAAAGGCAAAGGCCGTGGGAAACGTCGCCTCGGCCGCTTTTAGCGGAAGCAACCCGTTCGAGTCGACGGCTTCGACGGCAACGTCGGCCTTCTCGCCCGCCCGCTGCACCATCTGAGGAATCACGAACGCCGGGAAATCGTCCGTCACCACCACGCAGGCGCGGGCCACAAGCCTCCAAAAAATCTCCCGGACCATTCCAAGTTCGGGCTCGACATAGGGGAGATACAACACCGGCTTGTTCCGGAGGGCCTTGGTGTTGTCCTCCATCCCGTCCACGACGAATTGATGGAAGCGGTCGCACGCCCACGGATAATCGCATCGCGTCGCATCCAGGATCACAAGGGGTTTGTGAAGTTCCGATGCCCACTCGATCGCACGATCCAGGCTGAAGTTCCACGACACCCGCCGGGACATCAGCATCCAATAAAGAACGTAATCCCCGTCCCACCGCACTGACGCGCGGTTCAGTTTCGTGATGCGCAATTCCGGAACGCGGGAGTTCATGCGGTTTCAGGTTATCGGTACTTCCGCCCTCGAAAGCAAGTCTCCCGAAAGCACGCTCCACCAGCACCGGAACGAAATAGAAGCACCGCGCAATGCGACATCGGACGGCGGATGCTTTAGAAGATCTTGGGTAGAAATGGTGAGCCGTGTAGGACTTGAACCTACGACCCGCTGATTAAGAGTCAGCTGCTCTACCAACTGAGCTAACGGCCCACACTTCCCGAACGGGCTGCACGGAATAACATAGTTGAACGGCCCCGTCCACCCCAGGCCGCCCCGGGAACGGGGGCGGAAGTCGGGCTACAGTCTCCTGTTCACCGATACATCTCCTCAATCTCGTCTCTGTACCGCTCGAAGATCGTCCGGCGGCGGACTTTCATCGTGGGCGTGAGTTCTCCGACGTCGATCGTCCACTCGCGGCTCATCAACCGGAACCGCTTGATCGTTTCGTACTGCGCGCGATTGGAGTTGACGCGCGCGACGATCTCTTCGAACCACGCTCGGACGCATCCGTGTTTCAAAAGCTCCTCGCGCCCGGAGAAACGCAACTTTGCCTTATGCGCCTTGGATTCCAGGGCCTCAAAGTTCGGTACGATCAGGATCGCCACATAATTCCGTTTTTCGCCCACCAGGCAAGCCTGGTTCACCAGCGGATCGCTCTTGAGCTCGTTTTCGATCGGTTGCGGCGCCACCTTTTTTCCGCCCGACGTGATGATGATGTCCTTTTTCCGGTCCGTGATCTTGAGGTACCCGTCGGCATCCAGTTCCCCCACGTCTCCCGTGTGAAACCAACCGTCCGAATCGATCGCCTCCGCCGTAGCTGACGGGTCCTTGAAATACCCTTTCATCACGTTGGGGCCCCGCACAAGAATCTCGCCGTCCTCGGCGATTCCCACTTCCACCCCGCCAAGAGGCGGGCCTACCGTGCCCACCTTGTTCTTTCGCTCCGGGTTCACCGTCACGATCGGCGACGTCTCCGTGAGGCCGTACCCTTCGAGCAGCGTCACGCCCGCCGTAAGGAAGAATCTTGCGATTTCCGGAACAAGGGCAGCGCCTCCGGAGACCACAAACCGGGTGTGGCCTCCAAACCCCCGCCGGATCCGGTAAAAGAAGAGGACTTCATAGATGGGCGAAAGCACTCCCCGCCCCCCGGATTCCATCGCTTTTGCAAAAAGACGCCGCAGCCATTTCGGTTTTTCCTCAACCACTTCCATGACCCGCGCCTGAAATTTCTCCAACATCCTCGGAACCGTGATGAGAATCGTCGGGCGTACTTCCGTAAGGTCCCGCGCGATCGTCGTCGCGTCCTCCGCGAACGAGACCGCGGCTCCCTTGGACAGCATGGCTAAAACGCCTCCGGTCCGCTCCAAAGCGTGGCTCAAAGGAAGGAACGAGAGCGCGCGATCTCCGGGACGGACGTCGAAAAGCTTCGTGGCCGCTTCGATGTTCGAGACCAGGTTCGCGTGTGTGAGCATCACGCCTTTGGGATCGCCGGTCGTTCCGGAGGTGTAGATAATCGCCGCTACATCGTCCTCCCGGATACCCTTCCTGCGGGCTTCCACCTCCTCATCCGAAATAGCTGCACCTTGGGCCTGGAGTCGCTCGAACGTGAGCCCGTCCGTATCGAAACTGACGGGGAGTTGGCCGGGGGCCATGGCCTCCCGCGCCAGGTTCGCGCATGCCTGTGACGTGAACAGAACTTTCGCCCCGCAGTGATTGAGAATGAACCGGGCCGCCGCCACGCTGCTCGTGGAATAGAGCGGCACGGCGATCGCACCCACGGATTGAATCGCGATGTCGCAGGTCACCCATTCCGGGCGGCTGCCGCTCAGGATCGCCACGCGGTCCCCGGGCGCGACGCCCAACGCGAGAAGGCCTTTCGCCGCGGACTTCACCTGCGCCGCGACCTCGGCGTACGTCATTTCCCTCCAGGCTGCCGTCCTCCAGCGCAATGCCACGCTTTTTGGGTATCGGCTGAACGCCGTTTGAAGGAGTTCCGGAAGCGTCACACCAACCGTTTATCGAATCAGCCGGCACACTCAATGAAATTCATTTCGGCGCCTACGCCGCACAAAACCGAGGCGCGTGTTAACGATGCTCCGCTTCCGTGGTAGGCTAGCGCGTGTCGATTCGCCCCATCCTGAATTTCGGGGGACGCCGGAAATTGAAGGACATGAAAGACACGAAGACCGGCGCATTCGGTCTTGTCGAGATGATGATTTCGCTCGTTGTTTTCCTCGTGATGGGGCTGTTCCTTTTCACGTTCCTGACCAAGCAAACGCGCAAGTTTTCGGTCACGCTGCGCAATACCAAGAGCAGGATCGAGACCGACAAAGCGATGGACCGGATGTACAGCGAGATCGGAAACGCCGTGAGCCTCTTCGGCTCCTTGAACACCGTGTTGGGGAATTCCCCGCCGCCCGATCCGATTCCCCAGGCGACCGGGACTCCCGTGGTCTGCACAAAAGAAATGATGACGCCGTTGCCCACGCTCTTCGGCAACCCCGTGCCGCTGATCCCGCACGGACTCGTGGCCCTGCCCGGGCAAACCGTGGAAACCCTCGATCAGGATGGGCGGATGACGTTCATGGACCCGTCCGGTGCCGTGCCGGCGGACTCCGCAAGCGACGCCATCCGCGTGGCATACGTCCCCGCCTCCTCGACCTACTTGTTTCTTAAGGATTCAACGGTCGTGGGCAACGAATCCATTGTGGTCAACCAGACGCCGTCCGGTCTCAAGGTGGGTGATTACGCCGTCATCGCGGACAGCAAGAGATCGGAGCTGTTTCGCGTCACGAGGATTCAAGGAACGACGATTGAACACCGTTCGAGCCTTTCGTTCTGGAACCTCCCGTTCCAGAAGACCTTCGATGCGGCAACCGGATTCGTTCAGCGCGTCGAGATAGCCACTCTGGCCCACAGCTCTACGGAGAAAGCGCTCTACCAGGACAACCACGTCCTGGATGACGGTTTCAATCCTTCCACTCGATGGTTTTCGAAGCCGGGCCAACGAATCCGGAATTTCACGCCCCTCGCCATGGGAATGAAACAGCTCCGGATTTGGTACGAAGTCTGGAAAATTCCGCCGCCCGATCCTCCCAAAGAATCCCGCGAAACGCGAACGCCGAAAGCCGGGCCCAAGATGACGGACGCACTACCGGGGTGTGAGAACGAAATCGGTTATCCATACTTCCAGCGTGTCCGGTTGGAGCTTGTGGTCGAGGACCTGCCCGACGACAAGAATCCAGACGCCGCCGTAACTCCTACGGATGTCGTCGTGGTCCGGGAAGTGGGGCCCGAAACGATCGTGCACCCCGTCAGTGCCCCTCCCATCAATTTCGTCAGGACACCCCAGGCGTGGATCACGCCCACCCCCGTCCCCACTGTTCCCGGGAACCCCAATCCGGGTCCAACGGCCACCGCGACAGTCGGACCCGTGGAAGAGGGCGACGCCGGACAGTGATGAAGGCGCTCCATCCCAGGCAGCCGTCCGTTTCCGGAGCCGCGATGGTCGTCGCGTTGGTCGTTGTAGCGCTCATCGGAATGGGAATCGCCTCGCTCGGAACGATCCGTTCGGGTTTCCGTGTGGGCGGACTTTTGAAAGCGCGCGTCACACTCGAAAACCTGGCCGCTTCCGGCTTCACCCGGGCCAGAAGCGAGCTTCTCAAGCTGGTCCAGAAACCGATGGAAGTCTGTCCCGCCACGCCCCGTGCGTGCGCATCAAAGCTGCCGCAGCTGCCGGACGAATCGGCTGGCGAGTATTGGGACTATCTTGCCGCCATCGACAAAGGATACACCACGGACAACGGCAAGGAGTTCCCCCTCGGGGAAAGATTCAAATTCGATCAGCAAGCCGAAAGATTCCAGCTCCGCGTGACCGTTCAGGCGCTTCCCTCGAACACGCAGGCTGCCACCCCCCCTTTGGAACCTTACGAAGGGACCGAAGCTTTTATTGTCCGATCGCACGTCATCGACAACACAAGCGGACGGAGTTTCGTTCAGGAGGGTCTAGTTTCCATTCATACCGAGAACCTGGCCCGATTCTCGTACGGCGTGATAAATCCCACGCATCCCAGTCCGCTAGGCCCCTTCAACCTCTATTCCACAAACTATAAGGGCCTGGTCTATTTCGGTTTTCACCCGACGTTCAAGTACGGCTCGGTCTCGGCCTTTACGGATCCCGTGATTTTCAGAGAAGACTCTTCCGTACCGTTCGACATTGAAGGCTCGTTCACCGGGTTGGATTTTCAAAAAGGGTTCACGAACCGGGATCTCACAGAGGATTTCCGGCAAGACACGATCGTCAACGATGCGTGCACGGAGCCCGATTACAATTGGGAAGCGTGGTCGGACGGAAACCTATGCCTTTTGCTCAAAGACAACGTGATCGAGCCCCACGTGTGCTGGCCACCCAACGCCGCTGGGTACGTGAACGCCCTCTCTTCTTATCAAGACACCATGAGCGGCCCCTCCGTGACCATTCCCGATGAAGGCTTGGTGATCTGCGCCCGCGGAAGGACGGTCGGTATCAAGGGAATTTACAGCAAACCGCTCACGATCGTGGCCGACAACTTCAACGTCTGGGGAGACATCGTGAACCGCGACGGGGAGAACGCGAAATACTACCTGGGGCTGATCGCCGAACACGACCTCATCATCCCGATGGACGTCCCGGTCAAGAACCCCGTCAATCCCTGGTGGCCCAACTTCCAAAGCACGGACAGTTCCGTCTACTCATACTATGTTTTTAACCCCACCTTTCTTTGGGCGGGAGCCTGGAGGTGGTTCGGCCGGACGAATTTTCCCGTCACATGGGACTTTAATAATTGGTCGTATGGGCTTCCCGGTTATATCGATCCGGATACGGGTGATACAGGGTACGGGTCTCATCACGGAACGGTGACCAGCTGGCCCGCCTGTTACGATTCGTCGGGAAACGCCATCAGTTGCCCCCCAAAAGTCGGAATGGCCGTCTATGTGAACGGCCCTTTAACCTATGGATCCGTGAACTACTCCTCGACGCTCGACATCGAGGCTGCGCTTCTTCTCTTCGGGAAATTAAACGCCGAGAACCTGAACCGTTTTGACATCAATCCCAAGGGGTTCGTCGTTCCCGCATGTCCTCGAAATACTGACAACAGCCCAAACGTCGGGCATCCGGATTGCGGCCTCTACACCACACAGAAACCGCCGCTCTCTCCTCCCGCACCTTGCATAACTGACCTCCCGGATGCCGCCACGCATCCGTCGATTTACAAGAATCGGGATTGCGTGGGGGACATCAATACCGCCGACGAGCTTTGGGCCGAACCGATTTATTGCACGGGCCACAATTGGGAGAATTATCTCAACTATCCTGGTACCATTTATTCCGTTTCCCCCGATTACCCCAGTGACACGCGCAAGATATTTGACAACCCCGTAACTCACACCCCCCAATGCCACATCGGATTTGAGGCCTCCCGCGGCACGGCCGACCAGCTTTGGATCAGCGGATCTCTCGTGACCGGTGATTTCGGAAACATCAACAGGAGGACGTACAGCGGCCTGGCGGGATTTGCCCGCAAGACGGTCAAGTACAATCCCATCCTGATGAACTACCCGCCGCCCAAATTTCCGAAGGCCAAATCCCTCTTCAACGCGGACGTCCGCTCCGTCCGAAAATATTTCGAGACTACTGCGGCAGCGATGGCGACGCCGATACCGTAACGAGATCTACATTTTTTCCAGGACCGGCAGGCCCAGCAGTTTGAATCCGTTCTTGAGGACTTGTGCCGTACACCACGTCAGGACAATCCGGGCGCGGGCCGTGGCTTCGGGCGCCTCCAGAATTCTGTGCACGCCGTAGAATTTATTGAACGCCTTCGCCACTGAAATCACGTACTGCGCCACGAAGAACGGCTCCCGATCCGCCTCCGCCCGCGCCAAAACCTGCGGGAATCGGGAGAGCTCCCGCACCAAGGCGGATTCCTCAGCCGATTCCAGGACACCAGGAGCAAGTTCCCCCTCGATGGGTTTGTCCCAGCGGCGCAGAACGCTTTGCGCCCGGACCAACGAGTACTGGAGGTACGGGCCGGTTTCGCCGTCGAAGGAGAGGATCTCCTCCCAAGCGAATTTCACGTCCTTCATTCGGCGGGCGCTCAGGTCGGCAAACAGGATCGCCGCCAGGCCCACGGACTTCGCCACCGCGTCTTTGTGTTCCAGGTCGGGATTTTTCTCGTCCACGATTTTCCGGGCCAGCTCCTGCGCCCGGCCGATCACTTCGGAGAGAAAGACCACGTTCCCCTTGCGCGTCGACATCGCCTCGTCGCCGAACGCGATGTGGCCGAACGCCACGTGCTCGCATTTTTCCGCCCATTCATGCCCCAGAAGTTCGAGGATCCGGAAGGTTTGCTTGAAATGAAGCGATTGGGGCGCGCCCACGACGTAAAGCATGCGGTCGAAGTGGAACTGTTCATTGCGGTATATCGCAGCGGCCAGGTCCCGCGTGAGGTACAGCGACGTGTCGTCGCTTTTCTTGAGAACGCAGATGCCTAGCCCTTCCTTTTCGAGATCCACGATCGTGGCCTCGTCGCTGATTCTGGAGATTTTCTTTTTCTCCAGTTCGTCCAGGACCCCGGGTACCCGCTCGCCGTAAAAGCTCTCCCCCCAGTAATAATCGAAATCCACGGAAAGCGTTGCGTAGAGCGACTTGAGTTCCTTCAGCGTCATCTCCCGGAACCATTCCCAGAGCTCCTTCGCTTCCGTGTCCCCCCTCTCCAGCCGGGCGAACCATTCCCGCGCCTCCTCGATCAGAGTGGGGTCGCTGATTTCCTCCTCGTGCCAGCGCACGTAGAGCTTGTAGAGCTTCCGGATGGGGTCTTCCTTGAGCTGCTCGGCGTTCCCCCAGCGCCTGAACGCGCTCATGAGTTTTCCGAATTGCGTTCCCCAGTCCCCCAGGTGGTTGATCCGGATCACCCGCCAGCCGCGCGCTTCGAAGATCCGCGAGACCGCGGCGCCGATATTGGTGGACCGGAGGTGGCCGATGGAAAAAGGCTTGGCGATGTTGGGCGAGGAGAACTCGATGACGGCGAGCGG
>JAZDIZ010000032.1:0-12985 GCA_043804515.1 Pseudomonadota bacterium | reverse complement strand
GAGAACATCAGGCACTTATGCCGGATGCACAATCAGTATTTTGCAGGAAAGATGTTTCAGTCCGAGGCCGAATTGCTTTCGAGTCGCCCGTGACGCTGGCCGAGTTGCAGGCCCCGTCTTCCCCCCTTAAACAACCTTTTTTTGTTTGGGACGCGCCGGCGGCGGACTTCGATGCCAGTTTTTCCGCAGCCTGTTAAGGATTGATCCTTGGCTTTCAGCGGTTGCGCTGCCTGCTACTTGCGTATCAACCGCGCGGGAATCGCCGCCGCAACAAACGTCTTGATCGTGTCCCCGATCAAGAAAGGCACGAAGCCCAGAAGAACCGCCTTCGCGGGCGTGATTCCCAAAACCAGCCCCAGTTGCAGAACGCCCGGGATGAAGATGAAGAGCTGGACGGCGACGAGCCTCCAAGCCCTCCCCCAAATGCTCAAAGAATCCCACATCGGGTGCAGCCATTTCCCGGCCACGGCCGAGGCGGCCACAAAGCCGACCAAATAGCCCCCGGTGGCGCTGAACAAATAGGGAAAGTTCCCGGCCCCGTTCGCGAAGAGCGGCAAGCCGATTCCGCCCAGAATCAAATAAAGAACCTGCGAGTAGAGCCCGTCTCTTCCCAAAACAACGCCGCTTGCGAGAACCACCAGGGTTTGAAGTGTGATGGGGACAGGTGTGAACGGAAGCGGGATCCGGACCCACGCTCCCGCGGCCGTCAGGATCGCAAAAAAAGAGACCCACATCACGCGGACTAGAGCCCGGTTCTGTGTGCCAATAACCTGAACGTCTGTCGGGGAGGAAAAATTCATGGCCTCAAAATGCCAGGAGTCTCGCAATGGGGCAAATTCAAACCCTTTGAATCCGTGCTGCTCGTGGTTTACAGTCCAAAGCCGTGAAAACCCAACATCCCGTAACGATTGTGTTTTTTGCTTTAGCCCCCCTCCTTTTTTGGCTCTCTTCGGCGTCCGCGGAAACCTTGCGGCTCAAAAGCGGGGAAGTTCTGGAAGGCACCATCAAAGGCGTTGCCGACGGGGTTTACGCGGTGACGACCCGTGAAGGGCCGGAGCGGAAAATCGCCAAGGAGCAGATCCTCTCGATCGACTACACGCCGTTTCCCGTGTCGAAGTCCGCAAAACCCGCTGGCGCAACGCCGAACCTGCTTACGGAAACGGCGAAGCCCTCTTCACCCTTCGCAACCCCGCGCCTGACATTCGAAATGTGGAAGACGGCCGCCGTCAAGGGGGACATCGACCAAATAGTGAAGTGCTACGTCTCCTCCAAACAGAAAGAGAAGGCGAAAGAGCTCAAGAAAATCCCGAAAGAGACGTTCCAAAAAATGAAGGAGGTGACCGTCGAGACGCTGTTCTCGCCGGCGGAGCCGGTGTACCAAGGAGACCGCGCGATGATGGAAGTGAACTGGACGCACGGCTTGATCGGGGAATCCCAGGTCCTGCAGTTCGTCCTGGAAAAAAACGAATGGAAGCTTTGGCAGTAAAACCGCTCCCGTGGACGTATCTCGGCCAAAGGCCTTACCTTAAGGTCTGGGACCTGCAAGAGAAGATCCGCAGCGGAATCCAGGAAGGAAAATTGAAGGGGCACCTTCTTCTCGTGGAACATCCTCCCACAATCTCCGTCGGGCGGGGCGAGCCGGGGACGAACGTCTTGTTCGATCACGACACGCTCAAAGCGCGGGGCTTCGACGTCGTGGAGACGAACCGGGGCGGGATGGTGACGTACCACGGGCCCGGGCAGCTCGTGGCGTACCCGGTGGTGGACCTCAAGATGTTCAAAATGGGCGTCAAGGCATACATCCACGCCCTCGAAGAAACCATGATCCTAATGCTGGCCCGGTTTGGCATCGAAGGATCGAGGAAAGAAGGCTCCCCCGGCGTCTGGGTGGGGCCCAAGAAAATCGGCTCGATCGGGATCCACGTGCGCAGGCAAATCAGCATCCACGGCCTCGCGCTGAACGTCCTCACCGACCTTTCCCATTTCGACGTCATCACGCCCTGCGGGATCGCGGGCGTCCGGATGACGTCGATCCGGAGTGAGGGAAAGGACGTCTCGCTGGATCAGGCCGCGCAGGTTTTCGTGGAGGCCTTTTCTTCCGTGTTCGGCATCGCGCCCGTCAACGTCCAGGAGGAGCCGCTCTATGTTTAAATCCTTGAAGGGAATGCCCGACATCCTGCCTCCGGAGACGGATCGTTGGAACGCGATGGAGGACCGGCTCCGGCGGCTTCTGACGCTCCACGGTTACGACGAGATCCGCACTCCTTTCCTGGAAAAAGCCGATCTTTTCGCCCGATCGATCGGCTCGACCACGGACGTCGTGGAGAAGGAGATGTACACGTTCACCGACCGGGACGGGGAGCTGATTTCGCTCCGGCCCGAGGGCACGGCCTCGGTCGTGCGCGCGTATATCGAAAGCCATCTCGAGCACGGCAACGACGTTCTCAAGCTCTACTATTTGGGGCCGATGTTCCGCCACGAGCGGCCCCAGAAAGGCCGGTTTCGCCAGTTCTCGCAGATGGGCGTGGAACTCATCGGCGATCCGGCCCCATCTTCGGATGCCGAGGTCCTGGCCCTCGGAATGGCTCTTATGCACGAGTTCGACGTGCCGCAAGCCTCGCTGGAACTCAACAGCGTGGGAGACCAAAACTGCCGCCCCGCGTACCGCGCCCGCCTCACGGAGTTTCTCCACAAGCACGAACAGGAGCTGTGCGAGAACTGCCGCCGGCGGATCGACGTGAACCCGATGCGCGTCCTGGATTGCAAGAGCGAAGGCTGCTCGGCCGCCGTGGCCAAAGCCCCCAAGATGTTGGATCACCTCTGCGCGGCGTGTAAGGAGCATTTTGAAAAAGTTCAAAATCTCTTATCTCACGCAGGCGTGGCTGCAACGGTGAACCCCAGGATCGTCCGCGGCCTGGACTATTACACGCGCACGGCGTTCGAGGTCGTGGGCGGCGGTCTGGGTTCCCAGAACGCGGTGTTGGCCGGCGGCCGGTACGACGGCCTCTGCGAGGAGCTGGGAGGAAGGCCCACGCCCGGAATCGGTTTCGCCATGGGATTGGAGCGTTTGCTCCTTTCCGGCCGGAACATCGAGGCCCGGAAGCCCCCACGGATCGAGGTGATCGGTCTCACGCCGGAAGCGGGGCCGGAGACGCTCCGCCAGGCCGTCCGAATCCGGGAGGAGCTGGCACACGCCCGAATCCACGCCGCCGTGGACCTGGCGCCGGGGTCCCAAAGCCTCAAGAGCGCGCTGCGCCGGGCCAACAAGGACGGTGCGGCATTCGCCGTCCTGATCGGGAGCGACGAACTGGCCAAGAACCGCGCAACGGTGAAGAATCTGGCCCAACATGCCCAAACCGACGTCCCCTTTGAGGAGCTGGCCCGCCATTTCGCGGGTCTGTTGAAATAATGAGCCGGGAGCGGACGCATACCTGCGGCGATTTGAGGCTCGCCGACGAGGGAAAGGAAGTGCACCTCAAAGGATGGGTGAACCGGCGGAGGGACTTGGGCGGCGTCGTCTTCGTGGATCTGCGCGACCGGTACGGCCTTACGCAAGTGGTGTTCCGGCCCGAAACGGCTCCGGACGCCTGCAAGACGGCCGAGAAATTGAGATCCGAATTCGTGATCGAGGTCACGGGCCACGTCACGCCGCGCCCGCAGGGCATGAGGAACGCCAAGCTCCCGACCGGCGAGATCGAAGTGATCGCTTCATCCCTCGAAATCCTGTCCGAGGCCCGCACCCTCCCCTTCGAGCTCGACGACAAAGCCGAGGTCTCCGACGTGCTGCGCCTCAAATACCGGTA
This sequence comes from Pseudomonadota bacterium, assembly GCA_043804515.1. Lineage (GTDB taxonomy): Bacteria > Bdellovibrionota_G > JALEGL01 > JALEGL01 > DATDPG01 > JAZDIZ01. Next base: position 9,182 of record JAZDIZ010000032.1, on the reverse strand, counting down.
TCTGGATCTGCGCCGCCCGGCGCTGCAGAGAAATCTTTTGGTCCGCCACCGAGTCACGCAGGCCATCCGCCGGCATCTTGACGGCGCCGGATTTGTGGACGTGGAAACGCCGTTTCTCACGAAGTCCACGCCCGAGGGTGCCCGCGATTACCTGGTTCCCAGCCGCCTGAAGCCCGGCCATTTCTACGCCCTTCCCCAATCCCCACAGCTCTTCAAGCAGCTCCTGATGATGGCGGGACTGGATCGCTACTACCAGATCGTTCGCTGCTTCCGCGACGAGGATCTTCGCGCCGACCGGCAGCCCGAGTTCACGCAACTCGACATGGAGATGAGTTTTGCGACGCCGAAGGCGATCTATTCGCTCATCGAGGAATTGATGGCGGCCGTCTTCGAATCGGTGGCGGGTGAAAAAATCGAAACACCTTTCCCGCGCCTTTCATACGCCGACGCCGTGGCACGATACGCCACAGACAAACCCGATCTCCGCTGGCCGATCGAACTCCGGGATGTTTCCTCCGCTGTGCGCGAATCCACGTTCCGCGTGTTTCGCGACGCCGTTGCAGCCGGGGGCGAGGTCAGGGGCCTGCGCCTCCCCAAGGGGAATGAGCTTTCCCGGAGCCAGATCGACGGCTTGGTCGAGAAGGCCAAGGAGTTCGGGGCGAAAGGGCTTGTTTGGATCCGCGAAGCGGAAGGAAAACGCACCTCTTCCATCGACAAGGTCATTTCGCCCGAGGATCTCGCCGCGGTCGCCAAGGTCTTGGAGCTTCAACCGGGGGACCTGGCGCTCCTGGTGGCCGACCAGCCCGCCGTCGCACGGACGGCGCTCAGCTCCCTTCGCGTCCACGTCCTCAAAAAAATGCGGGTTCCCCCCGGCCGCAAATTCGCCTTCGTCTGGGTGGATGAGTTTCCGCTGTTCGAATGGGACAACGCGGAGGAGCGGTATTTTTCCGTGCACCACCCGTTCACGAGCCCCCACACCGACGACATTCCGCTTCTGGATCAGACCCAGAACTTGGGCCGGATCCGTGCTCAGGCCTACGATCTGGTTTTGAACGGCTATGAAATCGGCGGAGGCTCGATCCGGATCCACCGCCCCGAACTCCAACAGAAAATTTTCGACCGCCTCGGGCTTTCGCGCGAGGAAGCCAAGCGCAAGTTCGGATTCTTCATCGAGGCGCTGGAGTACGGCACGCCTCCGCACGGGGGCATCGCGTTCGGCCTGGACCGCATTTCCATGATCCTTTGCGGAACCGACGCGATCCGGGACGTGATCGCCTTCCCGAAAACGCAGAACGCCGCAGACCTCATGGCCGAGGCCCCCAGCGAGGTGGACCCGAAGCAATTGGAGGAACTCGGACTTTCCCTCCGGAGGCCTCACACATGACACACGACGAACTTTTCCCCTTCGATGATGCCCCTCTCGGCCTGGAAAAAGATCTCTGGCGGTCCGGATTTTCCCGCGTGGCGGGAGTGGATGAAGTGGGGCGCGGGGCCTTCGCCGGTCCCGTCGTGGCCGCGGCGGTGGTCTTTCCGCACCGGATCGGGAAACTGGCGGACCGGATCAGGGATTCCAAGAAGCTGACGCCCGAGGCGCGGGAGGAACTCTGTCCGCTGATCGAGGAAACGGCTTTGGCGGTCGGGATCGGGGTCGTGGAGTCGGAAGAGATCGACCGGATCAATATTTTGGAAGCCGCCCTGAAGGCCATGAAGATCGCCATCGAGGCGCTCGATCCCGCTCCCGAGATCTGCCTCATCGACGGAAACGTGCACGTCCAGGTGGGCATTCCCCAGCGCCTCATCGTGAAAGGGGACGACCGGGTGATATCGATCGGCGCGGCCTCCATCATGGCCAAAGTGACCCGGGACCATCTGATGGTGGAGCTGCATCATTTGTATCCGGCGTACGGCTTCGCCGACCACAAGGGATACGGCACCGATCTGCACCGCCGGGTTCTGAAGGAAATCGGCCCGTGCCCGGCCCACCGCCTCTCCTTCGACCTGGGCCTCCCCGCAACGCCATGACCGACACGCGAAAAGACTTGGGAACGCGGGCCGAGAAAGAAGCGGCTCGGTATCTCGAGGGGAAGGGGTTTACGATCTTGGAACGGAACGTGCGCTCCAAACTGGGTGAGATCGATCTGGTGGCACGTTCCGGAAAATCGTTGGTTTTCGTGGAAGTGAAGGCGGGCCGTTCCGGGGATCCTTTCGCTCCTCACCTCCATCTGGACACCCGAAAGAGGAGGAAGTTGCTTGCGTTGGGCCGCGGCTATCTGGCCCGCCTCGAACGGCCCCGCAACGCCCGCTTCGATCTGATCTCGATCCGGGAAAGCGGCGGGCGGCTTTACGTTGACCACTTCGAGGACGTGATCCAGGATTCGATGCCGTGAAACCCGCCAAAAAGCGCTGGGCCAGCTTGAGGTACGGACACAAGATCCGGAACGTCCTGCTCACGTATTATTTGACGCCGATTCTGGTCATCCTCCTGGCTTCGGGCGCTTTTTTCTATCTTTCGGCCAAGCGGGGGCTGGACGAGGAAATGGGCCAGCGCCTGATTTCAGTTTCCCTGGCCGCCTCGTACCAAATCCGCCCGTATCAAGTGGCCGCGTTGGAGCTTCGGGATCCCGCGAATCTCACGTACCAATCCCTCCTGGAGCGTTTCAAACGGATCCTTCTGGAGAATCAGGCCGCCCGGATCTACGTCTTCAACCCGAAGAACGAAAGCCTCCTCGACACCGCCCCGAACGTCCCCTTGGGTTCCACACTGGAGCGAAACCGCCTCAACACGGCCGAAATCGAGCAGGCGGCGGCCGGGAAACCGGCCGCGTCGGTCCTGTTCCAGGGGAATGACGGCCTCTTCTACAAGAGCGCTTTCGTTCCCGTCATGGACGGGGATCGGGCCGTCGCGTTCGTGGGCGTCGATGCCAGCGCCACGTTCTTCCAGAACCTGCACCGTCTGGGAAGGCGCCTGGCCTATTTCGGGTTCGCCTGCATCTTCGTGATCGTGCTCGTGAGTGTGATCATCTCCCGAAAGATCGTGGTCCCCGTACAGCACCTCGTCGCGGCGGCCGAACGGATCGGGAGCGGGGACCTGAAGGAATCCGTCTCGATCGAGACGCAGAACGAGATCGGGTTCCTTGGGTTCGTGATGGATGAGATGCGCAAGAACATCGTCTCCCGCGACCGGGAACTTCAGATGATGCTCAGGGGGATCGCCCACGAGGTCCGCAACCCGCTCGGAGGGATCGAGCTCTTCGCCGGGATGCTGGAGGAGGAGGTCAAGGACATCGAATCCCGAAAGGCCGTGGCCCGGATCCAGAACGAGATCAAGGTGCTCAAGAACCTCGTCGAGGAATTCCTGGATTTCGCGCGCCATTCCACGCTTCAGGTTTCGCGCGTATCCCTCGAGGAGTTCTTCAAGGACCTGAGCGTGGCGTTCCAGAAAGAGATCGAGAAAAGGTCGATCCGCTTCTCCGTCACGGCGAACGGCGTCAAGGACGCGGAGTTCGACGTGGACCAGATGCGCAGGGTCTTCCTGAACCTGATCCGGAACAGTCTTCAGGCCGTCCGGGACGGAGGAAAGGTGGAAATCGGGGCCGCGGCCGAGAACGGCAACGTGGAGCTGCGCGTTTCCGACGACGGCGTGGGAGTCCCGCCGGAAATTCTGGAAAAAGTCTTCGACCCGTTTTTCACCACCAAAGAAGGAGGCACGGGGTTGGGACTTTCGTTCGCGCGCAAGATCGTCAACGCTCATGGAGGGGAGGTACGTGTGGAATCCGCGCCCGGCGGGGGCACCACCGTATTCATTCTCCTGCCGAGATAATGGCCCAGATCCTCGTCATCGAAGACAACGAAACCATGCGTGAAGGCATCGCCCAGATCCTCTCGCGGATGGGGCATGACGCCCGAACGGCCGGCGGGGGCCTTAAGGGCGTGGAGATGTTCGAACAAAGCACGCCCGATTTCGTGATCACGGACCTCAAAATGGAGGATCTTGACGGCATGGAGGTTCTCCGGCGGATCCGCCAGCTCTCCCCCGAGGCGCTCGTGATGGTGATCACGGCCTTCGGGACCATCGAGACCGCCGTCGAGGCCATGAAGCTCGGCGCTTACGATTTCATCACGAAGCCCTTTTCGCCGGAAATGCTACGGCTCAAAGTCCGCTCAGGACTGGAGTACGGGAAGACCAGGGAAGAGAACGTTTTCCTCAAAGCCGAGCTCGAGAAGGACCGGCCGTCTTTCATGGCCGGGGGCTCGAAACCGATGCAGAACCTTCTCTCACAGATCGCCCGCGTGGCTCCGAGCGATTCGACCGTCCTCATCACCGGGGAAAGCGGAACCGGAAAAGAACTGGTAGCACGGGCCCTGCACGCGCAGAGCAAGCGGTGCGACAAACCCTTCATCAAGGTGGATTGCGTAGCGCTCGCCGAGGGTGTTCTGGAAAGCGAGCTTTTCGGCCACGAACGCGGCGCTTTCACGGGCGCAACTCATCGCAAGCCCGGACGGTTTGAGCTGGCGGACACCGGCACGATTTTCCTGGACGAGGTGGGGGAGATTCCGCCGCACGTGCAGACCAAGCTCCTGCGGGTTCTTCAGGATCGCTCGTTCGAACGCGTCGGCGGGACCCGAACGATCCGCGTGGATGTGCGTGTACTCGCCGCCACCAACAAGGATCTGGGTGAGGAGGTGCGGGCCGGGCGCTTCCGGGAGGACCTTTTCTACCGTTTGCAGGTCGTTCCGCTCTGCGTCCCGCCGTTGAGGGAAAGGCGAGAGGACATTCCCGTCTTAATCGATCATTTTCTGGCGAAACACGCCCGTAAGAGCGGGCGAAGGCTGGAGATCACGCCGGAAGCTCATCTGGCCCTCAAGGCCCACGACTGGCCGGGGAACATCCGCGAGCTGGAACACCTGATCGAGCGGTTGTACGTGCTGACGCCGGGGAACGTGATCGATCTTCCGGAACTTCCAGAGGGCCTGAACGAGGCCGGGAACCGCGAAAGTCCCCAGATGCCCTCCAACAGGCTTGCGCTGAACGAGGCGCTGGACAGGCTCGAAAAACAGCTCATTCTCCGGGCCTACGAGGACGCCGGGCGGGTCAAGACAAAAACGGCGGAGCTGCTAGGAATCAAGACCAGTGCGCTGTACTATAAGTTGGAGAAATATGGGATTCACACGAAGGATTAGAGGAATTCCGTCGTATTGCGCTTTCCTTGCGCCTTTAGTTCTTTTCTCCTTGCTGTCCCCGTCCCTCTTGTTCGCGCAGTCCGATTTCAAGGGTTTGGAAGGCCGGCAAGACCAGCTCCTCAAACAGATCGAGGGCCGGAATGCCCAGATCCAGGACGTGTCCGCCCATCTCGACCGATTGACTTCTTCGATCTCGCGCATCAAGGCCAAGCAGAAGAGCGGCTCTTCGCTTCTCCAAGGCTACCGGCTCGAATCGCAGCTCAAGGAGGCCCAGCAGGTCTCGAACCGATTGGACCGCCTGACCCTCGAGAGGGCGGACTTGGCTGCCGAACTCGCGGCCACGCGACACTCCATGGCGGGCGCTCTCGATCGAGCCATGGAAGAGTGGGAGAAAATCGCCGCGAAGCCCTCGACAAACCGGGAGGCGCGCCGCGAAGCCCTTACGGAGATGGAACGGCTTTCGTACCTGCGCATGCAGCTGGCGATCGAGCCCTTGATCCCCTCTCTTCCGGCTACCGTGGGCGACCTCAAGGCCGGGCGGGGCAACTCCGACGACTTAAGTGAGAGGCTGAACGCCCTTAAAGATTTTGAGCGGCGGTTGGTGCGGGAGCTGGCTGCCGTGTCCGCCGACCTCAAGCAAGCGCGGCGGCAGCGTTTTGTGCGTTCCGAACTCGGCCATCTTCTTGAAGAGGAGGCTTTTTTCGGCGAACAGGGGTTCGTTCACAACGGCCCGCCCCGGGCTTCCAAGACGGATCTTGTGAACCAAGGCCGGACGGCGATCGACGCGGGGACGAAAAACCCCTCAACGCCCAAGGATGCCGCGAACACAGCGGCCGGCTCGACGCAACCCGTTTCGGCGACCGTGGGTGAATCTTCCGGTGCGACAACCGCTGCAAGCGCGACCGGGCCTGTCGGAGCGGCCCCTCCGGCAAGTCCTGGCGGCTCGGTCACGACCGGAGCAACCACTGCGGCCGGCCCAATCGACAAGTCCGCCGGCTCCCCGGCCAACGCCCCGGCATCCGGGCAGAACGCAGGCTCCGCCCCGGTCGACAAGTCCGCCAGCTCCATAATTCCTTCCAAGGACAGCTCTGCTCCGGCTGTAGCGGATCAAGTTGCAGGCGCGACCGCAGAAACTTCGCAGAATGCGGCCACCCGCCTGAACGCCTTGCCTCTGTCTTCGGCAACCGCACCTTCCGGCGAATCGGAACCTGACGCCCTAAGGCAGCTGGCCAAGGCCTTCGGCGTCCCGATCCGGCAGACCCGCGAGCCCTCGGCCGAGGTTTTATCTTCCGGCGATACACAGATCGCGCGTTTGGAAGAAAGGATGAGGATGACCCAGGATATTCTTCGGCGCCTGCACGAACTCACGCAAAAGTTTGAACGGGTCCAGCTGAAATAGCTGAGTCCTCCTTTGTGATCCCCCTTCTCGTCGTCCTTCTGTGCCTCCTCGTCCCTTCCTTTTCCGAGGCGCAGGAGAGGCCTCCTCGCTTCAAAATCGAAAACTCGCTCCAGGCCGGCCCCGAGTACGATTCCAACATCTTCCGCACATACACCACCCCCACAAAGGACACGTTGGCCAGGCTTCTGTTCGGAAGTCACGCGACCGTGGCCCTTTCCGACGCTTGGTTCACGGGATGGAATTTCCAGCTGGGGGGCAAGCTTTTCTTCCGCCACACGGAAAAGAACCGCCTGATCCAGTACATCGCCGTCCCGTTCACCTGGGCTCCCAATGAGCGCTTTTCCGTCACGTTGAGTTCCGACTTCAAGTATCAGCGTGAGAGCTCCGCCTTGGACAATCCCGACCCGGCGTTGGCCTCGGACATCAACGAGGATTTCTATTCCCCGTCAGGCCAAATCCAGATGCGCTGGGGGCTGCCCGCAGGCGTAAGTCTCGAGCCGTTCGGCCTTTTCACCTATTACCGGTTCCGGACGATCCCGACTTACAGCTATTACCTGGAAAAAGGAGGCGTTCTCGTCCGAAAGACGCTGTTTCCTTTCTTGGCGATCGGAGCGCAGTACGCGTACTTCGGAACGCAGTTCCTGGACACAACCCGCGCCGACCGGGAGCACGAAATATCCGGGTTGGTTCAATATCTGGGCCTCCCGTACATCACCGCCCGGTATATCTACGAAGACTCCACGTCGAACGACCCCTCGTTTTCCTTCAAGAACCACCGCGTGACCGTGACGGTTTCGCTTCCGTTCGGCGAGCGGAAGGAGGAACCGCTGTCGGCGTCGTTCGAAGGCGTACCTTCGACGCTGTTCGCCGTCCATCTGATCGGCGCCTTTCAGTTCCGGAAGTATCCATCCGTCGTTGTCGAGACACAGGAAGGGCGCCGCTACCTCCTGACGGGAGCCGAGGACGACAACTTCAACCAAATCCTGGTGAAATTCACGATCCACCCGACTAAACGGTGGGCATTTGAAACGAAATACACGCTGTACTCCAGCGGCGCGAGCGACCAGCCCGTCTCGTACCATCGGAGCCTGGCATATGCAGGCGCGCGCCTAACCTTCTAGAAGCATGGGAAAATCGCGCTTTTGACAGCGATCGGGCCGCTTTCATATAATGAGTGGGTAACATTGTTTCACCCGAAAGAGTCCCGCGATTCACTTTGAACTCCCAGAAAGCTTTCGTAATCAGTACTCCCAAGGCACGCGTGTGCGTCTGGAAGGGAATGGAATGCGCCCACTTTCGGATTAAGGAGCCGTTCATGAAAGGTCAGGTTAAGTGGTTCAACGAGAAGAAGGGTTACGGTTTCATCACGAAAGAGGATGGGACCGACGTCTTCGTGCACTACAGCGGCATCACGAGCGAAGGCTTCAAGACCCTCTATGAAGGGGATCACGTCGAGTTCGACGTCACAACCGGCCCGAAAGGCCCCCAAGCCGCTAACGTGCGCAAAGTAGAAGGCTAGCCCGCCCACAAGTTTTCCTTGCCTGTGTTCGGGCCGTCGGGTTGTGCACCCCCACGGCTGCAAGTTTTCGCCGCGGGGCCCCCCAACCCGTCGGCCGGACGATCTAGGCCAGAGCGCCTTTTCATGACGGCGGCTGTTCCGCCTCTTGCGCAAGTTTTCTCTTTGATAAATGGAAGAGGCTTCTCGGCTCAAGTGTTAGCGAGACGCGACGGCGCTCACTGAGATTCCGTATCGCAAAAGAAGATCACGAACCCTGTTGAACTGCTCTCCGCGACGAACATCGGTGATGCGATACATTTCAACCGGAACGTTGTCGTGATCCGCGAAAAGAAGTTCCCAAGTGGAAAATGTTTCCCCTCTCCAAACCTCATAGAACAAGCCTCCGAAGAAACAAAGGCCGGCGGCAGTCAAGCCAAGACGCTCGACATGCGCGTTGGCTCCCCGAGCAACAATGGCGACGATGCCGAACACGACAGTCCCTATAACGGCGACTTGGGAACCGATGTCATTCCTGCCTGGTCGCGTGTTCGGATGGACTGAATAGTGACACGCGTCCATTTGTTTTAACTGGTCCTCAACGGCTTTCATGAAGTCATCAAAGGACGCCCAGCTGCTTGGAGATGTCTCGACAACGGGATAGCGATTCGTCTTGACCACAGATTGCTCAGCGTAAGTTGTATCCTCGCGGGAATGTCCTCCGGCAAAGACTTCCGATAAAAACGTTGCCGACGCGAACACTCCCAGGACAACCACGGAGCACATTAAATTCTTTTTCACGACAGCCTCCGAATCTCGGTCGCTCACATAGCACGGTGCGTCAAGCAACGCAAAAGGGACGAACGGGGGCGAACATGGTCACGCGTTGCGCTCTTCTTTCTATTTATAATTAGACGAGCGTCTAACGGTCTTCGGTTGCAGTGGCACAGGCGACCGGACTGGAACGTGACTTGCGAAGCGGGGCCTGGCGGGATGGGGCGGTGCCGGAGCGGAGGTAATGGGATGGACCCGCTCGTTTCTTACATGGCGGCTTCTTACGAGCCAGAATGTTGTATTTGTGACGATGAGGTCACTTCAATCATTCAC
>JAZDIZ010000031.1:0-4651 GCA_043804515.1 Pseudomonadota bacterium | reverse complement strand
GCGGGAACGGTAACCCAAAGACTATTGGGTCGCGCGGCGACTATGTGCGCCTTGCCGGGCCCTTCGGAAGTCACGGCCACAAGGTCGGCCGGATTGCTGACGGTGCAGGAGGGTCCTTTACGGCCCTTTCCGCCCTTTGCGTCAAAGGCTGCGGCGAGCGATCCGTCCGGATTGTCTCCGGACATGTCGATCGATTGACCGCAGGCCCACGAGAGGGTGAGGAGGGTGAGAGTGATCAGAAGTGTCGGGCGGGTGATTTTCACAGTGGGACTCCTTTGCCCCTTCAAAGCAGCAACTTCCGTGCCAGCCGCTCAATTCCTTAACCGTTCATTCTTCTGGGGTTTTTTAACTGCGGGAGTTCGGCTCTCACCGCAACTTTTTCATACCTATGCAAGTAATGGCTGCGGTTCAGTTGCCTGGCGCAAGCTTCGCGTCGAGCCGCCTGTGGCTGGGGCCTTTCAAAGCGTAGGCGGGAAGGGCGCGGTGGAGAATTTGATCGAAAGCCCGCAGCCGACGCTCGCGTTGTCCGGATTCGAATCCGGCCGTGATGCTCTCGAGGCCCCGCTGGATCCTCAGATCCACAACCGCGGTCACCAATTCGTCCGGCTTCTTGATTCCATCCACGTACACGAGAGGCTTCAGGTTCTTTCCGGACGGCACGAAGAAAACCACAGGGGGTCCGTCGATCAGCTTGCCTGCGCCATCGGCAACCAAATAAACGCCGACCCCCCAGCAAAACAGCGATGGAACAGCCGCAATGAGAAAGGGGGGATAAAAGCCAGCGGCGAGGAAGACAGTACCGACGCCCACCTCAGCCCCGCCCCCTGACCGGACAGCGGGTGTGCAGGAAGAGGAGTGTGCCAGGAGTTCGTCAATCCGACCAGCGAGTTTCTGTCTCCAGTACTCCCGATCCTGGGGCGGGAGGCTTTCGCGGAACTCCCCTACATCGATCCTATAAGCGGCGTTGTCCCCCTCGTCCGGATATTCCCCGGGGACTTTGGCCGCTGCCGGCGCCGATAAGAATTCCAAAAAAAGCAGGACCAGACATGCTTTCAGAAGGCGATTTTCCACCCGCATGGGGCGAGTCATACCGAATTTGACGCGCCAGGTCAACAACGGTTCCAGTTTAGATGCGCTAAGGTAACTTATTGAAAATGAACAGAATTGTGATGATTCAGAATAGAGCTTCCTGATTGGTGGGCTTGGGCTGGAGATTGAAGTGCTGGAAGGCGAGGCGGGTGGCGACGCGACCGCGGGGCGTGCGGCTGATGAAGCCCCGTTGCAGGAGAAACGGCTCGTAGACTTCTTCCAGCGTGTGGGGCTCCTCGCTGATCGAGGCGGAGAGCGTATCCAGGCCCACGGGGCCGCCGTCGAACTTTTCGATGATCGTTTTCAGGATCTTCCGGTCCATGGAGTCGAATCCCTCGTGATCCACCTCCAGCATGGCCAACCCCTCCTGCGCCGCGGGAAGATCGATGGCCTTCTTTCCCGTCACCTGCGCGAAGTCCCGGATGCGTTTCAAAAGCCGGTTCGCGATGCGGGGCGTGCCGCGGGAGCGGCGGGCGATCTCCTCGGCAGCCGGCGCGTCGATCGCAATCGAAAGAATGCGGGCCGAGCGCTTCAGAATCTGCACGAGTTCCGAGGGTTCATAGAAATCCAGCCGTTCCACCACGCCGAATCGGTCGCGAAGCGGTGAAGTGAGCAGGCCCGTGCGGGTCGTGGCCCCCACCAGCGTGAACGGCGCTAGGTCGATCTTCACGGTCCGGGCGCCCGGGCCCTGTCCGATCACGATGTCGAGCCTGAAATCCTCCATGGCCTGGTAGAGGACCTCTTCGATGACGCGGTTCAACCGGTGGATTTCGTCGATGAAGAGGACTTCCCGGGGCTCCAGGTTGGTCAGGATGGCGGCGAGGTCTCCCGTTTTTTCGATCGCCGGGCCCGATGTGGACCGGATCGGGGCGTTCAACTCGCGGGCGATGATGTACGCCAGGGTGGTCTTCCCGAGCCCCGGCGGGCCGCAAAGAAGCGTGTGGTCCATCGCCTCGCGCCGCTGCTTTGCGGCCGCGAGGAAGATTTTCATTTTCGCGACCACCTTGACCTGGCCGACGTATTCCGAAAGTTGAGTGGGACGGAGCGTCCGTTCCATCTGGACCTCTTCGTTCGTCACCTCAGGTTTTAGAGCCCGCTCGTTCATGGGATCAAGACTTCGCGAGATACTTCAATGTCTCCTTCAAAATCGTATCAAAGGACCGGGAATTGGAAAGATCGACCTGGGCCACGGCGGCCTCCGCCTGGGGGTGCTTGTAACCGAGATTGAGCAGAGCCGAAACCACCTCGTCCGCCATCGTGCTCGGACCCCCTTGGCTTGCCGCCTCGGCGGACGGCGAGAGGCGGAACGTCTTGAGGCGATCGCTCAGGTCCACGACCATGCGTTCGGCGGTCTTCCGCCCGATTCCCGGCACCGATTGGAGCAAGGCCGCATTCTTGCCACGGATCGCCTGGACGATCCGGTCCGAGGGGAGGGCTGACATCATGCCCATGGCGGTTTTGGGCCCCACACCGCTTACGGTCGTGAGGTGAAGAAAAAGCTCCCGATCCGATTTCGTGGCGAAACCGTACAGGACGATGGCGTCCTCGCGCACGTGCGTGTGGATGAACAGCTCGACGGGGTTCCCCGCCTGTCCCAGGGAAGGAATGACATTGGCGGGAACGAAAACCTGGTATCCCACGCCGCCGGTGTCGACCGTCACGGAGTCCGGCGAAATGAAGCGCACGGTTCCGCTCAACCAACCGATCACGAAACGCCTCCCGAGATTTGCGCCAGCTCCGCCTTTTCCACCCGTCGGCGCGTGGACTCCGTATTCAGATGACAGAGAGCCACGGCCAGCGCGTCTCCGGCGTCCGGTTCGAGAACGAACGTGCGGCCGAGGGCAAAAAGACGCCGCATCATCTCGGTAACCTGGTCTTTGGTGGCGCGCCCGTACCCCACGACGGCTTTCTTCACCTCCATCGCGGAATATTCCACGACGGGAATCCCCGCTTGAGCCGCCGCCAGGATGGCCACGCCCCGGGCTTGAGCCAGCGCTACGGTGGAGCGGACATTCTGGGCGTAAAAAACGGCTTCCAGGGCCATCACATCGGCCGACGCCTCGTCGATCCGGCGTTTCAACTCCTCGTGAATCTTCATGAGCCGTTGCTCCAGCGGGGCTTTCTCGCGCAAGCGGATCGTGCCGCTGGCGATATGGATCAGCCGGTTCCCTTCCTGGGAAATGACACCGTACCCGGTCACCCGGCTCCCGGGATCGACGCCAAGAACGACGGGGAAAATTCTTCGGCCGAGAATCGGGCTATTGTCCGGCAAGCTGCGCCAGAACCTCTTCCGGTATGTCGGAGTTGGAGTGGACGTGCTGAACGTCGTCGTTGTCCTCCAGCGCTTCCACGAGCTTGACCATGTTTTCCGCGTCTTTTCCCGTCAGCCGTACCGTGGACTTGGGAAGTTTCGTGATCTCCGCCAGGACCATCGTAAGCTTGAATTCCTCCAGCTTTTTACGGACTCCCTCGAAAGCGGATGGGGCCGTGATGACCTCGAAGTTGGATCCCTCGTCCCGTACATCCTCTGCGCCCGCTTCCAGCGCGACTTCCATCAATTTTTCTTCGCTGATCAGGTTCCGGTCCACGGCGATGAAGCCCTTCTTCTCGAAATTCCAGGCCACGGAGTTGGCTTCCCCGAGGTGGCCATTGTGTTTCTGGAAGGTGTTCCGGATCTCCGCAACCGTACGCTGTTTGGAGTCGGTCAGGACGTCCACGATCACGGCTGCGCCTCCGGGCCCGTACCCTTCGTAGCTGATCTCCTCGTACGTGACCCCCTCCAACTCACCGGTTCCGCGCTTGACGGCCCGATCGACGTTGTCGCCGGGCATGTTCTGCGCCCGCGCCGCAAGCATCGCCGTGCGAAGCCTCGGATTGGTGTTCGGGTCCCCGCCGCCCGCCCTTGCGGCGACGACGATTTCCTTGATCAACTTGGTGAAAACTTTTCCTTTTTTGGCGTCCGCCGCACCTTTTTTGTGCTTGATCGTCGCCCAACGAGAATGGCCTGACATGGCCGTTGGATTAACACAGAATCCTGTTTTGAGCCAAGTCGAACAAGCGAACGGAAGAGCCTATCCCCGGCAGTGGGCAAGCAGGCACTCAGTCCCTGTCCCAGGTATCCGGGATCAGGGGTCAGGAATCCGATGAGAATCAGAAATTGGTTAGGGGATGGTGGATTCCCGCGCTTTGCCGGGGAAGTGGCGTCAACGTTGACCGAAAGGCCCGGGAAGGATTTCAGCAGTTGTTTAGGGGACTGGGGCTCCGTTGTCATGCCGGCGTCATAGCCTCTCCCGAAGGAATTCAGCCTCGGACTGGAACATCTTCACGGCGAAATACTGATTGTGAGCCCGGCAGAGGTGCCGGATGTTGTCTTCGTCGGACGCTCCTCCTGTGCAGAAGGGACCCATGTGATCGTATTGGAGAAGGTATTGGCTCTCACATCTCCTTCCCGTTTGTGGATCTACGTACTCACACCGACCTTCCGATCGCTTCCAGACCTCCCGTTTGACTTCTGCCGGGATGTACCGGGTCGGAGGATCGACTTTTTCCGGAAAAAGTGCCC
>JAZDIZ010000030.1:0-11963 GCA_043804515.1 Pseudomonadota bacterium | reverse complement strand
CTGGTTGTCACCAACGCCGCGGGCGCGATCCGGAATGATCTTCGTCCCGGCGGCATCCTCCTTATCAAGGATCACATCAATCTGCTCGGTGCCAATCCGCTTGCCGGCCTGAATCTGGACGAATTCGGACCCCGGTTCCTGGACATGACGGAGGCGTACGACGAAGACGGCCGTGCCCTTGCAAAATCCATCGCCCGAAAGAACCGGATCCCGCTTCCGGAAGGTGTGTACGCCGCCGTGCCAGGCCCCTCGTACGAGACGCCGGCGGAAATCAAGATGCTGGCCACAATGGGCGCCGACGTGATCGGAATGTCCACGGTGCCGGAGGTGATCGTGGCCCGGCACCACGGCATGAAGGTCTTGGGGCTCTCCTGCGTCACGAACCACGCCGCAGGCGTGCTGGGTTTGGCGTCGGAGCCGATCACGCACGAGGAAGTCCTCGAAAATACCCGTAGAGCCGCGCCGTCGTTCGCGACGCTGCTCACGGAGTGGATCACTACCTATGAACCTCGCGCCTGAAATCAAGAAGCTCATCGAAGAAGCCTGGAAAGTCCGGGAGCACGCCTACACGCCGTATTTCCGTTTTCCCGTAGGGGCCGCCGTTCTTACGAAAGACGGCAGAATTTTCGCCGGATGCAACGTCGAGAACGCCGCGCCCACAGCCACCGTGTGCGCCGAGGGAACGGCGATCGGGAACGCGATCTCTTCCGGCAAGCTCAAGTTCAAAGCCATCGCCGTAGTGGGACCCGAGAAGGATTTCGTCTTCCCTTGCGGCACTTGCCGGCAAAGGCTGTTCGAATTCAATCCGAAAATGGACGTTTATATGGCCAAGCGGAACGGCGACGTGAAGCACGTAACGATCGAGCAACTCCTCCCCAACCCCTTCAAACTCTAGGCCCCTTCTTCTCTTCTCCTGGGAAGAAAGCATCATCGTATGTGCCGTGGCGGCGACATGGTGTTGCCTTCAGGTAATAAGACGGTCCTTTATGAGCGGCGTGGGCCGGGAAATCCTTGCTGCGAGGGGAAGGCGGGCGGGACGAAAAGGCGTGCCGGAAACGGCCGTCTCCATGCATCCAATAACTACGGCCGTTGAGCGCCGAGTGGCGCCGAGCTGCGTAAAGCGAGGCGACCACGTCCTTTTCGGACCGACCGGCTTTCCATCGCAGCCGAGGCGAAGGCATCGGTCCACGCCGCCCGACTCGATGCACGGTCGTTGGAGCCGGACGGAATGCAATGTTTGCGCTCCTTTTTTAAGGCACTATGATGTCGCCGCATGGATTCGCAATACCGTAAAATCGCCTTCACGCTCAGCGAGCGCAAGCACCGGTACGGCCCCGGCGTGCACCTCATCAACGATCCCTATCTCATCACCCGGCTGGCGCGGCTCTCAAGCCCCGAATGCGTCCAACCGGAAACCAACCGCCTCATCCGCGACATCTACCGGAGCCTGGGCGCCTATCTCGCGAATCACGTGTTTCCCCGCGCAACGCTCCGGCTGCCGACCCGGATGGCGGAGCAGCACCCCAAGGAGGCGATCTTCGAGGGCGAGGCGATCGCGCCCGACACCAAGGTCGTGATCGTGGACCTGGCACGGGCGGGGATGATGCCGTCGGTCGAGTTGTTCGATCTTTTCACGGCCGTCCTGAACCAGGCCTCCGTGCGCGTGGATCACGTATTCATCAATCGGGAAACCGACAAAGATCATCGGGTCACGGGCGCTCCGATTCACGGAACGAAGATCGGGGGTCCTTTGGACGACGCCATAGTGGTGGTCCCCGATCCGATGGGGGCCACGGGAAGCTCTCTTCTGAACGTGATGGAACATTACGAAAAGCACGTGAAAGGGAAGGCGCGGTGCTGGATCTCGTTGAACCTGATCGTCACGCCGGAATACGTCCTCCGGATCAAAAAGGAACATCCCGATTTCACGATACTGACGCTCCGGCTGGATCGGGGTTTTTCGGCTCCCAAGGCCCTGGACAGCTTGCCGGGCGAATTCCCCGCCGAGGAAAAGGGGTTGAACAAACAGGATTACATCGTTCCGGGAGCGGGAGGGTTCGGGGAGATCTCGAACAATTCGTTCGTATGACGCAAGAACCGACCGTCCTGATCACGCCGGAGCAAATCCACAAACGGGTGAAGGAGCTCGGCGAGGCGATCGTCCGCGACTACCGGGGCAAGGAGCTTCTTTGCGTCGGCGTCCTGAAGGGCTCGATCCTGTTTTTCGCCGACCTCATTCGAGAGATCCAGCTCCCCCTTCAGATCGATTTTCTGGGGGCTTCGAGTTACGGCGCGGGCACCCTTTCGTCGGGTGTTGTGAAGATCACGCTGGACCTTTCCGCGCCGATCGCCGGAAAGCACGTTCTTCTGATCGAGGACATCGTGGACACGGGGCTCACGATCCGCTACCTCATGGAGAACCTCCGGCTCCGAAAGCCGGCTTCGATCAAGCTCTGCTCTCTCCTCCTAAAGCCGTCCCGGCTCCTCTACCCGATTCCCGTGGACTACCTGGGCTTCTCCATCGACGACCGGTTCATCGTCGGGTACGGTTTGGACGACGTGGAGTACCAGAGAAACCTTCCGTATCTGGGGTTCATAGATGCGGAATCTCCTCCAGTGACGTGAGATGAGACACAAGGTCATCGAAACACCGCACGCGCCCAAAGCCATCGGGCCTTATTCTCAGGGCATCGTGCACGACGGATATCTTTTCACGGCGGGGCAGATTCCTCTCGACCCGGCGACCGGAGCCCTCGTGGCCGGCGACATCAAGGTTCAAACGCGCCGGGTGCTCGAGAATCTGAAAGCCGTTCTCACGGCGGCCGGGCTTACGTTCCGGGACGTCGTGAAAACCACGGTTTTTCTCGCGTCGATGGAAGACTTTCCGGCGCTCAATGAGATTTACGCCGAATACTTCGCCGAGACGAAGCCGGCCCGTTCCACCGTCGCCGTGGCGGCGCTTCCCAAAGGGGCACGAGTCGAAATAGAACTCGTTGCCGCGATCCGGGAATGAGCGGTTTTCTTTCCCGCTACGAGAACATCGTTCTTAAGGACGTTCGGGATCCCCGATACCGGCGCCGAAAACTCGTCTTCTGGAGCGTCTACGCCCTCATCGGTATCGCGCTCACCGTGGTTTATTTTGGGGTCTTCCACTCGGTGCTGGCGCGAAATGTTCGTTTCGCGCTGATCTTCGAGCGGTGGGCGCATGGCTCCGGACGGGAGCTGTATCAAACCATGGCGTTCGTCTACGACTCCCTCATCGTGTTTATTGTCTTCGCGGCATTTGTAGGATTTTTCCTTTTGTTAGGCCTACTTGGATTCGATTTGCAGCGCAGAAACGCCGTAATCCGGCGACTGTTGGGGGTTTCCGATAACCCCCCCGCGTTAAAAAGAGATAATTCTTGACACACTTGCATCATCCGGCATGATGGGGCTTGATCTGGGTAACGCGTTGTGTTATCTGGCCCTGTACATCGCCGGGGATGGGCGACGTCATAAACGATTGAAATGACTGAGTTCGGAGGACATATGCTGGGAGACAAGGGATCGCGGATCATCAAGAAATATCAGAACCGGAAGCTGTACGACACGAAGGACAGTTGTTACATCACGCTGGACGAAATCGCCTCGCTCATTAAGAAGGGCGAGGACGTCCAGGTGATCGACAACCGCACGAAAGCGGATGTCACATCGATCATCCTGACGCAGATTCTCGTGGATCAGGAGAAAGCCAACAAGTCGATTCTCCCGCTTACCATGCTGCGCGACATCATCCAGCGGGGCCAAGGCTCGCTGTTCGACTTTATCCAACGATACGTCCTCCTCGGCGTGGATAGCGAGCAGGGCAAGCATGTTGAAGCCGAGCGGTACATCGACCGCCTCGTCACCCGCGGAGAACTCAGCAAAGTGGAAGGCAAGAGCCTGCTCAAAGAGGTGCTGGACAGCCCCGAAAGGGCCCGCACCGACCTGGAGCAGTACGTCGGCGAGCGCGTCACTTCCGCGCTGCGTGAGATGACGCACCTCGATGACATCGAGAAGAGCATTTCCACGCTCGTGACAAAGCTCGATTCGATCGAGAGGAAGTTAACCGATATCGAGAAGCGTTAGCTTTCTCGAGATTCGCTGATCTGAGATCGTTCTTTTGAGGGAGCGCGAAGGGTGCCGCAAATGCGCTCTTCGCGCTCTCTTTATATACAGGTAGAATGAAAGCCGCTTGAACCACCGCCCCCTTTCCTGGTTCCTCGTTCCTCTTTCCTTATTCTGGGCAAGCCTCCCGGCGTACGGGAGCACCCTTCGTTTGGCCGAGCCGGAAGATCCGATCACGCCACACCGAGGCGACGGCGTGTTCCTGTTTTCCGTGTCCGGGGGCGTTTCCGACGATTTCTTCACGTCCTCGGGGAGTCTCAAGGACTCTTCCGATCCTTCGTTTCGCGACGGGACGCAGGAACAATTCATCGACCTCACGTTCCTCCTCTCGGCGGAATACGGCCTTACGGACGATCTGACGCTTTGGCTCGACTTCCCTTTGGCCTATCGAAAGGAGACGCTCGCTTTCAACGCATCCAATTTCGGCCTGGGTGATACGCACGCGGGCGCGGCGTTCAGGTTCTGGGGGCGACCTTCCTCGGCGTTGGAGGCCGCTTTCGGAATCGAGGGGCGCTTTCCATCGGGCGATACGCAAATCGGATTCTCGCAGGCTTCGACGGGGCACTCGTTGAAGCTCCCTCTGGGAACGGGAAATCAGGACCTCGCTCCGCTCGCGCTCTTAAAATGGCACATTACGCCGGCTCTCTCTTGGGACGCTGATTTCTCGTATGCCTTCCGATTCGCCGCCGACGTCGAATACCTTCAAACGACCACGATCCTCCAGGCCTCAGCGGATCAGACGCAAACGGCGTCGCTTCCGGTCGGGAACCTCCATATCGATTGGGGGGACGAAGTCCGGCTGGGCAGCCGCTGGGCGTGGCGTCCCGCCCGTTGGAACTTCGTCGCGCTTCGGCTCGACTATTTGTATCGGCGCCCCACCAGGATCCGGAATTTCAATTTCACCGTGAACGGATCGACGTTCGACAGCGCCGTGGACGACGCGCGGCTCGACTCGGCCATGCTCCTGACGGTCACGCCGTCCTGGACCCTTGAGCTGAGCCGGGATGTCTCGCTCCTCATGAACCTCGCCATCCCCGTCTGGGGCGAGAGCTACCCCACGTTACCGCTGGTGGAATCACTCGTCGGGCTCAAAGCCGAATTGGGAATCGCGTATGCGTTTTAGGGCGATTCTCATATGCCTCCTGGCCGCGGCCCCTTCCCTCCTTCGGGCACAGAACTATCCCGACATTCATTGGAGAACGATCCAAACGGAACATGCGTACATCCACTACTACGATGCAGTCGAGTGGACGGCGCGCAAGGTCGCCGTCGTTTTCGAAGAGATCTATCCTAAGGTGACCGGGATCTACGGGCACGAGCCTTCCAGGCCGACCCACGTCGTCGTCCGGGACGACCAGGACAAATCGAACGGGTTCGCCGTCGCCAACATCGGCTGGATCACGATTTGGACTTCCCCCTCGTCCCTGCCTCTCCGCGGCCGCAGCGACTGGATCCGCGAGGTCATCACGCACGAGTTCGCCCACATCGTTTCGCTTCAGGCGGCCTCACCGGCCGGAGGATTGGTGGAGGGGCTTCGTTTCGGATTGGTGCTGGGAGGGGGCACGGATACGAATCACAACATCGGAGCCTCCGCGTTTGTTCTGTCCAACCCTTATCCGCGTTGGTGGGCGGAGGGGACCGCCCAGCTGGACGACGAAGCGGTGGGGTACGATTTCTGGGACACCCACAGGGACATGCTCCTGCGCGCGGCCGTTCTGGAAGACAATCTCCTGAGCTTCAACCAGATGCGAAACATCACCGTGCGGGAGTATCTAGGCGGGGAAATGGTTTACAACCAGGGCTTCGCGTTCCTCCGCTGGTTGAAGGAAACCTACGGCCGGGACGCCAACCTCTCGATCGCCCGGGAATCTGCGGACCAATACCACATCGATTTCGACCGGAACCTTGCGGACGCCTTCCACAAGAGCGCGCAGGAGTTGTACACCGAATGGAAGGAACATTTGATCGAAACGTACACGGCACAAACGGCCGAGATCCGAAAGAGCCCCCTCGAGGGGGAAAGAATCCCTCTCGTGAGCCCCGCGATCCTGGATCAAACGGATCCGCCGGATCGCCCGTACAAGGACGGCACGTTCAATTTCGCGCCCCGTTTCTCGCCCGACGGCCGTTGGTTCTCGTGGACCAGCGACCGAAACCTGAAGCTCCGGCGCCTGGCCAATCCCTTCGATCTTTCCGAACTCGGCCGGAGCGAGGAAAAAGAGAAAGGCAGGCCTGCCGGGCTGTCACTATCGTTCGAGGGCTCGTTCCACACTTGGTCCCCGGATTCACGCACGATTCTGCTGTCGCGCCGGTTGGGTGACGTAATCGGAGGCTATCCGTACTTCGATCTTTACCGGATCGATCTCAAAAAACTCGTCGACGTCCGTGAGGCCTACGAATCGGCGTTTCGAGCTTCTTCCGATCCCACTGAGCGGCGAAAACTCACGCGCCGTTATGATTGGAAAAAGCGCGGCTTTTCCGTCCGGCCCAAGCGCATCACGCATAAGCTGAGAGCCACATACGTGGCCTGGAGCCCCGACGGAACCGAGATCGCTTACACACAGAGCCGCGACGGCGGAAGAAACCTCAGGATCCTGGATCCGGAAAGCGGACGGACGCGGGATCTGGTGGCCATCGGAGGCGACGCCGAAGCCACGGAGCCCGCCTGGTCTCCCGATGGAACATCGATAGCGTTCACGCTGTTCAATCACGGTCAGGCCGACATTTGGTTCGTGCCCCGTTCAGGCGGAACCCCCCGGCCCCTCACATTGGACGCGGCGGACGACCGTGATCCGGCGTTCACGCCGGACGGGAAGTTCGTGATTTTCTCGTCCGATCGGAGCGGTATTTTCCAGCTCTATGCGTTGCCCGCGAACGCCGCGCAGGGAACGCAGCCCACGCAACTTACGCGTTTGGAAACGGGAGCCTTCGAGCCGTACCCGGCCGCCGACGGAAAAACGCTTCTTTATTCCAGATTCAGTTCGTTCGGATTCAAGCCGTATCGGATCGAGTACGTACCCCCGGCCGTGAGTTCGCCCGACCCCGCTCCTGCGGTCGCCGAAGATCAGGCCCAGGCTCAGCTAACGCGAAACGAGTTCCCCGAAACGAAGAGCCGGGGCTATTTCCCCTGGCCCAGGCCGGTCCGATTATTCCCCAGCATGGTTTTTGAGAACGATCAGTTTAAAGCCGGCGTGGCCCTACAGGTGTCCGACTATCTGGAAAAACACAATCTGACGGCGTTGGCGCTGTTCGGCCGGGACCAGGATTATCAGGTGTCGTACGAGAACCGGATGTTCTATCCGACCCTCGACGTCACGTACACCGCGTACATCCGCAACAACCTGCTCCAATTCATCAACGACGGCGACACCTCGTTGGACGAGCCGAACGGAATCGTGCGCGACGCCATTCAATTCATCGACGCGGGCCTTTCGCAGAACTTCGAGGTCCGCCGCGCCCTCCCCGGTTCACACAAACTCTCGCTCTGGTATCACCGCCGGTTCGTGGACCGCAGGATCGGGTTCCCCCTGTTCATCGGTGACCAGATCGAAACGACGTTCCGCCTCCTCACGAACGACCAGGTCGAATTGAACTGGGCTTACGCCAGCCGCGTCTCTTCGACGTCACCGGATTTCGACATCAACCCGAGGGATGTAACGAAGGTGTCGCTCAGCTACATCCTCGACCATACCCGTCTCGCGACTCCCGATTCCACGATCCCCTCCCCGAATCAGGGCTACTTCTACCACAAGGGATTTCTCAAGGTGGAACGCTACATCGCCCTCCCCTGGCCCGCACCGTGGTGGAATCAACACACGCTCTGGTTCAGGTTCAACGGCGGTGTGATTTCAAGAAGGGTGAATATCAACGACGACTTTTTCCTGGGAGGCCGCCTGGATTTCCGGGCGTTCGGCCAGATCTCGCAGGACACGCTGTTTTACGGATACGCCCCTTTCAGCATTTTCGGCGAGACGATGCTTCTATTGAGCACCGGCTACACGTTCCCGATCGCGCGAAGGATGGATTACAAAAAGAGCCTTCTCTATGTGGACGGCCTATACGGCACATTCTTCACCGAAGTCGGGAACTCCTGGACGTTCGGCGAAGTCAGGAACCTCTTCCAAAACGCAACGCGCGATTCAACGCTGGGCCAAGGAACGGTTCTTCTTGTCGATTCCGGATGGGAGCTTCGGCTGAAGGCGTTCTTGTTCAGCGACTCGAATCCCTGGAACAGCGTTTTCCGGATCGCGTACGGGTTCCAGGACGACGCCAAGCACGGCTTTTCCGGAACCGATTGGCCCGTCCACCTGTATCTGGGAATCGGCACGGACTTCTGAAGCCGTTCGATAATTTGCTCTGCCCGGTTTGGCGGGTGCGCAGACACTTCACCGTTTTCATTTTCTACGGGTGAAGAACGTCGACGGGGGTGGTTGCATAGAGGGTCTGTTCAGGCTCCGCCGTCCGTCCATCACCCAACTGGCCGTCGTTGTCCAATCCCCAGCATCTCGCCCGGTTGTCACCGAAAATCACACACGAGTGAGATTCCTGCACCGCGAGACCGGAGGGACTCATTACGCTGTAATCCAGGTTCGACACCATGACGGGCACCGTAGAATTGGCGAACTCTGTTCCGTTGCCCAATTGCCCCAGATGTCCGTTGCCCCAGCACCACACGGACCGGTCGGTCAGAAGAGCGCAGGTTCTCCAACCCGCGGCCGCGACGCTTTGGGCCGTGGTGATGTTCTGCGCTTGGTCCGGCGACGGATCGGCGAACGGGAAAGTGACTCCATTTCCGAACTGGCCATTATCGTTCGCCCCCCAACATTTTATCGGGCCACTGGTCGCGCCGATTGGCCCTACGACGGCGCAAGCGTGATCGCCTCCCATGCTGACCCAGATCGCCGTGAGCGGGATGCCCATGTCCATCACCTGCTGCGGAGTGGACGTGCTGGGCATATAGTCCGGATGTCCCGGATTCTTGCCCACCTGCCCCCAGCCGTTGTCTCCCCAACACTTCACGGTTCGATCCAAAAGAAGCGCGCAACTGCTGGCGTTGTTGGATGAAACGGCCGTAGCCGTTGAAATTCCGAACACTTCCTGAGGCGCCCCCGTGCGAGTCGAGTTGTCATAGAGCTGGTTGTTTCCAAGTTGGCCCCAACCCCCGTCGCCCCAACACATGATCTTTCCGTCCGTACGAAGTGCGCATGTGGTCGAGTTACCTGCGGAGAGCGCTTTCACGGTCCCTCCGATGTTTCCCATGACAACCGGTCGCGGGTTGACGGCCGGATTGAATTGCAGTTCACCGTATAAGTTCGAACCCCAGCACTTCACGTCTCCCGTGGAGAGGATAGCGCACGTGTGCCACCAGCCCGCCACAAGATCGACCGCGTTCGAAATGTCCACGACAGGAGCCGGATAGGCACTTCGGTTCTGTGTCCCGTTTCCAAGCTGCCCCTTTTCGTTCTGTCCCCAACAATAAATCTGCCCCCCCGAAACCAGGGCGCAAGTGTGAAAAGCTCCCGTCACGATCTTCATAACGGACGTCAGAAAGGGAGGGGTAACCGGCGTGAACGTGACGGTCGGCGTTTGGCTCAGTGTCACCGCCGAGCTTCCCTCACCAACGGTGGCCGTGACGGTTTTGTCCCCCGCTTCCGTTGACGCCAGCGTCGCCGTCGCTTTTCCATCGTCACCGCTTGAAAGATCGGTTGCCGAAAGGGTGTTTTGGTTTCCCGAAACATTGAGGTGAATGGCCTTTCCAGCCAGGGCCTCGGACGCATTATTGAGGACCGTTACCGTAATCGTGGATGTTGATTGCCCGTCGGCCACGAGACCGGACGAGGGGCTTACAGAAACGGTGGACGTGGCGGCGTCCGGGTTCAATCGGTCCAGGTTCGTATTGATCTTTGTGCCTCCGTTTCCGGAAGATGCACAGCCCGCCACAAAAAGGAGGGAAAATAGCAGCGGCCCGAAGCAGGCGTTCAAACGGTTCCGGGATCTCATAAGCGTCTCCACCAATACGGAACAGCAACGGTCGTGCCAGAACGAAAACGTCTAAAATCGGGGAGTTACAAGAGGTTGGCTATCCTTACCGGAACCTGCTTTTGCGATTCTTTGGCGGAATTTTGCACAGGTGAGCAACCCGGTGTTTGAGACACAAGACGCCCCCTCCGTCCCCATCATCCACTCTCTCCAGTCTCTCTCTTCCAGAGCGATAACTGTTCAGCCACACACGGAAGGCGAGCTCACGGGCACGGATGAACCACCTGCATTGCCAAGCAGGCCACGCTTACCAAACAAGCTCTTAGATTGGTGGACGCGGAAGCAAACCCCAGAGGGGCGTGCCGGAAGCGGCCGTAATCCATGCATCCAATGCCACGGCCGCTGAGCGCCGAGCGACGCCCCGGCGGCGTAACGCCGGGCGATCGCGTCCCCGGAGGGGTGCTTACGCGGCTGCCCAATCCATTAGACGCGTAAATTCGCTATTCCACGGTTACGGACTTTGCGAGATTGCGCGGCTGGTCCACATCGGTGCCGCGATGGTCCGCGAGGTGGTACGCAAAGAGTTGAAGCGGGATCGTCTCCACCACCGGCCGCACGAAATCATCCGTCTGGGGAATCTCGATCAATGCCGCCGCGTGCTTTTTGAGCCGCTCGTCACCTTTCGTGACGACTGCGATCACTTTCGCTCCGCGCGCCAAGACTTCCTCGATATTGCTGAACATCTTGGCATACGTCGGACCGCCCGTGGCCAGCGCCAGCACCGGCATGTTTTCGTCGATCAGGGCGATCGGTCCGTGTTTGATCTCGCCACCGGCGTACCCCTCCGCGTGGACGTACGAAATCTCTTTTAACTTCAGCGCCCCCTCCAGCGCGATCGGAAAGCTCACGCCGCGTCCCAAATAAAGGAAATCGCGGGCGTGCATGAACGCCGCCGCGATCTTCGAGATCTTCGCGTCCTGGGCCAACGCCTCCTCCACCAACCGGGGAAGCTCCACGAGCGCGTGCAGTTTCTCTTGAATCTCTTTTTTGCCGATCGTTCCGCGCTTTTGGGCCAGGAAAAGCGCCAGCATCGCCAGCGATGCCAGCTGTGTCGTGAACGCTTTCGTCGAAGCCACGCCGATTTCCGGCCCGGCATGCGTGTACAGGACGTGATCGGATTTCCGGGCGATCGAACTTTCCACGACGTTGCAGATCGCCAGGCTCCGGCCGCCCAATTTTTTTGCTTCTTCCAGCGCTGCAAGGGTGTCCGCCGTTTCGCCCGACTGCGAGATCGGAATGCAAAGGGCGCCGTCGTCCACCACCGGGTTCCGATAACGGAACTCCGACGCGAGATCCACGTCCGAGGGAATCCGGGCCACTGATTCCATCCAAAACTTCCCCACCAGCGCCGCGTGCCACGACGTTCCGCACGCCACAAACACCACCCGCCGGATCTTCTGAATCTCCTCCGCGGTCAGCCCCACTTCGTCCAGGTTCACTTCCTGCATCGACTCCACGATCCGGCTGCGCAGCGTGTCCGCTAGCCCCCTGGGCTGTTCGTGGATTTCCTTGAGCATGAAGTGCTTGTAGCCTTCCTTCTCAGCGACCGCGCTCGACCACGAGATATTCCGGGGCGTGCGTTGGATGGGTTTTCCCGCGAAATCCGTGAACTTCACGCCGTCCCTCGTGACCACCGCCATCTCGCCGTCTTCCATGACGATTACGTCCCGCGTGTGGCTCAAAAGCGCCGGGATATCCGAAGCCACGAAGTTCTCACCCTTTCCGAGGCCCACAATCAAAGGGGAGGACTTTTTCGCAGCGATGATCTTGTCCGGTTC
>JAZDIZ010000029.1:0-10905 GCA_043804515.1 Pseudomonadota bacterium | reverse complement strand
CTGATCCTCAGGACCACGGGGCTTTTTGGACCCTACCCCAAAGGGCTTGACGCGTTCTCGAGGCTCAGGAAGGCGGATCGCTTGGGGGAGGAATTCGCGGCTGCGGACGACCAATTCTCCCAGCCGATATGGGCCGGGGAGCTTGCAAGGGTGATCGAAAAGATGGCGGCAGGCTCCGAGGGCGGGACATTCAATGCCGTTGGACCGGATTATGTTTCGAGATACGATCTGGCGCAAAGGATGCGCGAATGCTTCGGGTTCGGGCGCGCGCGCATAACCCGGACGATAACGGGCGTCCGGAAGATAAGGATACCGGCGCATCTTAAGGTCAGCATCGCAAAGATTGAAAAATATGTCAAGATAAAGCCGCTTGGCGCACAGATGGAAACGCTTGGAAAAGAGGTCGAGAATGATACGAAGCAGGCTTGAGATAGAAGATTTGGATTTCGGGGGGGCTTTCGTGATAAAGCCGTACTGGTTCGAGGACGACCGGGGACTTTTCGTCAAATCCTTCACCGATGAAATGCTCGCAAGACGGGGCGTGCCGGCGAATTTTGCCGAGGAATTCATGTCGGTCTCGAGGAAAGGCGTGATCCGCGGATTCCATTACCAGCGGGGGGAGCACTCGCAGGCGAAACTCGTCTGGTGCCTGAAAGGGGAGATTTTCGACGTGATCGTCGATCTGCGCAGAAAATCCCGGACATACGGGAAACACAAAAGCATCGTCCTGTCGTCGGAAAACATGCATACGCTGTACATCCCGCAGGGATTCGCCCATGCGTTCAAGACCGTATCGGACGAGGCGTGCATGCTCTACAAGATGAGCAGGCCGTATTCGCCGCAGGACGAATGCGGCATCATATACAATGACGAGGATTTGAACGTTCCGTGGCCGGAGCCGGAGAACGCGACGGTTTCCGAAAAGGACGGAAAGTGGCCGAGATTCAGTGACTGCATCAAGTTCGATTAGACCGAAAAACCGGACAGCCGCCCGCAAAGAAGACGGGCGGACCGGACGGGTTGGAAACTCATGAGATATCTTGTAAGCGGCGGGGCCGGATTCCTGGGCACGAACCTGTGCATCCGGCTGCTCCGGGAAGGGCACGAAGTCGTGGCCCTGGACGACCTCTCGAGCGGCACGGAGGACAACCTGAAAAAGCTTAAGGAGTTTGGAGGATTTGGATTCACCCTGCACGACATCGTCCGGCCATTGCCGGACGTGGGAAAGGTGGATTATGTCTATAATCTCGCGTGTCCGGCGTCTCCCCCAAGATACCAGAGGGACCCCGTGCAGACTTTCCGCACGTCGGTGTGGGGGGCGTGGAACATTCTCCAGTACGCATCGAAAGAGAATGTCCCCGTTTTCCACACCTCCACTTCGGAGGTGTACGGCGACCCGCTCGAGCATCCCCAGGCGGAAACGTACTGGGGCCACGTGAATCCGATCGGCGCGCGCGCATGCTATGACGAAGGCAAGCGGGCGGCCGAAACGCTGCTCTTCGATTTCGCGCGCAAGACGGGCCTGGAGATAAAAGTCGTGAGGATATTCAACACGTACGGGCCCCACATGGATCCGGACGACGGGAGGGTGGTCAGCAACATCATAACGCAGGCACTGGCGGGAAAACCGGTCACCATACACGGAAACGGCAGGCAGACCCGGTCGTTCTGCTACGTGGACGATCTCATGGACGGCTTTGGGCGGATGGAGAAAATGCCGAAGGATTTTGCCGGGCCAGTGAACCTCGGAAACCCGCAGGAGCGCACGGTCCTTGAGCTCGTGAAGGAGGTGGAGAAAGAGATTGGCGCTCCGATAGAGATCAGATACCGGCCCCTCCCGCAGGACGACCCGAAGAGAAGGAAACCCGATATTTCGCTTGCGAAAGAAAAGCTGGGGTGGGGACCGAAAACGCCGCTGCCGGAAGGGATAAGGAGAACGGTTTCATATTTTAGGGGATTGCCGGGCAGACGCTAAAAAGGGTGATATTATCTTGCATGTCATAACAGGCGGGGCGGGATTCATCGGGAGCAATTTTGCCGCCAAATTGCTCGCGCGCGGGGAGGAAGTGGTCGTGTTGGACAGCCTCAGGCGGAAGGGGTCCGAGGAAAACCTCAAGTGGCTCAAAAGCATGGGCGGAGGCAAACTCGTATTCGAAAGGCTGGACGTGGCAAGGGATATCGAAGCCCTCCAGAAGGCGGTCGGAGAATGCGACCGGGTGTATCACCTTGCAGCGCAGGTGGCGGTGACGGAATCGGTGGCCGACCCGCGCGGCGATTTCGAGATAAACGCGCTCGGCTCGCTCAATGTCTGCGAGGCGGTCCGGAAAGCGGCCACGTCGCCCCACTTGACGTATGCGTCCACGAACAAGGTGTACGGGGGCCTCGAAGGCATAAAGACCAAGGAGGAAGAGAAACGGTATTCGCTGCTTGAGCCAAAGAACGGAGTGAGCGAAGAGACGTGCGTCGATTTTCATTCCCCGTACGGATGCTCGAAGGGGTGCGCCGACCAGTACGTGCGGGATTACCACCGCATATACGGGGTCGACACCACCGTATTCAGGCAGTCATGCATCTACGGGCCCAACCAGTTCGGCATCGAGGACCAGGGATGGCTGGCCTGGTTCCTGATTGCGTCGAAGCTCGGCCGGAAACTGACGATATACGGGGACGGGAAACAGGTGAGGGACGTGCTGTACGTGGACGACCTCTTTGACGCGTACGACAAGGCGTACGAAAAAAGGGGGGTTTCTTCCGGGAAGATATACAACATCGGCGGAGGACTGGAGCAGAGCATTTCCCTGCTCGAATATCTCGGAATACTTGCCGGGCTCGGAGTGGAGCCCGAATACGGTTTCGGGGATTGGAGGCCGGGGGACCAGAAGATCTACGTGTCGGACATCCGCAAGGCCGGACGCGAGCTTGGCTGGGCGCCGAAAACGGACAAGCTCGAGGGGATAAAAAGGATGAAGGCATGGATCGACGCGAACATGGGCGCGATATCGGAACGGACGCGGTGATGCGATGAAGGAGGTCATTGCATTCTGCCTCGGCCAGACGCGGGAAAATGTCGTCTGCGGCGGCGGAATGAAATTCGTCGCGGCCATGCAGGCCCTGAAAGGGTGGGAGAAGACGGTCATCACCACGCGGCACTGGCTGGATACGCATCGGAACGATTTCGACATGCGCCCGATCCTCATGGATGACGAGCAGCAGAACGTGCTTCTTGCATATGTCGCAAGGACCGTTCGTTCGCTTTTTGTCAGGATAAGAATAAACGGCCCGACCATGGTGTATTCGCCGGACGACTACATGCCGGACGTCCTGCGCGCGTTCATCATCAGGACGACGGATGGGAGAACCCGGTGGGTTGCCCAGATATTCCACCTCTATCTCCCCCCATGGAAGAGGCCGGGAAGCCGCATCAGCGCATTGGCAGGGTATTTCGGGCAGATCGCGACGCACACGCTCATGAAAATGAAGGCGGATCTGGTGGTATGCGACAACCGTCTTCTTGCGGACGACCTCCTCCGTGCCGGATTCAGGAAGGAGAGGCTGATGCTCAGCAATTGCGGCCTGGACATCGCGCAGATCGACTCCGCCGAGGCGGACGGGAAAAAATTCGATTGCGTGTACGTAGGCCGGGTAAACCGCCTCAAAGGGGTCATGGACTTGGCCGGCTGCTTCTCGAAATCCCCGCTGGAGCGGTACAGCCTGCGGATCATCGGCGGCGGGGAGGGACTGGAGGAGCTGCGAAAAATCGTCGCGGGCAACGGGAACATACGCATCGAAGGAAGCGTGCTGGGAACGAAAAGATTCTCCTACATGAAGGCCGCCAAAGCGTTCGCATTCATGTCGCACGAGGAGGGCTGGGGCATCGCGATCGCGGAGGCGCTCGCGTGCGGGGTTGTGCCGGTCGTGTGGGATCTGCCCGTATACCGGGAAGTCTTCCCCACGGAAGCGGTGATCAAAGTGAGGGAAAACGACTTCGAGGCGTTCGCAAAAGCCCTCGGAGGGATCCTTGACGACGACAAGCTGCGCGAACGCCTCGCGAAGGAAGGCAGGGAATTCGTGGAGCGCTACGACTGGGGCAAGGTCCTCGCGCAAGAGAGAGCGCGAATGGAAGCGCTCATGCTGGAGGCGGAACATGGCTGACATCCCGTATTTCTCGGTCTGCATCCCGACATACAACAGGCACCGATACCTTGCGGACATGGTCGACTCCATGCTTGCGCAGGAATTCGGGGACTGGGAGCTCGTCATCGTGGACAACGCATCGAGCGACGACACCCCCAAAGCCCTTTCCGCGCTCGGGAAGGACGGGCGCATAAGGATAATGCGCGAGAGCGAGCACGTCGGAATGACCGAGAATTTCAACCGGTGCCTGGCATACTGCCGGGGCAGGAACGTCATGCTGCTCACGGACAAGGACAGGCTGAGAAGAAACGCGCTTTTAAGGATAAGGGATTTTCTTGAACGGGAGAAGACCGACCTGACCTATTTCAACTATTGCGCCTATGACGAACAGGACAGGAAGATCTATGACAAGCGGCAGAGCCCGTTCTATTTCGAGCGGGAGAGGACCTGGGACCCGGCCGAATTCACGGGACTTTGCAGGAAGAACGCCATGATGGTGACCACCATCGGGCTGAATTTCGTCATGCCGCGCGAGTTCATGGAAAAGCACGGCCTCCGCTTCGGGGACTATTACCGCAACGACGTTTTCCTTTTCCTTTCCGCGCTCAAAGCCGCACGGAGGATAGGCTATATCCCGGAGCCGCTGGTGGCATTCCGGTCGATAAGCGCATACAGCTACAAACGGGAGCCGGATGTCCTGAACCGGGTGAAGAGGGACTACGTCAAGCTGCACGAGGCGCTGGGAATTCGGGCGGACGAGAGGACGCTGCGCGACTGGACCGATGCGGAAGACCGGATGCTGACGGCCGGTGGTTTCCCCGGACGGACGGCGGCCTTCCTCGCTTCCATGCGGTTCGTGCTGCTCGACCCCCGGCTGCTGGAAGTGAAAATCAGCCAAGCGGCGTTCTTCGTGCAGAAATACGTGCTGGCGAAAGCCCGGAAAAGATCCGGGCGGGACGAGATCATCGGCTGATCCGCGGGCGGTCCTTTTTTCTTCTTGTTCGGCGGCTTCGCTCACGGCGACGGGATGAAAAGCGGCGAAGATGCATCGCGAAAGAAATGGGATCGGGGGCCCGGGCCCCCGGGTCCTCTTTATCTTCTTCGTCGTGATTTTCGAGCCGGACAACTACCGTTCGTTGTGCAGGATCAGTCTTTTGTCAACACGAGTCCGATGTTCCTCGAGATGGAAGGAAAAATCCGCAATAGGCGGTCTTCCCCGTATCGGGAAACCACGCGCAGGCCGTTGGAAACCGCGCAATCGGTGAGGCTCGGGAGCGTGAATGCGCGCACGTGGCCGGCCACGTCGAATTTTCCGAGATGCTCCTTGAGCGGGCCGAACCATATGCCATACGTGTTCTTGTGGGCGGAAGATTCGACGCAAAGGGGAGGCATGCCGAAAAGGAGCATGAACCGGTTGAAAAGCCATGCGATGTTGGGCGTTTCCACGATGAGAATCCCGCGCGGCTTGAGCACCCGCCTGCATTCCTGGAAAAGCTCGTCGGTGCGGATGACATGCTCGATGACGTGGTAGCAGAGGACGACTTCGAATGAGCCGTCCTCGAATGGGAGCGGGTCCTGCTCGACGTCCACCTTCCGCACTTGCACCCCGGCGGCCTGCGCCTCGCGCAAGGCGTCCTCGGAGATGTCGATCCCGGATACCTGCACGTCTTTATAGCCGATCCGCCCGAGTTTTTCGCGCAGGCGCGCCAGCAGGGCGCCCCGGCCGCAGCCGACGTCGAGAATCCGGATCCGTTCGGAAAAGACGGGATGCGCGCGCCGGATGCACGAAATCACCCGGGAATCGTACGCGCCGCCAAGACCGTAGTTGCGATCCCGGCGATACAGGTCCGAATAGAATTCCTCGCTTTTCATGGCGATCGCTTCCTGAGCAGGAAAGGCCCGATGGCCAGATTCTCCAGGCCGCTTCTCTTGAATACGGACAGCGCGTCGGCCGGCGAGCAGACGATGGGCTCCCCGTGGATGTTGAACGAGGTGTTGAGCACGGCCCCCACGCCCGTTGCCTGCTCGAAACGGCGGATCAGTTCGTGGTACGCCGGATTCTGCTCGCGCGAAAGGATCTGGGGCCGGCAGGTGAAATCGTAGGGGTGGAGGCCGGCCGCCAGCTCGCGCCGGGCGAGTTCGGTCGTCTCGAACGTGATGATCATGAACGAGCCGTCGATGCCTTTTGGATTGACAAGATAGTCTTTTGCCCGCTCCTTGAGCACGGTGCACGCGAAAGGCATCCAGAAATCCCTGCACTTGATCTGGTCGTTGATCAGCCGGATCAGCGCGGTTTTTGAGGGGTGGGCGAGGATGGAGCGGTTGCCCAACGCCCTTGCCCCGAATTCCATCCGGCCGTCGAAACGCGCGACGACCTCTCCGGCGGCCAGAAGGGAGGCGATCTCGGCCGGCATGTCGGCAGGCTCGCTGACCCGGCAGAGGGAATCCGCGCCGGCCTCGCCCATGGCCGCCCGAATCTCGTCCCGGCCGAATTCGGGGCCCAGATAAAGGTTCTTGAGCGGCTTGGGCTCCGGGCGCGCGCCTCTGCGCCGGCACGCCTCGAAGTATCCGTGGAACGCCGCGCCGATCGGGAGGCTTTCGTCCCCGCAACTCGGGCAGGGATAGAGCGCCTGGACCCCGTCAAGCCCGGATATCTTCATGTTCGCCTTGACATTCATGAAAAAGCCGCCGCTCAGGCACACCCGGCCGGTTCCGGCTTTCCGGACGGCCTTGGAAACGAACGACAAGGACCAGTCCTCGCACGCTTCCTGGACGGCCGCGCATATGCCGTCAAAACGCTTGAGCTGCAATTGCTCGCGAAGATGGTGATAGAGGGGCACGTAGCCCTCGATCTTCGCGTTGAACGTGAGGTCGTCATTGAGGCTGAAGAGGCCGGCAAAGACCGGCAATACCTTGTTTTTCTCGTATTCGGAAACATACGGCGCCATGCCCATGATTTTGTATTCGTGCTCGTTCATTTTCATGCCCAGGAGCTGGGTGATGATGCCGTAGAAGGTGGCGATCGACCGCCCCCCCGGCGTGGAGGCGATGCATTCAAGACGCCCGTCCTTGGAGACAAACACTTTCGAGCAGGAGAGGTCGCCTTCCGCGTCCAGGGTGAGCACCAGCGTCTTTTCCTGCGTACTGGGGCAGAAGCCGTAGAAAGCGGCATAGGCGTGGTTGGTGTGGTGGTCATTCGAGAGTATCCGGTCTGGGGGGGCGCCGAGCGCCTTGGAAACGCACTCCCGGACGCCGTCCAGGCCCAAATCGCGCGAAAGCAGGGAATAATTGAGCTTGAGCGACAACCCGTAGAGCGATGGATTCTGCAGCAGCTTCGCGACCGGGGAGTACTTGTTCACCTGCGTGCAGGCGTAGACGTCGTTATGGCCCAGATCCGCGATGTCTGATTTGCCGATGCCGTTGCTCGAATAGACGATGAAATCCAAGTCGTTTACGCCCAAGCCCGCGGACTGGAGGCAGAATTCCACGGATTTGAACGGGAACGCATTGGTATTCTTGATGCGGTTGAAGCGCTCCTCGCTGACCAGCGCGATGACCTCCCCGTCCCTTGCCAGGCACGCGCCCGAATTGTGGCCCCTTAAAATCCCGAGAGAATGAATTCGCGCCATGTACTTGAACCCGTATCAATTGGGCGGATGAGAATCTTAAACTTATTGAATTCGGAGCGCGGCGGGGCCGGACAGACACGGGTAGGGCGTTGACAGATAAGACGAAAAAGACGATGGGGCGGCCCGGGCCGCAACGCCACAGCGTTGAGGCTCTTGCCGGTCGCTACCGGCAAAGGCCGCCCCTCGAATCGGGTTGGTTTGACCCGACCCGAATCAAGTTTTTGATGTTTTGTCTTTCTTCGAGGAATAACGCAACGGCCTTACACGGGAGAACCCGAAAAGCTCAAAAGAGAACGGGATCCGCGATGCTCGCCCCGAAATCCGGTTCTCGCGCGGGTTTAATAGTTTTTTGCGCAAATAGATGTCCATGGAGAAGGAAGAGCCGGGATATTTTGCGCACCCTACTGCGGAGGTGTCACAGAAGGCCGAAATAGGAGATGGCACGAAGATATGGCACCAGGCGCAAGTGCGGGAAAACGTGAGAATCGGCCGGGACTGCATCATCGGCAAGGGAGCGTACCTGGACTTCGACGTGGTCGTGGGAGACCGGTGCAAACTGCAGAATTACGTGTGCGTGTATCATGGGGTGAAGATCGGAAACGACGTGTTCGTCGGGCCGCACGCGACGTTCACGAACGATTTTTACCCGAGGGCGTCGAACCCCGGCTGGGAAGTAAGGCAGACCGTGGTCGAAGACGGCGCGTCCATCGGCGCGAATTCGACGATCGTGTGCGGCGTGAAGATCGGCCGGTGCGCGATGATTGGCGCGGGGGCGGTGGTAACCAAGGACATCCCCGCCCATACACTGGCATACGGGAATCCGGCCAAAGTGGCCGGACGGGTGTGCCAATGCGGCCATAAAATCGAACCCGGTCGGAACGGCCTTGCGTGCGAGGACTGCGAGAAAAAGGAAACGGAGGCTGAAAAATGAGGATATGCCTGGCCGGCGCCGGCAACATGGGAATGAACCACTACCGCATACTGCGCCAGCTGGACGTGGATGTTTCGGTATGCGACCCGGATCCGGCAAGCGCCGGCAAGCTGGATGGGCGCATCCGCCATTACGGCAGCCTCCAGGAAGCGCTGGACGGGGAAAAACCGGACGCGGTGGACATCTGCGCCCCGACGAGCCTGCACCACGAGCTTGCGATGCAGGCGATGGAGGCCGGTTCGGACGTGTTCGTTGAGAAGCCGATTGCATCAAACATCGAACAGGCGCGCAAGATGGACGGATGCGCGAAGAGGAACGGAAAGATGCTCTTTGTCGGCCACATCGAGCGGTTCAACCCGACCGTCAACGTGCTCAAGAAGGAGCTGGAGGGAAAAAAGGGAGTCATGCTGCACTTCACGCGGGTCGGCCCGCGCCCGCCGCAGATAAAGGACGCGGGCGTGGTGCTGGATGTCGGCATCCATGACATTGACCTGGCCTCCTATCTCACGGGCCATGAGGTGAAATCGGTTTCGTGCGCCTCGTTCGGAAAAGACGCGAGCGAGGACAGCGCCCAGATGCTCCTGAGAATGGACGGGGATTCGTCCGCGATGATCACCACCAACTGGCATACGCCCTTCAAGGCAAGACGGATCGAGGCCGTGATGGAGGAGAGGCTGTACGTCGCGGACCTGCTCAAGGGCGACGTGGCCGCGTATTTCGATTACAAGCACGCTCCGAGCCCGTCATTCAGGGTGCAGCACATTCCGGTGCCCAGGACAGAACCGCTGCTCCTTGAATTGCGCTCGTTCGTGGAATGCGCCAAAGCGCGCAAGAGCCCGCCGTTCGGGACCGGGTTCGCGATATCCGCCCTGGAGGCGGTGGAAGCGGCGAGGGAGTCGGCCCGCACAAAACAGGAAGTGGTGCTATGATCCAGATCTCGAAGCCGTTCATCGGCGAGGAGGAGAAGCGGGAAGTGATGCGCGTCCTCGAATCCGGGATGCTCGCGCAGGGCAAGAAAGTGGCCGAGCTCGAAGAGCTGTTTTGCAGGATATGCGGCACCAAATACGCGGTCGCGACCACGAACGGCACGACCGCCCTGCACGCCGCGCTCTACGCGCTTGGGATAAAGCCCGGAGACGAAGTCATAACGACCCCGTTCACGTTCGTGGCCACCGCGAACCCGATCCTGATGCAGGGCGCGAAAGTCGTTTTCTCGGACGTCGACGGGGACACGTGCAACCTCGACGCGGCAGGGGTTGAGGGGAAGATCAACGAGCGGACGGCGGCCGTCCTGCCCGTCGATCTGTATGGCCTGCCTTTCGATGCAAGGATAAATTCCGTCGCCAGCAAGAGAAAGCTCCTCGTCCTTGAGGACGCGTGCCAGGCGATCGGGGCCGCGCGGGACGGGAAGAGCTGCGGCTCCCTCGGCGACGCGGGCGCGTTCTCGCTCTATGCGACCAAGAACGTGACCTGCGGGGAAGGCGGCATGATCACCACGGACTCCGAGGAGACTTGCGAGAAGGCGAGGAGATTCCGCCATCATGGCCAATCCGAAAAAACAAGGTACGAATACGCCGACATCGGGCACAACTACCGGATGAGCGACATATTGGCGGCGATCGCGCTCGGACAGCTCGGGAGGCTCGAACCGCTCACCGGGAAAAGGAATGAGAATGCCCGGAGGCTCGGGGAAGGGCTCGAAGGGCTGCCGGGAGTGGCCTTGCCCTCAGTCCCCGCAAACGCGAGGCACGCGTTCCACCAGTATACGGTTAGGATCAGCGAAAAAGCGAAAGTCGGGCGGGACAGATTCGTGGAAATGATGAAGGCGGCCGGAGTGGGCGTCGGGGTGTATTACCCCAAGCCGCTGCATCTCCACCCCCACTTCGCCCGGATGGGATACCGGCCCGGGGATTTCCCGGTGTGCGAAAAGCTTGCGGCGCAGGTCGTCTCGCTTCCGGTGCACCCGCACTTGAGCGATGACGACGTTGAAAAGATAATAACCGAGGCGCGGCGCATCCTTTCATGAACAACCCCGCAGCAAGCTGCGGGGTATTTGCGAGCGAGAAAAACGAGTCAAACCGCTGCAAGCAGCGGGGTCTCAAACCCAAGAACCGCGTTCGCCAACAGCAGTTGGCGAGACTTCGGCCCCGAAGGGCCGAAGCAGATGGGGGAGGGTCAGGAGGACACGAGTCGGCTCTGGAGAGCCGACTG
>JAZDIZ010000028.1:0-8884 GCA_043804515.1 Pseudomonadota bacterium | reverse complement strand
TCTCCAATACGATCACATGGGTCCCTTTTGCACAGGAGGAGCGTCCGACGAAGACAACATCCGGCACCTCTGCCGGGCTCACAATCAGTATTTCGCCGTGAAGATGTTCCAGTCCGAGGCTGAATTCCTTCGGGAGGGGCTATGACGCCGGCACGACAACGGCGCCCCAGTCCCCTAAACAACTGCTGAAGATCGTCTGCAGACCTTCGAAAATCTCGGCCCACTTTTTCGGCAAGGTGGCCCGAAGAACCTCCCCCTTAACTGACTTCTGAACTTTGCCCTCTAGGCCCCGATCTACTTCGCCGCCGAAGCGCACGAGTCCACCATCCCCTAACCGATTGCCGATTCTGATTTCTGATTCCTGGATCCTGATTCCGGATCCCGGACACCTAATCCCGGCTTCAGTCGATGATTCCGCCCCCAAGGACCCTATCGCCGTCATAGAAGACAACGGCTTGGCCGGGGGTGACGGCTCTTTGGGGTTCGTCGAATTTGACATGCACGGACCCATTTTCCATCGGAGTGATCACCGCCGGGCTTTCCGGATGACGGTAGCGGATGCGGGCAGCGGCGCGCAGGGGGCCGTTCGGACGGCCGATGGAAACCCAGTTGACGGACGATGCCGAAAGTTCCGACGAATACAGATCCTTTTCGGTTCCGACGATGACGCTTTGATTTTTCGGATCGACCTTCGTCACGTAGAGAGGCTCCGCTCCCGAGATTCCCAGACCCTTGCGCTGGCCCACCGTGAAGAGATGGATGCCGGCGTGCTCTCCCAGGACTTCACCGCTCCGATTCACGATGGGTCCCGGCCTGCTAACTCCGCCGAAGATTTCCGCAATACCCCCCGCAATGAACTCCTGGCTTTCGGCCTTTTCCGCGACCGGAAGGTCGAGATGGGCGGCCTTAGCCCGAATTTCGGCCTTCGTACGCGTTCCCAACGGAAACACGGCCGCGGCCAAATGTTCCTGCGTGAGTTGATATAGAAAATAGGACTGATCCTTACCCCGATCGATTCCCTTCCAGAGCACGTGTCTCCCGGACGCGCCGTCATATTCGGTGCGGACATAGTGGCCGGTGGCGAATGCGTCGAACGCCAGACCCTCCTTCCGTAACGCCGCGGGCAAGAGATCGAACTTGAGCCACCGGTTGCAGTGAATGCATGGGTTGGGCGTGCGCCCCTCTTGATACTCACGCGACACCATCTCCAGGATCCGCGCATTGAATTCCGCCGAGAGATCCACGACGTGGAACGGAATGCCGAGCTTCCGGGCCACGTCCTCGGCATCCCGTAGATCGTCCGGTTCCTCCGGGCCGTAACATCCGTGCCGCCCGCCGCCCCCCGGCAACGGCCGACCGTCCCAGATCTTCATCGACACAGCTAAAACTTCATGGCCCTCTTCCTTGAGCACGACCGCGGCGACGGAGGAGTCCACGCCTCCGCTCAGGCCCACGGCGATTCTTTTGCGTCCGGACAGCGTCATATCGGCTTGGAAGTCTATAAGGCGTAACAGCCTATCTGTAAACCCTCACCGGCCGCCGGCAGGAATCGGAATCCGGAGTCCAGGGTCTTGATTTGCTCCCGCCGAATCATCCCGATAGAGTGCCCTCCCTCATGAAGATCGACCTTAAAGGGAAGGTGGCTTTGGTCACGGGCGGCACGCGGGGCATCGGCGCCGCCACGTCCATCCTTCTGGCCTCCGCCGGAGCTGCGGTGGCCGCGAACTACAGCAGCAATCAAAGGGGAGCGCGCGACTTCGCCCGCAAGGTGGCCCGGAAGCGTCTTTCAATTTTCCTCATGCCGGGGGACGTCAGCGATTCCCTCGTGGCCGAGGAGGTCGTGCATCGCGTGATCGAGCGTATGGGACACCTCGACATCCTGGTGAACAACGCCGGAATCCGGGAACCCAACCCCATCGACAGCCCGCGCGCCGAGGAGACATGGGACCGCGCGATCAAGATCAACTTAAAGAGCGCTTTCAATCTTTGCGTTCACGCCATGCCGCACCTCAAACGGTCCAAAGACGGCAGGATCATCAATGTGTCCTCGACGGCCGGCCAGAGGGGTGAGCCGGGGTACTCGCATTACGCAGCATCCAAAGCCGGCGTGATCGCGTTCACCAAATCGCTCGCCGTGGAACTGGCGCATCATCGAATCCTCGTGAACTGCGTGGCCCCAGGCTGGGTCTGGACCGACATGACGGCCGAGGAACTCAAAAAAGCGTCCCGTAGGCGCGAAATCCTCCGGGACATCCCCCTGGGCAAAGTGGCTCAGCCCGAGGACATCGCCGCCGCGATCCTGTTCCTGGCCTCCCCACTTTCCAGCCACATCACCGGCGAGGTCATTAATATAAACGGCGGCGCCGTTCTCTGCGGTTGAACCGATCTCGGATTAGAAAAAAAACAGGAAGGATTAAGGATTGACGCTTAAGGATTAATCCTTAAACGTTTTGTGCCTTATCCGAGCCCAGATCTCCCTCAAGATTTCTCTTCCCTCCGGCTCCGGCTTGAAAACGACCGCCAGGAGCAACAGATCCAAGGAAAAGAACACGGCCAATGAAAGGACGGCGCCGCTTAAGGAATGCCCGCCGATCCACCAACGCACCATGGCCGCCCCGCCCCCCGCCAAAGCAGCCGCAGCCAACGGTTTCAATTGGGAAGCGTGGAACGGATGTACTTTTTCGTACCGAAAAGCTTGATAGGCCCTAAGAACGCTCACGAGGGCCACGGATATGGCGGTCGCCCACGCCGCCCCCAAAATCCCGAATCGAGGCACAAGAGCGACGGCCAAGATCAAATTCAGCGCCACCAAGACAAGGGAATTGGCCACGTTAGCCCATGCGTGGCCGGTCATGGAAAGCACGGCGTCGGCCAGGCCGATCGTCACGTAAAACACCATGCCGGCCCCCACGAGAATGAGCACCGGCCCACCCGTCGAAAACCCCGGCCCGAACGCGGAAAGGAGAAGGTCCGGCGCCACTACCATCGGACCGTAGACGAACAGCGCCGCTAACAGCGTCCAACGCACGCCGAGGGCGTAGTGCCGTTGAAGTCGCCCCCGATCATTGAGTTCGTGCACGTGGGCCGTGAGCGGCATGAAAATCGGCTCAAAAGCTTGCCTCACCTTCCGGATCAGGTTTCCAAGCTCCAGGGCGGCCCCGAACACGGCCACGGACGGCAGGGGCAGGAACGGGCCGACCACGATCAGCTCCAACCTTGATTTGAGCGTATTCAGCAGATCCATCCCCGACATCGGAAGGCTGTACGTCGCTACCGCGCTCCAGTCTTCGCTTGCAACCTGTCGGGCCTTCGATTTCGGGAACATGCTTCGGAAATAGAACCACGAGAGGACGAGCCCCCCGGAGATCGTCGCTACATAGCTGAGCGTGACCCCATAAATGTTTCGCATCAGAAGAAACGCAAGGAGGCCGGTGACGAGCGTGAGGAGCGGTTCGGCCATCGACTTCACGTAGACCTCATATTGCATTTTCCTCATTCCCCGGATCGCAAACAAAAGAACCATTTCGGCGTTCAACACCGGAAGGGTCACGCACGAGAGAGCCAAAGGGCCCGCCAGCTCAGGTTTGCGGAACACGGAGACCGCGAGCCAGGAACTCACCGCGGCGAAAAGTGCCGACAACCCTAAGCTCAGGACGAGGACTCTTCGAAGCGCCCCCATCACGAACGGGCGGATTTCGCCCTCCCTCCCCTGCGCCGTGAGCCGGGACACGGAGCGGAGAACCCCCCACTCGAAGCCCGCTCCTGTCACCCGGCCCAGGACTTCGTTAACGGCGAACAGAAGGAGACAACGGCCGAAAACATCCGCGCCGAACAGACGCGGGAAGAGCACGATATATGCACCCCGGGTGAATCGCGCCAAGATCCCGACAACATTGATCAGCGCTCCACGGGCCAACTCCTGAGAATCGCTCGATCCGAGTTTTTCCGTCGAAGGACCGTCCATCGATATTTCTAGATACGCTCCGTCCGGCCCGCCGGAAAGGGAAAGC
The DNA here is from genome assembly GCA_043804515.1 of Pseudomonadota bacterium. GTDB lineage: Bacteria > Bdellovibrionota_G > JALEGL01 > JALEGL01 > DATDPG01 > JAZDIZ01. Next base: position 4,874 of record JAZDIZ010000028.1, on the reverse strand, counting down.
AAGCCCATATCCTTTGACAGGTACGCCGCGATCGTGTGCCATCGTGATCCGCCGATGTTCCCGACCCCAATCAAGCCGTCGCGCCGATTGCTTGTCGTTCTTCTGCTGGCCGCCGTGTGCGGCGCCGCGGCATACGCACGACTCCGGCCGGTGGTTTTTCGGGGGGCTTCGCTGGATCTCAAAATGAGCCGGCGGCAGGCTCTCGATCGGGCGAAAGAATTTTTGGGCGGCCGCGGCTACGACCTCGCCGGAGCCAATAGTTCCGCCAAATTCTGGTCTTACGAGACCCCCGCCATCTACCTCGAAAAACGCTTGGGTACGGAGGAGGCGAACCGGGTGATCAGAGAGGAGCGGATGCCCCTGTTCGGCTGGGAAGTCAGGTTCTTCCGCCCGCTTCAGAAAGAGGAGTATTCGGTCTGGTGGAGCCCCCAAGGGGACCTGATCGGATTCGATCACGACATTTTGAGGGAGAAGGAACTCCCCTCTGTTTCAGCCCGGGCAGCCCGCGCCGAAGCCGAGGCGTTCCTGAGACAGCACTTCCCGGATCTTTTTCCTCGATATTTGGCCGTTGAATCTTCCGAGGAGCAGAAGCCGGGCCGTATCGATCGCTCGTTCCGATGGCGCGCCCCCAAAGCTCCGCTCGAGATCCGTCTCTATCTTTCGGCAACGGTCTCAGGAAGCGAGATCACCTCCGCACGATACGAAGTCGAGGTGCCCGAGGTGTTCGTGCGCTCGGAGCAGTCGGTTCAGGAAAAGCGTGACCTGTTGACCGGCGTGACCCGCAAGATCGATTTTCTTCTGACGCTCTCGATGGCCGTTTGCCTTCTCATGTTTTGGAGGCGGCATTGGCTCCGTTGGAAGGGCCCCGTCTTGATCGCGTCGATCGTGCTTTTGTTCGGTCTCTTGGGGCAGGTAAACGAGATTCCCCTCAAGTTCCACGATTACACCACCACGAAAACGCTGGCGGCATTCTGGTTCACGGAGATCGGGTACTCTTTTCTGATCGTTCTGGTTTCCGCCGTGTGGCTGACGCTGCAGCTCACGTCCGCGGACGCGACCGGACGAACGTCGCCCGGCGCGACATACTCCCTCGGAGAAGTGGCCGCGAAACGCTTCTTTCGCTCCCGGTCTTTCATCACGGCCACAATAGCCGGCTTCGCCGCCGCGGGGATCCAGCTCGGTTTCGTCGTTCTGTATTACGTCGCCGGGAGCCGTTTTTTCCATTTCTACGCCCCGCTGGAAGTGCAGTACGACGATCTCTTAACGACCGCCCTGCCCTGGGTCTCCCCCCTTCTCACGGGACTCGGGCCCGCGCTGACCGAGGAGGCTACGTACCGGCTTTTCGCCATTCCCCTCCTCCTCAAACTCACCGGGCGGCGATGGGTCGCCGTCGTCCTTCCCGCCATCCTGTGGGGTTTCATGCACACCAGCTATTACGTCGAGCCGATTTACGCGCGCGGGCTGGAACTCACATTGGTGGGAATTTTCCTGGGCGTGGTCTTCTTGCGCTACGGCATCTGGGCCACGTTGGTGGGGCACTATGTCTACAATGCGACCCTCTCTTCCTCGCTCCTGCTTTCGTCCCACAGTCTTTATCTCCAGGTCTCTTCGGCGCTCGTGATCGGAGCGCTGGCGATCCCTCTGGCGGTTGCGGTCGTCCGTTGGATCCGGGGCGCAGAGCCCGCCGATCTCCCCTTCTCGCCCCTTTCCTGGCCGTCCTCGAGCTCACAGGTCATCTCGTTGATCGACCGGCGTAGACGCGTCGAGCCGAGCGCCCTGGCTTCCCGCTGGCCCGTTATCGTCTCCGTCGCGGCTCTTTGCCTCCTGATCCTGGGCTCGAACCGGCTCCGCCCGCCCCCCATCACCGTGGACCGGGACCGCGCGATCCAAACCGCAAGAGATGAAGTCGGGCGCCTGGGATATGTGACCGACGGGTTCCTCGTGGCGAGCGGAATCGCAGCCGCGGCCCGCCAGGACCGAGCGGCCCGTTACGTCGAGGAGAACCTCTCCGCCGACGAAAACCCCGCCTATCTCGAAAAGTATCAGTCCACCGCTCCCCGTTGGTCCGTTGAGTTTCTCTCTCCCTCGACTCCTGCGGGATGCGGGATTCTGCTCAGCGGCGAAGCCTCCGTAGTCAAATTGCAGTGCCAACTCGGGGAAGATGAGCCCGGCAAAAGTCTGAGTTCGGCGGAGACTAGAAAACTTGCCGAGGCGTACTTGGTGTCCCTCAAAACGGACCCCTCCAAACTCCGTTACGTCGGAGCGACGGAGCAGGAGCGCCCCCGAAGGAAAGATTACGAGCACGAGTGGAACGACCCGAGCGCCTCCGTGGCCCAGCTCAAACGATACATTTCTGTGGAGGTTGCGGGAGAGAGGATCTCGTCCTTCTCCACGTATCTGAAGCCTCCGGAGTCCTACCTGCGCCAACTGAGCGCGGAAAACGTTTGGAGCTCGCTCAAGAATTTGGGGATGGCTCTCCTGGCGGTGATTCTGGCATACGCCTTGTTTCGCTCTTTCTTCGACAGGATCGTGATCACGTCTTTCCGGTCCGGCCTGGCTCTCGCCCTTGCCTCCCTAAGCGCTTTGATAGCCGGGGTGGATTGGTGGAACCGGCTCCCGTCGTTCTGGGCGGCGTACGAATCGTCGGTGACGGTGCCCATATACCTCGGGCACCAAGTCCTGAACCTCTTCGGCCGCATGCTCGCATACGGCCTCGGTTCATACGTTCTCCTGGTCCTCTTCCTGAGGCTCCCTCCCCAGCTCTTCCCCGATGCCCCGTCCGCGCACGACCTTCAAGCGATCTTGAGGCGGCCTCCTTGGCGCTGGCGTCAGGCCCGTTCGATGTTTCTCTGGGCCCTGGGCCTGGCTTTCGTTCAAACCTTCCTCTTCCTGGTCCCGAGGTGGCTCGACCCGTCCCTGCCCCAGGATCTTTTCAGCGGCGTGTACCAAGCCTACTCATCCGAAATTCCCCTTCTGGCCGTCGCCGCTGCGGTCTGGAACTCCGTTCTCTGTTGGATCGCTTTCGCCGTGGGTTTTGCCGCGTGCCGCAAGTACCTGCCCGCTTGGCTGGTGTATGCCTCGCTCGGCCTCTTCATATTCGTCCTGGCCTCGGGCCGGAGTGGTTCCCGTTTGGAAGCACTCCAGATGATCGCCTCGCTTCTCCTCACGGCGTGGGTCGTTCTGGAGCGCGTCCGCTTCCGCCTTCCCTTTTACGTCTGGTATTCCCTTCTACAGGCTTCCCTGCCGTTCGCGCCCTGGCTGGTTTCAATGGCACCCTCGCTCCGCTGGCAGGCGTTCTTCGTCCTGGCTTTCACTCTCACCGTTACCGCCGCCATCTTCTTCCCGCGCCCACGGCGCCGTCCGGCCCAAGAGGCGCGTTAAGCTGCATCGGAATCCTTTATCTTGTATTCTGCCGTCGATGGACCGGCGGGAGAGAATCGAAGCGCTCAAGGCAGCTTTTCTGGAGCGGATCGTCCTTTTGGACGGCGCCATGGGCACCGAGATCCAGCGCCGCAATCCCACCACGGCCGATTTCGGCGGCGCCGAATACGAGGGATGCAACGAACATCTCATTTTGTCCAAGCCCGAGCTGATCCGGTCGGTTCACGAAAGCTACGCCGATGCCGGGGCCGACATCATCTCGACCGACACGTTCGGGGCGTCTCCCCTCGTGCTTGCCGAGTACGCCCTTGCCGACCGCGCTGTGGAGATCAACCGGGCCGCGGCCGCGCTCGCACGGAATGTCGCGGATCGTTTCTCCTCTCCTTCGCGGCCGCGCTTCGTGGCCGGCTCCATCGGCCCCACGACCAAGGCGATCTCCGTCACCGGCGGCGTCACGTTCGAGGAACTGGCCGAGCATTTCCGGACCCAGGCTGCGGGCCTTTACAGCGGGGGGGCCGATTTCTTTCTCGTCGAAACGGCGCAAGATACCCGGAACGTCAAAGCGGCGATCGTGGGGATCGAACGTTTATTCGCCTCCGACGCCGAGCGTATTCCGATCGCCGTTTCCGCAACAATCGAGGCTTCCGGGACGATGCTGGCGGGCCAAACCATCGACGCATTCTGGGCGTCCATCGCCCACTTGGATCTCCTGTACATCGGCCTCAACTGCGCTACGGGCCCCGATTTCATGACCGACCACATCCGGACGCTCTCCGGCCTGGCCCCCGTCCCCGTGGCTTGCGTTCCGAATGCGGGCCTCCCGGACGAGGATGGGCACTACCTCGAAACTCCCCGCGCCATGGCCGGTATCCTGAAGCGCTTCATCGAATCCGGTTGGGTGAACTTGATCGGCGGCTGCTGCGGCACTGGCCCGGAACACATCCGCGAGTTCGCGCGTGTAGCCGCCGGGGCCAGGCCGCGTACACCCCCCACAACCCGCAGGAGCTTCGTCTCGGGCATGGAGTACGTCGAGCTGGACTCGGAGCGCAGGCCCCTGCTCGTGGGAGAGCGCACGAACGTGATCGGAAGCCGGAAGTTCAAAAAACTCATCGACCAGGATCAATTCGACGCAGCCGTGGAGGTGGCACGGGGACAGGTAAAAAACGGCGCCGAAGTCGTGGACGTGTGTCTCGCAAACCCGGATCGGAACGAGTACGAGGACATGCGACGATTTCTGGAGCAAGCCGTAAAGAGCGTCCGTGCCCCGATCATGATCGATTCCACCGATGACCGGGTGACCGGCATGGCGCTCACGTACCTTCAAGGAAAGGCTATCATCAATTCCGTCAACCTGGAGAACGGCGAAGACCGCTTCCGGAAGGTCGTGCCGTTGGCCAAGGTCTTCGGGGCGGCGCTCGTTGTGGGAACGATCGACGAGCATCTCTCCGAAGGAATGGCGATGACGCGCGGGAGGAAACTCGAGATCGCCCGGC
>JAZDIZ010000027.1:0-2318 GCA_043804515.1 Pseudomonadota bacterium | reverse complement strand
CGAGCGCGGCGCCGAAGATGAAGCCTCGGGATTCCATGGAAGCCACCACCTCGATCCTCTTCCGCTCGAGGGGCTCCGCGAGCGCTTCAAGAACCTGGCCGAACGCAACAGGATCTTGCATGATCGGCGTGAGATCGTAAAAAAGGATCCCTTTTTGGGGAAATCGGGCACCGTCCGGATTTTTTCTCTCAGCAATTCCATTTCCATGTCCTTGATAATTCGAGGCCCCACATAAGAGGCGGGGGGATGAAAGTCAACGAATAAGTCCCCTATGTGGGGGCAATTTACGCCACCGACGCCGTCGCGGCTTCCTCCACATGCCGGACCTGAGCCGCCCGCCTCTCGTGCAGCTGGACCGACACGACCCTTGAAACCCCCGGTTCCTCCATCGTGATTCCGTAGAGATTCTGGACCGCTTCCATCGATGACTTGTTGTGCGTGATCAGTATGAACTGAGTCTGGTGCGACATCTCGTGCACCAGGCTGAGATAACGCCTCAAGTTCTCGTCATCGAGGGGGGCGTCCACTTCATCCAGCAGGCAGAATGGAGGAGCCTTGTGAAGGAAGATGGCGAACAGGAGAGCGATGGCGGTAAGAGCCTTCTCTCCCCCGGACAAAAGATTGAGGTTCTGGAGCCTCTTTCCCGGAGGTTGGGCCACGATTTCAATCCCGCTTTCCAAGAGATTCTCCGGATCCGTCAGGACAAGCCTGGCTTTTCCTCCGCGGAACAGGCGCGGGAAGATATCCTGGAATTTCGCGTCCACATCCTCGAACGTTTGCTGGAACCGCTCCCGGGTCGTCAGATTGATCTTCCGAATGGCGCTGGAGAGCGCCTCCAGGGATTTCTCGAGATCGTCCTTTTGCTGTGACAGGAACGTATGGCGCTCTTCCAGCTCGTGAAGTTCCTCGATCGCGCCCAAGTGCACGTCGCCGATCTTCGACATTCGCTCCCGAAGATCCGTAAGTTCGGAACGCATCGGTTCCAGTTCCTCGGCCCTTAGAGGTTTGAACTCCTCCCGATCCACATAGGAGGACAATTCGATCGTATACCGCTCGGCGATCTGGGTGGCGAGATACTCCACGCGCAGACGCTCCTCCTGAAGGGTCATCCGCAGCGCATTGAGTTCCTCCTGATACGTGGAACAACGCTCCCGGAGCCCCTTGATTACTTCCGCCTCGGATCGGATTCTTTCCACCAGCGCGTCGTAGCTGGTCCGAAGTGCGGAATTGGAGGCCTGCTGCTCCTGGTGGCGGCGAACCGCATCGCGGCGCACATTCTCCGCCGCCGCGGCCCGCTCTCGGCAAGCCGCCGCATCCGTTTCGTGCGCCTTCGCGTTTTCAATCAGAGCCGTCCGGTCCGAGATTGCCGCCGTGATTCGGGTCCGAAGGTTCTCCTCTTCGCGTTCGTGGGCCGTGACCTTTTCATTCGTGGACGCGACGCGGACCTTCAGATGGGTCACTTCCTGCGACCGGGAGGCCAGCGTCTCACGCGTTTCCGTGAGCCTCTCCGAGCGCGTCTTGAGCTCCGTGTCGAGATCGGCGCGCTCGAGTTCCGTTTCGCTCACGCGGCGCAGATTCGACGCGATTTCTTCCTCCAACACGTGGAGTTCGTTTTCAAGCTTGGCCTTTTCGGTCCGGATCAGATCGGCGGCCTGGAGCGATCGGCGCAGGGCCTCTTCCACCCGCTCAAAATCCTTTTCGTGGGAAACCGTTTTCCGGGTCTCCTGTTCGAGGGCCTGCCCCAGGCTTTCGACATGGCGGATCGTGGCCTGCGCTTCCCGCTTCAGCCTCCCCAGACTCCATTCCTCCGAAACGCGCTGCGCGTCCAGATCCGCCGCAGCCTGGCGGAGTTCGGAGATTTCTCCACGGATCTGAAGAACGCCCTTTTCATCTTCCCAACTTCCCCCGGTCACGACCCCTTCGGAGGAGACGATGTCCCCATCTTTGGTGACGAGCGTGCTCGCAGTTCCCCTCCCCCAAAGGTCCAAAGCCCGTGAAAGAGTATCGACCAGAAGAACGTTATGCAGGAGACGATCTACGGCGGGCCCATAGGCGGAATCCGCATCCACGTATTCCCGTAGCCAGCCGGCGACTCCGGGTCCGGACGGAAGTTCTTGAAGCTCTTTCTGTTGCCGCGACCGAACCGGCATGAATGAACTACGCCCACGGTTCTCGCTTTTCAGAAAAGCGATGTCCTCCAGCGCTTCGCGCGGATCTTCCACCAGGACATACTTCAGGCGATCCGCCAAGACCGCTTCCACGGCTCGCTCGTAGCCCCTGCGGGGACGCACGAGATCCGCCAGGATGATGGCCGCTCG
>JAZDIZ010000026.1:0-10560 GCA_043804515.1 Pseudomonadota bacterium | reverse complement strand
GGAGGCGGGGTTGATCCAACCGAAGTACATTGCCGTCGCGGGCAACATGGGCAGCGGCAAAAGCACGTTGGTTGAATTCATCTGCCACCATTTCAAACTGGACCCCTTCTTCGAACCCAACGCGAACAACCCGTACCTGGTGGATTTCTACGCCGACATGAAGGGGTGGGGTTTCCATTCGCAGGTCTACTTCCTGACGCACAAGTTCCGGATCCATCAGGAGCTGGGGCTGCAACGCAAGCACCGGACGGTGGTCCAGGACCGGACAATCTACGAGGACGCGGAGATCTTCGCGACGAACCTGTACCGGCGGCACCTGATCAACAAGCGGGACTGGAAGATGTACGAGGATCTCTATCAGACGATCCTGAACGCGATCGAGCCGCCGGACCTCATGATCTACTGCAAGTGCTCACTGCGGACGGTACGGAAACGGATCAAGGAGCGGGGCCGGCCCGAGGAGCAGAAGATCCCGGTGCACTACCTGCGCACGCTTCACAACATGTACGAGGAATGGCGCGCCTCGTACAAGCGCTCCCCCATCATCGACCTGGACACCGAGAAGTTGGATTACCTTTCAGACTTGGTTTACCGAGCCGATGTCCTGAAGACGATCGAGAAACACGTCTAAAAATTGGGGACACGTACCAATTTCACGAGTCTTACGGCCAACAGCCGGCGCCCGAGGCGAGGATATTTCGAAGCGCCGGGTTTTCCGCGAGAAGTGCCGTGGCTCCCAGACGTTCGGAACGGAGCCGCTTCAGCCTGCCTTTGTAGAATCGAACCAGCCGGTCATCGTAGAGGAGGAACACTCTTGGAACATCCGGTCCCGGCAGGAGAGGCATTCCGTCCTCAAACCGGATCCTTCGGAACTTTGTCGGATGCTTTGAAACCAGTGAAAGCATCGCCAAATGGAGGTTGTCCGCGTCGGTCGCGATCCCGTTTTTCAAGGCCTCCAGTTTCCACACCTGCTCGCTCGCGAAACACGAGGCGGTCTGAGCGGCTTCCCGGTCGTGTGCGAAATGCAGCTTGGTGAAACCGATGGCGTCCGAAACCAGGAGAACCCCGACGGCGGCCAAGCGCATGACCCTCCCCTTCAGCACCCGCGGAAGCCAAAGCAGGAATAGCAGAAGCAGCAGGATTCCGGGCACCAGAACGGACCGCTCCGGAAGCACGGACATCAGGCTCATCGTATTGAGTGTCAGATAAAACGCCGCCGTGGCCATGCCGAAGAAAAAGAACATCCGCGATGCTTTGGACATTTTGTGCCAGACGAGCGGATAGAGCACGGCCACGAGGCACGGGATGGGGAAAAACGCCGCCATCGAGCGCCAAGGGATCCATCTCCAGCCTGGCTTGTCCGCGAAGAAGCTCAAGATTTCCTCGGAATGCGCGCGGAACACCTCGAAGGGGCCGCCGCCCAAATCGTTGTGAACCTGCACCAGCCACGCGATGGGGAAAACGGCGACCGCCGCCACGAGCCACCACTTCCGGCGGGCTCCCCACGGGCTGAGAAGGAACGCCGCGAATCCCACGGCCAGCGCCCAGCCTTCGAACCGGATCATGGTCATGAGGATGCACGACAGCGTGGCCATCAAGAGATATTTCCCTACCCGTTCTTCGGACCAACGGACCATGGCCAAGAGAAAGCCCGTCAGGAGCGCGCAGAACATGGTTTCGCTCAGAAGAGAAATGCTGAGGAGGGCCGGCAACGGTGAAACCGCCACCAAAAGAGCTCCCCAGGGCAGCCGGTGGCGATCGGGATCCAGGGCAACCAGAAGACGCCCCGAAAAATAGATAAAGGCTCCGTGGAACAGGCAGGTTACGCCGTGGCCGAGAATCAATGGGTCGGCGCCGAGCCAACGGAGGGGCAGGCCGTAAACCACGAAATAAAGCGGCGGCCACGCCGCGATCTGCACCAGCGTGGGATGCCTCGACCAGTCCCAGGCCAGAAACAGGCGCATGAAATCGTCATCGGAGATCCCCGCCGGCCCCCACAACCGGGAAAAAGCGAACGAGATCACCGCGGTAAGGATGGAGACCGTAATCAGGCCTTTTCTCTTCAGAACGTCACCGCCGTTTCCGCTCGCGGCTTCAACGTACCACGACCGTTCCTATCCTTAAGAGGGAAACGGTCGCCGCTGTGGAATGGGTCCAGTGAATTTGCCATCCATGACGCGTTGTGCTATGCGGCCTCCGGCCTTTTCAATGGAGGTTTATCGTGAGGTATCTGTTCTCGGGGTTTGCGGTTCTTCTGGCTCTCGTCTCGTCCGCGGCCCGTGCCGAAACCGTCTACGTGCCACTGACGAATAAATACCATAGCCCACTCTCGACCGGAGCTGTGCTCATGGCGCAACGTGCGTGCACACCGTTGACGAAGCAATACGCCAAGGACGACGGTCGTTACGACGCTCGGCCCGAGAACAGCGACTTCGCCATTGACCTTCACAGCTCCGGCCAGGATTTCAAAAGAAGCAGTTCCGCCAAGTACATGGCTACGGTTCTTCTTCGTTGCGGACTTTACTTCTGGGCGCAGCCCATGGTTCGGGACGCCGCAGGACCCAGGTGGGTCCAATATGACGTAGCAACCGATCTTCCCGTGAAGATCGATCCAAGGACGCACGTTCTTGTCATTGATGTCCCTGAATTGCTCCCCAACAATCCCGCGTACGGATTCTTACCCCCGCGAGCCCGGTTTCTCGTGGATGCGAAGCCGCTGACTGCGAAGCCGGATCATCTGTTTTTCGGATGGGGAGACTATTACATGATGAAGTTTACAATGAGAACCGGCCTCGTCACGGAAAGCATCCATTGGGGCCCCACGGTAAAGAAGGACGCCTATACGCGTTGGATTACGTTCCCGAGCTCTGCGCCCCGATCATAGGAATTAGGATTATCCTCTACTGCGTCGTCTGATCGCCCAGAAGCTGCGAAACCGCGCCGAAGGCCATGGCCACCTCGGGGGAGTCCTGAATATGCGCCCGGATCCGCTTCAGGAACTCCGTCCGCAACCTCTTGGGTCTCAAAAGCACGGTCGTGAGTTCGATCAGCATCTTCACGCGTTTTTCCACGACAAAATCCCCCTCCAGGGATTCGTCCATCTGAATCACCAGGCCCGCAAGAGGCCGCAGCCAGGCGAACCAGTCGTCGTTCATGATCAATTCGAGAAACCCGCTCGTGGAACGGATGCGCCCGTTTTCCCGCTCGTAGCAGATCTTTTCCGCATCCAGGAGCGCCTTGTGAAGGCGCAAGAGCCCTCCCCTAAGATCCCTAAGGTGCTCGAGGAGGTTTTCATCGGCTGCCTTGATCAGATCCATATCGTCTTGTCTCGGCATGCGTCTCCTTCGCCGCGTCAGCCTACCACGGTTGGAGCCTACTTGAAGTTCTGAACGGACCAGACCGCTCCGCCCGCCGTCACGGAAAATCCGCAGGCCGCCATCGTGTACGACGTGCTCGACATGTTGAGATAATGGCCATGGGCCGAGAAATCGGACCCCGGACCTTCGGCCCACATCGACGCCAGGCAGGGCCCGATCATGTCCCCGGCCGGGCCGGCCCAACCCGGACACTCGTTCTGCGCCATCTCTCCGCAACTTTGGAACGCGCCGTGTGCCTGGCCGCTTTTCGAATCGCTTAGGGCTTCCGCGTCGGAGCAGGATTCGGCGTCCGTCCAGCGAGAATACGCGGCCAGACCGATCGACGATCGATACTGGTTGATGAGGTCCACACACACCTGCGCCGTCGTCGGATCGGAGGACGGCTTCGCAGGCGTCAGGCCGCTTCCCGGGGTAATCGTGTCGCTGCACGCCGCCCCGAGCGCGAAAAGCACAATCCACAATTTCCTCATGGCAACCTCCCCGGTCAGTAACCCGGCTCCCCCGAACGGACCTTCCCCGTGAAATTCCAGTACGTGTACACAAAATACGCCGTCACCAGCAGCATCCCCGGAATCCACCAATAGAGGCCCACTTTCAAACCGTAGACCGGCGCCGCCACGTTGTGAACGGTCAGCGCCATGTCGGCACCCGTGCTGGCGGGAAGAACCATGGGATAAATTCCGAAGGCCGCACTCGCGATCGAAAACGCGAGAAACTTCGACGAAGCCAGAAACGCCGCCGACGCCTTCCCGCGATGGGCCAGAATTCTGGAAACCAAGAGCGCGGCCAACGCGCAGAGAGGAAATACCGCTCCCCACGGATATGCGTGCAAGTTCGCCACGATCTGAGGCTGGACGTAAAACGTGGCGGCGGTGAGAGCTGCCCCTGTCGTGATCAGGGCCCACCAGCTCCATGCCGCGGCCTGACGTGCCCGGGCTTCCACGGCGCCTTCCGTCTTGAGAATCAGCCAAAGCGATGCGTGATGGACCGCCGCCACAACAGCGGCCAGGCCCGCGAGAACCGTGTACCAATCCAGAATTCCGGGATTCGGCCCGACGTCGAAATCCGTCCAGAGCGGAACGAAAAACCATCCGTGCGCGTCCAGAGGCACGCCGCGCACGACGTTTCCGAGCGCCACACCGAAGAAGAGCGCCAGGAGAAGGCTGGACAGGCTGAAGACCACGTCCCAAAAACGGATCCAGATCGGTTGAATGACGTGGCTGCGGAATTCCACGGCCACGCCCCGCAGGATGAGCAGCCAGAGAACCAACATGAGGGCGAGGTAGAGGCCGCTGAAGCCCGAGGCATAAAGGCCGGGAAAGGCGAAATAAAGCGTCCCGCCGGCGGCCAGGAGCCAGACTTCGTTCCCGTCCCAGACGGGCCCGATCGAGCGGATCGTCATCTTTCGATCCCCGTTGGAGCGCGCCACCCAAAGGTGCAACGCCCCCACGCCCAGATCGAAGCCGTCGAACACGGCGTACATCGCCAGCATGAACGCGACCAGAACGAACCAGAGGTTTTCAATCGGCATGTGTGGCTCCTCCCTCCGGGCCGATCGAAATCTCGCGCCCCGTCAAGAACAGAAACAGAACCGACAGGAGCGCGTACATCCCCATGAACCCGATCAGCGTGAGGAGGACGTTCCCGCCCGAGACCGCTTGCGAACTCCCGCCGGCCGTCCGGTACAGGCCGTAGATCAGCCACGGTTGTCTCCCCAGCTCGGCGGTCATCCACCCCGCCGTGTTTGCAACGAACGGGAGCGGAAAGCCCAGCATGAGCACCCACAACATCTTCCGGGATGAGTACAGCCGCCGCCTCATTAACTGCCACGCCGCCGCCAGGAGGATCGCTATGAAAAGCATGCCGAGCCCGATCATGGCATGGTAGCTGTAATAAAGGAGCGGGATCTGGTCCGGCCACTGGTCTTTCGGGTAAGCGTCCAGCCCTTTCACCTCCGCGTTCCAGTCCCGATGCACGAGAAAGCTCAGCATTTTCGGAATGTACAACGGGTTGTCCAACCTCTGATTCACGACGTCCGGCTGGCCGACCAGTGTGATCGGAGCGCCTTTCTTGGTGACGAAAAGTCCTTCTATCGCCGCGATAGTCACCGGCTGATAGCGGGCCAGCATGACCGCCTGGCGGTCTCCCGTCGGAAAGAGCTGGAGGCAGGACGAAACTAGGCCCGCGATGACGCCTATGCGGACAAAGACCTTCCCGTATTCCGCGCTCCTTTCGGAAAGGAGATAAAAGGCGCCCACGGCGGCCATGGCGAAACTCCCGGTGATGACGGCGCCGCTCATGTTGTGCAGGTATTGCCAGAACGCCCATGGATTCAAGAGCAGCGCCCAAACGCTCTCCAGGAGGATCTTGCCGTGCTCGTCCAGGCGGTATCCCACGGGGTGCTGCATCCACGCATTCGCGGCAATGATGAAGTAGCCCGAAAGCCACGCGCCCAGGAACACCAGAAACGCCGCCCACCAATGCCCTCTGGGCCCGAGCTTCTTCTCGCCGAACAAGAAGAGGCTCAGGAAGCTGGGTTCCAGAAAGAACGCGAACACGCCTTCCATGGCCAGCGTCTGGCCGATCACGCCTCCCGCGTCCCGGGAGAACGTCGCCCAATTCGTCCCGAACTGAAACTCCATGGGAATGCCCGTCACGACGCCCATCACGAAGCTGATTCCGAAAATGCGCCCCCAAAACCGCGCGCTCCGGTTGTAAAGATCGCCCCCCGCGCGCAGGCCCAGCGTCTTGAGGACGACGATCAGGAGCGCGAGCCCCATCGTGAACTGGGGGAAGAGATAGTGATACGTCGCCGTGAACGCGAAGTGAAACCGGTGAAGATTCAGCGCAGCAGTATCCATTAAGCTTCCCTTTCGTGTGATCCGGGCCCTCCATTTTCTACGCCATCCGACCCGGACGCAAACTCAACGTTTCATCTCTTATAGTGGGAGGGGCGGTGCTGCTCATCCACCAACGTCTTTATGAAGTGCGGGGAAAGGAACTCCCGAACGATTATCCGGCGGCGGCCGCGGGGCGGGGTTTCAAGTAATCGCAGCACCCCGGCGGACACACGTCCCATCCAGGGCCCATTTTTCCGAGGCACCGGCGGATCGGTTGGTCGTGCAGTCTCTCCTCGATCAGCTCCACGATCATCCCGACGAACTTGGGATTGGCCCCCGGCGTCGCGGCCCGGAACATTCGAAGGTCCAGGCGATCCGCGGCTTCTTTCGCCTGCCGGTCCAAATCGTAGATCACTTCCAGATGGTCGGCCACAAAACCCATGGGTGCGACCACGACGTTCTTGAGGCCGAGGCGGCTCAGCTCTTCAAGGTGCTTGTGGATGTCGGGCTCTAGCCAAGCCTGCGATGGAGGGCCGCTCCGGCTCTGGAACACGAGCTTCCAATTCTCATGCGGAACGTGCGCCGCGATCAGCGAGCAGGTGTCTTCCAGTTGGACCAGATAGTCGCTGCTTTGGCTCATGGCCAGCGGAATGCTGTGCGCCGTAAACGCAATCGCCGCCGCCTTCCGCTCCTTGGCGGGAATTCGATCCAGGCACGAACGGACGTTTTCGGAGGCCACCTCGATAAACAGGGGATGGTTGTGAAACGTGCGGATCTTGTCGACCTGCGGAGCTTTCTCCCCGATTTCATCCCTGGCCCGGGCGATGTCCTCCAGATACTGCCGGCAGCCCGGATACGACGCGTACGCGAACGTGACGTACGCCAACGCCCGCTTCACGCCGTCCTTCTTCATCTCAAGGAGCGCGTCCTTTATATAGGGCTTCCAATTGCGGTTCCCCCAATAGACGGGAAGTTTGAGGCCCTTCCGGGCCAGCTCTTTCGCAAGGCGGTCCTTTAAGTCCCGGTTCTGGGCATTCAGGGGACTCACGCCGCCGAACGAGAGATAGTGCTGCGCAACTTCGAGCGTCCGCCCCTCCGGAACGTTTTTCCCCCGCAGGACGTTTTCCAGAAACGGAATCACCTCTTGGGGCCCTTCCGGCCCTCCAAATGAGATCAGAATGATCGCGTCGTACTTCACGGAACCTTAAACGCTATCATCCTCGCCGCCGGAACGCGACCGGGGGCTCCGGAAGCCGGGCGCTCGGATCGACGGCGTTCACGCGAAGATTTTATGGGGAAGGCTTTCCAGCCTGCCGGCCGGCGACACCAGCACGTACTCCAGCTTCCGTTGGAGCTCCAGGATGGTGTTGGCCCCACCGTACGTCAGCCCGGAGCGGAGTCCTCCTATGATGTCGGCGAAGACCGAATCCACGTCGTCCCGATAGGGAACCTCGAGAGCGATGCCTTCGGAGGTTTTCCAATCCGTCATCCCGCCCGAGAATTCGTCCTGAGCTTCACGGCTCGCCATTCCGCGGAACAGCTTCGCCTTGCGCTCGTTCCGGTCCACGATCTCGCCCGGCGTTGGCCGCGTCCCGGCCAGCATCCCTCCCACCATCACGAAGTCGGCTCCGAATGCGAGAGCTTTAACGATGTCCCCCGGCGTCCGGATTCCGCCGTCCGCCACGATCGACCGCGCCGTCTTCGCGCATTGCTGGATGGACGTCAGCATCGGGAGGCCGAACCCGGTCTTGATCCGGGTCGTGCATACCGATCCCCCGCCGATTCCCACCTTGATGAGGTCCGCCCCGCATGACGCCAGATAGTCCGCTCCGGCGTAGGTCGCCACGTTTCCGCCCATCAGGCAGGCGTTCGGGAGAAGGTCGCGAAGTTTCTTGAAGGCCTTCCCGACGTACTTCCCGTGCGCGTGCGCCACGTCCACGCAGAAATACTCGGCTCCGGCGTCCTTGAGCGCCTCGGCCCGCTCGAACTCCTTTTCCGAACATCCGACGGAGACGAACGTGCGCGACGTGCACTTCTTGAACTCCTCCACGTTCTTTTCGATCGTCATGAACCGGTGGAGCACGCCCATGCCGCCCTTGGAGGCCATGTAATTGGCCATGGCGCTTTCCGTGATCGTATCCATGTTCGCGGAAAATACGGGCAGTTCGAGCTTGAAGCGTTTCCGCTTGTCCTCCATGGAAATGTCCACAACCCGGCGCGATTCATAGTGGTTGTAGGCCGGAACCAACATGACGTCGTCATACGTAATGGCTTCCACGATCATTTCTCTTCCCTTTCGTAAAAACGCCGCACGATAGCCCAAATACCTTGCGATGTGAAAGCGCTTACGCAAATTGGGGACACGTACGAATTTCGCAGCCCCGCGGAATTTAACCGGATTATGAGCTTAGTTTCGTTGGCAATTTCCTAATTGGTACGTGTCCCCATTTGGGTCAGACGTACTTCTTGTATACCGGCTGGTATTGCTCGGCCTTCACGTGCGCGAGAACGTCTTTGGGCCTGGGCAGCGTCGCCAGATCCCTCTTGTGCGCCACTTCCACCACGGCCGCCGCGATGTGCGCCGACACGTCCCGGATCTTCGTGAGCGGCGGGAACAGGCACCCGGTCGCCAGGTCTTCCTCCGTCACGGTCTTCGCCAGCGTCTTGGCCGCCTCGAAAAACATCTCGTCCGTCACGCGCTTCGCGCCGCATACGACCGCGCCCAGGCCGACGCCCGGGAAGATGTACGCGTTGTTCCCCTGCCCCGGTACGTATCGCTTCCCGTCCACGATCACGGGGTCGAACGGGCTCCCGCTCGCGAATAGGACTTTCCCCTTCGTCCAGGTGAAGGCCTCCTCCGCCGTGCACTCCGATTTGGACGTGGGATTGGAGAGGGAGAAGATCACCGGGCGCTCGTTGAGCTTCGCCATCTCCTCGACGATCTCCTTCGTGAACTGCCTGGCGTGCCCCGACGCGCCGACCAGCATCGTCGGTTTGAGCACCTGGATCGCCGTCCTGAGACCGGCGATCGGCTCATGATTGTGGGCATACGGCCTTTTGTGCGGCGCCAGATCCGTGCGGGTGCTCTCCACCAGCCCTTTCGAGTCCATGAACCAGCAATGCTTCATGGCATCCTCGCGCTTGACGCCTTCGGACATCATCGCGCTCGTCAGGAGGTCCCCCGTCCCGATGCCGGCCTCCCCGGCTCCGAAGAACAGGACTTTCTGATCCGTCAGCTTCTTCTTCGTAACCCGCAACGCCGAGTACAGCCCGGCCAGGACGACGGAAGCCGTCCCCTGGATGTCGTCGTTGAACGTGCAGATCCGGTCCCGGTACTTCGCCAAAAGCCGGAACGCATTGTGGCTGGCGAAGTCCTCGAACTGGACCAGGACACGCGGAAACACTTCCTGCGCGGCCTCGATGAACTCCTCGATGAGGGAGTCGTACTCGGCCCCCGAGATCCGCCGCTCCGGAATCCCCGGATAGAGCGGGTCTTCGAGGAACGCCTCGTTGTTCGTCCCCACGTCGAGCGTGACCGGCAGCGTGAACTCCGGCCGGACTCCCGCGCAAGCCGTGTAGAGCGAAAGTTTCCCCACGGGAATCCCCATCCCGCTGGCCCCCTGATCCCCGAGCCCCAGAATCCGTTCGCCGTCCGTCACGACGATGACCCGCACGTTCGGGTAGGACCAGTTCTTCAGAACCTCCCGGATCCGGCCGCGGTGGTATTTCGAAATGAAGATCCCGCGCATGCGCCTCAGGATGTGGCCGTACATCTGGCACGCCCTCCCCACCGTGGGCGTGTAGATGATCGGCATCATCTCGTCGATGTAGTCCAGAACGACGCGGTAGAAGAGCGTCTCGTTCCGGTCCTGCAGACTGATCATGAAGATGTATTTCTCCATGTCGTTGGATTTATTCCGAAAATTCTCCATCACGCGCGTTGTCTGTTCCTGGATCGTGGCAATGCGGTGGGGTAGCAACCCTTCCAGTCCCAGGTTCCGGCGTTCCTCCTCCGTAAACGCGGTCCCTTTGTTGAGAAGCGGGTCGTGGAGCAGGCCCACCCCGGTGTGGGAGGGACGAAGCGTGTTTTCAGATATCCTGCTGCGGCTGACCGGGTCGGACATTGTATCTCTCCTCTTTAAGGCTTTTCAGGCGCCACATTATGCGTTACAGAAATCCCCCATAACTGATCTAAATCACGTATTTCCGTGTCGGATCAGGCATAAATTTGCTTTCCCCGGCAGGAGGAACCATGGCGGAGAACACAATCACGGTTACGGATCACCGGACGGGCAAGTCATACACGCTTCCGATCGAGCACGGAACCATCAAGGCGATGGACC
>JAZDIZ010000025.1:0-27969 GCA_043804515.1 Pseudomonadota bacterium | reverse complement strand
ATCCTAAACCCGAAGAACGTGAAGGAGCTTTCCGCGCCGGCCGGGGGTTGGGATTTTGTCGTGGATGCGCTTTTCGGAACCGGCCTCGAGAGGCCGCTCAAATCGCCTCATTCCGATGTGGTGAACCGGATCAATTCATTGCGCCGGCCGGTTTATGCCGTGGATCTCCCCTCGGGCCTTCACACGGACACCGGCGCGGTCCTGGGAACGGCGGTTCAAGCCACCGTCACGGTCACGCTGGGGTTCAAGAAACGCGGGTTTTTCGTGGGGGACGGGCCCGGGCTTGCCGGAGATCTCCTGGTGGCGGATCTGTCGTTGGACGAGGCTTGGGCGGATCAAGTGAAAGCCTTGCGGCTTTTCGAAACCCAACGGGAAGACGTAACGGGGATTCTCCCGCCGCGCGAGCGGACGGGCCATAAGGGATCGTACGGCCACGTTTTGATCGTGGCCGGGTCTCCCGGGAAATCAGGTGCCGCGGTTCTGGCGGCGAGGTCGGCGTTGCGCGGCGGCTCCGGGCTCGTCACGCTCGCCGTGCCCGAGAGCGCCCACGACATCGTCAAGAAACAGGTGGTTGAAGTGATGACGCTCAAACTGCCCGATGACGGAAACGGAAAACTGGGACCATCGGCCCTGCCCGCGCTCCGGGCGGCTCTTTCGGGCAAGACGGTTCTTCTGGCGGGTCCCGGATTGATTCCGCATCCCGGGCTTACGAAGCTTCTTTCATCGTTGCTCAAAGAAACGGATCTTCCCGTGGTTCTGGACGCGGACGGCCTCAATACATTCGGAACGGGAATCTGCAGGGAAAAGAAAGCCCTGGGCCGGTCGATTCTGACACCGCATCCGGGGGAAATGGCGCGGTTGACGGGCTCCACGACCGCCGGGGTTCAACGCGACCGGATCGAAGTTGCAGCGCGGTTGGCGGATCGTCTGGACGCCGTCGTGATCCTGAAAGGCGCGTTTTCCGTTGTGGCCCTTCCATCCGGTGAAACCTGGCTGAATCCCACCGGGAACCCCGCGATGGCCACGGCCGGGATGGGGGACGTTCTGACCGGACTTCTGGGCGCGCTTCTGGCGCAGGGAATCTCCCGGGAGAAGGCGGCCGTGGCGGGCACCTTTTTCCACGGCCTCGCCGGAGACCGGGTCGCCGCCGCAAAAGGTCCCAGGGGCATTCTGGCGGGGGATTTGATCGAAGAACTTCCCAGAGTCCTGGCGTAGCCGTGCAAGTTGAACTTGATTCCGTTGAAGACACGATCCGAATCGCCGAGCGTCTCGGCAAACAGGTATTAGCCGGCGACGTGATTGCCCTCATCGGGCCTTTGGGAGCGGGGAAAACCGTGTTCGCGAAAGGTTTGAGCCGCGGGATGGGAGTCGGCTCCGAGTTCGAGGTCACAAGCCCCACGTTCGTCTACGCTCACGTGTACGACGGGAAGACCCCCTTGTATCATCTGGACCTGTACCGGATTGAGAACGAAAAGCATTTGGCGGAAACCGGGATTGAGGAGATGCTAGGGGGCGAAGGGGTGGCCGCGATCGAGTGGTTCGACCTGTTCCCCCGGATTTGGGCGTCCGACCGCTTGGAGATCCGCTTCGAGATGAGCGGGAGCACGGGACGGAAGCTTTCGGGGGAGGGTTTCGGGGACCGTGGCCGCGCGCTTTTGAAACGTTGGAGTGAGGCGAGATGAGCATCGAATTGGTCGGGCTCGCGTTTGACGAGAAGATGACGGACCGTCTCTGGGCCGACGTTCCCGTCGAACAGGCCTTCGAAATGGTCATGGAGGACGAATTCCGCCGGAAGGTGGACCTCCGCTCGCTTCTCTACCACAAGGGAGCGCTCGATCTCTTGAGCGAACTCGAACATTTCCTAAAGCAGGGCGGAGAAAACCGCTCGATGGTGGAATTGATGGCGGCCCGATTCAAGGCCGGCGTCGAGGATTTCCCGTCCCCCTCCGGCGAGTTCTCGTTTGACTTCAAGCTGATCCGCCAATTCGCCTCCCTGGCGATGGTGGAAGATTACGTTCTGGCCGACACGTGCTTGAAGGCCATCCTCCGCCGCGTGGGTTTCCTGAAAAACGGGGTGGGAGCCAGCTGGTCGTTGGTGGAAACCCGCGACTACATCGGTGTCACCAGGGCCCTTCGGGAGCTGCGCCTCAAGGACCTTCTGGAAATTTCTCAAAAGTTCACCGAAAAGCCGAGCCCGAAATTCTCCATCGAAAGGCTCGTGGGAAACTACATCGAGTTCTTGAGCTATGCCTCCAACAACGGCCTGACGCCGTTCTTTTACAACAGCGAATCCGATTTTCGGCGGTGGGGAAACCTGACGGAACGGAAAAATCGGCGTGGGGAACGCGTCGTGGATCTCAGCCTTCGCCGGAAGAAGAAGGCCGCGCCGGGGAAAAAGCCACCGAAGGGGCCCGCGGTGGCGGCGCCGCGAAGCGGTCTGGAGCAAAAACTGAAGCTCAAGCGAGAGGTGGGTTGGCTTTTGACGGGGCTTAAGGATTCGGATCCGTTGATTCGCCAAAAGAGCGCGGAGAGCCTGGGACGGCTGGCCGATCCCGACACGTTCCCGCAACTGGCCGAAGCGCTTCGGGACGAAGAGCCCGAGGTGAGGCAGGAGCTTGTCCGAGCTATAGGGACTACGGGAAGCTCACGCGCGGAGGATGCGCTCCTTCGGTTGGTGGAACGGGACGAGGTGTTCAGCGTCCAGCTCACGGCCGCGCACATCCTCAGAAAAATGAATTCCAAAGCTTTGATACCGGCTTTGCTCGAAGGGATCGAAAAAGGGAAACCCCATTTTGCCACGCTCCTCGCATTTCATCCCGGGTTGAAGGGCGATAGAGTCGCCCAGCTGCACTTGACCGCCCTCGCGGTGTCCGAGGATCCGCACGTCCGGCGCCAAGCGGCCTTCATCCTCCAGAAGCTGCCGACGCGGGATTCCCGGGGGGTTCTCCTGAAGCTGGTCGACGACGAGGACGAGGAAACCCGCGTGAACGCGCTTTATTCTCTTTGGAGCCTGGGCCATCCATCGGTGGCCGCGGCGGCAAAGAAAATGGAGGGGCATTATTCCGAGGCCACCGTTCGGGCCGGAACGATCGTGGGTGCCTGGGCTTCCTCCCAACGGAAGTGACGGAACCCTTGGGCCGCATCGTAGTCCAGAAATTCGGTGGAACTTCCGTCGGAGACTTGAGCCGGATCGAGTGGGTGGCCGAACGGATCGCCGCGAGCCACAGCAAGGGGGACAAGCTGGTCGTCGTGGTCTCCGCGATGGCCGGGGAAACCGACCGGCTGCTGACGCTCGGCGGCCACTTCGGACCGAATCCTCCGCCCAGGGAAATGGACGCGCTCGTGGCGACGGGGGAGCAGGTCAGCGCCTCGCTCCTGTCCATCGCACTTCACGCCAAGAGCATTCCCGTTCTCACGCTTCAGGCGGATCAGATCCCGATCCGCACGACGTCCGCATTCGGTGACGCCCGGATCGAATCGGTGGCGCCGCATAAGATCATCAAGCACCTCTCGGAGGGGAAAGTCGTCGTTGTGACCGGGTTCCAAGGTGTTTCCGAAGGTGGAGATGTCACTACGCTTGGAAGGGGGGGGTCGGACCTCTCGGCCGTGGCTCTGGCTGCAGCATTGGAAGCGGAGCGTTGCGACATCTTCACCGACGTGGCCGGCGTTTTTACAGCGGACCCGCAGATTTGTCCCGATGCGCGCCTCATTCCGCGCGTGTCGTACGACGAGATGCTGGAACTCGCGCACCTGGGCGCGAAGGTGCTCCAAGCCCGTTCGGTACAGCTCGCCAAACGCTACCTGGTTCCCGTTCACGTGCTTTCGACGTTCGAAACCGAAGGACCGGGTACCTGGATTACAGAGGAGGATCGAATCATGGAAGGAACCGTTGTCGCCGCGATCACGTGTGACCGCAAGGAATCGAAGATCTCGATCAGGCACTTGCCGGACCCGATTCACTCGGCCACGAAGCTGTTCAGCGCCCTTGCGGATGCCCAGATCCTTGTGGATGTCATCGTCCAGGATCGGAATAACGAGGGGCTGACCAACCTGACGTTCACGGTGCCACGGGAAAATTACGCAACGGCGCTTTCCATAGCCGGACAAATCGCGAAGACGGGAAGGGACATCCAAGTGCTTTCCCACGAACGGGTCGCCAAAGTGTCCACCGTGGGTCTCGGCATGCGCTCACATTCCGGCGTGGCCGCCCAGATGTTCCGGGCACTTGCACGGGAAAAGATCGAAGTGCACGCCGTCTCCACGTCAGACATCAAGATTTCCTGCGTCATTGACGACCGGTACGCCGAACTTGCGGTCCGGGCTTTGCATGACGAATTCGGATTGGCGAAAGAGCCGAACTGACACCAGAAACAAGTACGCCAGGTGGATCACCTTTCGGTTTTCGTCACCTGGCGACTCGGAGAAAAAATGGCGAAGTATTCTTCTCTCAAAGATTGGTAGCGCCGTTCCGGGGGGGTGTCAAGATAACGATTCTAGGTTAACCATTTGAAATTATTAGACTTACCTCAGTTTTTTCTCCTCGCGGTCCTTTCCGGGGTTTTTGGCGCGACGCTTCTTTATCGAACGTCGCCATTGGACCCTCAGGCGGTGCAACCTATTGAAAATGAAACAATTTCCGTGAGCGTGCCGGCTGTTTTGAGAGGGCCGGTGGATTTAAATCGAGCCGGTGCACAAGATCTGATGTCGGTACCGGGAATCGGTCCCAGAACGGCCGAAAAGATACTGAAAGAACGCCTCAAAAAAGGACATTTCCGGTCGATGGACGACCTGAGAGAAATTCGGGGGCTGGGCCCGAAGCGGATCGAAAAGCTGCGGCCGTTTTTAGCCGTAGGCCGACCGGTTGAGCCGAGTGAACAACCCCGGTAATCTCACGCGTTCCATGAAGACGGAAAAACCCCAGCGCGCCATCACCCCAGGGCAGACCGCCGTCCTCAGCTATCAGGACTTCGTTTGTAAATGTAGCGGTTAGTCGTCCGGGGACGAGTCGCCGTTGCCGTCGACGGATTTGCCATCACTTCCCACGAGAATCGACGTCGTAACCTCACTCTCACAAACCCAGGCCGTGGGTAACTTACGCCGCAATCCACACGAGGGCCGGCTGATACCGGTGACAAATTCGTAGGGCTGGAGTTGGTACGCAACTTCAGGGACGTGATAGCTATCGTTAACCGACGGGCGGACGTAGAACCTAAGGAAGTTCGCGGGATCCCAATGCCATTTTGATACTTCATCATATGATTGTTGAAGCGGAATCGTTCGATAGGTCTTGAAGGCGCTTTGAGTCCTTTGAACTCGGAACCGGTGGTTTTCGCGCTTAAGCGCAAGATTTGCCTTACGCAACTCCTCGTAAGATGCCTGTGAACTCGCAAAAGCGGCACGCAAATCCCGGATCTGCCATCGAGCATCAATGAGGTTGTCTCTACAGTCCCCGTAGGCTGTTCTACAGTCCCCGTAGGCTGTCTGAAGTCGTTCAAGATTTTCTTGGCATTCGTCGGAGTGCACATATCCACCCTCGGACAGTTCCCCCGCCGGGGATGTCGTGGGGAATATCGCGCTTGCCGAAAAAAAGAGAAACCCGAACTTCAGTGCATGTCGAGCTTTCATGGAGAGGCTAGTAACGCGTCGCGCCATTCATGTCAATCTTTTCCATAGTGCCGCCACGGCCGGCGTCAGGAGATTGTCCAGGGGCTTGCGGCGTCTCAATCGTCGCCGGACTTCGGTGCTCGATACATCAGGAATGGCGATATTTCCGGCTGGGGCGGAGCCCCGGGGCACCACGAGGATCCCGAACCTCTTTTCGATTTCGCTGAAGCGGTACCACCTTCGCTTCTGCCGGAGGATGTCGGATCCGATCACCAGCGAGAAGCGGGAGTGTCTGTGACGCTTCCTGAGGGCCAGAAGCGTGCGGAGCATTTTCCCGTCGCTCCGGATTTCTCTTTCGATCGTCGAGATCTTAAGCTTAAGGCCCAAGCCTTTGATCAACTCCCGGCACATCCGGAGGCGCTTGGAAAATGGGGACAGTTTCTTTCCGAACGCGTGTTGATACGCGGGGACGAACCAGACCTCGTCCAGTTCGAAGACTTTGAGGGCGTAGACGGCGGCCAGAAGATGCCCCAAGTGCGGCGGGTCGAAGCTCCCGCCGAAAGCGCCGATCCATTTCCGCCGCGCCATACCGCATGATTCTACCCGAATCCGCTTCTACGGCGAGAAAGGGGTGTCGACTCGACCGCCGGCCGTCGAGTTCATTTCATAACGGTGATGAAAGCGTCGATGTTGTTGGGGACGCGGAACACGAGCTGACCCGCGGGGAGTTCCACACCCGACGTGTACGGTGGGTCGGTGCCCGCCGTCAGAGACGGGCACACCGTGTTGTCGGGGATTCCTTCCCCCACAGCCACGTTATTCACTTCCCAGCCGTTTTCGATCCACGGATAGTTGCCCTCCCCCGTGATCGCCCCGTCGCCCCAAATGAAGTGTATGTTCCTGTTTACGCCCGTGTAGCTCGCTGCCGTTTGGGTTGAGTTGTAAGGCGCGAGAAAGAGGCTCGCCGTGAAGACATAAACCTTGGTGGCCGCCTTTTCCTTCAGCACGTATCGAATCTGGCAACCGTCGTTCCCTCCGCACAAATCCTTCAGGTCTTTGACAACGCAGGCGGAATCGGGGCCCGAGCCGTTCACTTCGAACGTCATTCGCTGGGGAATGGTTCCCGACAGCGTCTGCAGGGAATTATCGCCGGCCTTCTGCTTCGCAGCCAGCTCGTCGATGGCGGCCTGAACGGTGGTGGACAAAAGGCCGCTTACGGCATTGTCGTAAGCCACATCAATCGCATGTGCGACGATTTGCGCCAGCACCTGCACGCCATCGATTCCCTTGCTTCCGCAAGATATGACGAAAGCGACGCCCGCGGCGAAACCGGCGATCCAAAGGACGGGTGGTTTTAGGCGCTTGAATGTCATGATCCTAATGGATCAGCAATCAGCGTGCCAGACGGCCCTAGCCTAAGTGGTTAAAATCAACTGTCTTTTTAACACACCTTGAGCCCTTCCTCTTCTTCAGGTGCCGAAAAATGGTTCAGTGGTGCGCATTTTTTTGTACGCCGGGCACTACGGGCGATGTTTCTTGGAGATTTAGTACGTCGCCTTGACTCCGCATCGTGTCTGAATATAACCGCTGGAAATGCAGGCACTTCCGGCGTACCTCCCGAAGTTCGAACCGAAGCCCCGCCTTCGGGTGCGGACGTACACGTTCGGTTGCAAGGTGAATCTCGCGGACACCGTTTCCATTGAATCCGACCTGGAACGGCACTCGGGGGTTTCGATCCTGAGGGACGAGAAGGAGCCTCCCGATGTGGTGATCGTCAACACGTGCACGGTCACGTCATCGGCGGATCGGCAGGCGCGGCAGTTTCTTAGGAAGATCCATCGAAAGCACCCAGACTCTCGAATCGTCGTCACGGGTTGTTATGCCCAGGCCGATCCGAAAACGCTGGAAGGAATCGAAGGCGTCAATTCCGTGATCCCGATTCGGGATCACTATGCAATTCCGGCGTTTCTGGGGCTTCGCCGCGCGACCGGCGAAGAAACGGCACCCACGTCCCACTTCGCGGGGCGGACGCGCGCCTTCTTGAAAATGCAGGACGGATGCAATGCGTATTGCTCGTTCTGCATCCTTCCGTTCATCCGTGGCCGGAGCCGATCCGTGCCTTTGGAGGAACTCACCAAGCAAGCAAAGGCCTTCGAACACGCGGGTTTCCGGGAAATCGTATTGACGGGAACACACATGGGAGCGTTCGGCCGCGATCTTCGGCCGAGGGTTCGCATCTCCGACGCGCTTCGCGAAATCGTCGGGACAATACCCGGGCTCGCGATCCGCGTCAGCTCCCTTGAACCGGCCGCTCTCACGCCCGATTTGATCCGGGCGGTGAAGGAACTTCCAGAGATTCGGCCTCACTTCCATGTCCCCCTTCAGAGCGGGAGCGATCGGGTTCTTCAAAGAATGAACCGGAAATATCGCGTCGAACGCTATGCCGAGAGAGTGCAAGCTCTGGTCCAAACCAGGCCGCGGATGGGGTTGGGAGCGGACGTGATGGTGGGCTTTCCGGGCGAAACCGGCGTTGATTTCGAACAAACGGTTGAATGGATCGAAAAACTTCCGATCACGTTCTTGCACGTATTCCGTTTTTCGGCGCGCCCCGGAACGCGGGCGGCCACGCTCGACGGCGCCGTCTCGGACGCTGACAAATATGGGCGGATGAAGCGTTTGATCGACCTTGGAGAACGGAAACGGCGGGCGTTCCAGGCATCGTTCATCGGATCCGTCCAACCCGTCCTGGTGGAAAAGAAACGGGATGAAAAGGGTTGTCTTACCGGGTATACGCCTCACTATGTTCCCGTGCGGTTGGAAGGGCCGGACCGGCTGATGGAAAATGAAATCGACGTGCGCCTGAATCGCTCGGAGGGAGAAACTCTGGTCGGAGAGGCGGTGTGACCGTGTCGGAGGATTTGGGACCGCTCATCGATCGGATCGCACAAGCCATCGGCCGTCCCCTGAACGATCCCAGCCGGCTCGAGGAGGCGCTCACGCATCGGTCGTATGCGAATGAAATTCCGGAGCGGAGCCTCAAGGACAACGAGCGCTACGAATTTCTGGGAGACGCCGTCCTGGCCTTGGCCGTGAGCGATTATCTGATGACCCGCCACCCCGAGGAGAGCGAAGGGACTCTTTCCAAGTACCGGTCGGCTGTCGTGAACGAGAGGAGCCTCGCCCAGGCGGCTCGTGTTCTGGAGTTAGGGGATTTCCTCCGTCTGGGGCGCGGGGAGGAGCTGACGCAAGGGCGGAAGAAAGATTCCATTCTGGCGAACGCCTTCGAGGCCGTTCTGGCGGCCGTCTATCTCTCGCAAGGCTTCGAGGATGCGAAGCGCTTCGTCGTCGACGCCTTGAAGGAGCCTTTGGAGTGTCTCGGCGATCCCGGTGTCAGAGTGGATTACAAAACGACGCTGCAGGAGCTGACCCAACGGGTGCTCAAGAAGACCCCCGTATATCGGCTCGTCTTCGAGGTGGGCCCCGACCACGAGAAGGTCTTCGAATCGGAGGTCGTGATCGACGAAAAGGTGTACGGCCGAGGCAAAGCCAAGAGCAAGAAGGATTCCGAACAACTGAGTGCGCAGGAAGCTATCGCGACGCTTCAAGAGGAACTGAAGGAGACCCCGTCGGGGGTCGAGTGACCGTATGGCCACGGTAGTGATCGCAGGCCGACCCAACGTTGGCAAATCGACACTGTTCAATCGACTCTTGGGGCAGAGCCGTTCCATCGTCCACGATCAACCCGGTGTCACGCGGGACCGGGTCTTCGCTCGTCTGAATCTCGGCGGGAGAGAGGTCTGGCTCGTGGACACCGGAGGCTACGGGGCCGAGTCCGAAGAAACCGAAGTCCAGCGCATGGTGGAGAGCCAGGTTCGACAGAGCCTGGATGAGGCCGACGTGATTCTTCTTCTCTTCGACGCTCGCGAGGGACCGTTGCCGGCCGACGAGGTGCTCGTAACGGCCGTCCGGAAGACGGGAAAACCTACTGTGGCGATCGCGAACAAAGCGGATCCCGGGGCGAGAGATCTCCTCACGGACGAATTCCGCAAGTTCGGCCTTAGACCGTTGATCGAGATCTCGGCCGAACACAAATCGGGTCTGGAAGATGTCCGGGAAGCGATTTTAAAGGCCCTCCCCGAAACCGATGATGCGGCGGCGAAGCCTGAGGAGGAGGGGACCGTATCGGTGGCCTTCGTCGGCAGGCCCAACGTCGGCAAGTCGTCGCTCATCAACCGGATCCTCCGTGAACCGAGGCTCCTGGTGTCCGAAGTGCCGGGCACGACCCGGGATGTCATCGACATCTCGGTGGAGAGCGGGGAGAAAAAATTCTTGCTCCTGGACACCGCCGGCGTACGGCGCCGGCCGAAGATGTCGGGTACGGTGGAAGAATTCTCGGCGGTGAGGGCATTGCGCGCCGTCGAACGGTCGGACGTCTCCGTTCTCGTGCTCGACGCCGCCGAATCGCTTACGACCCAAGACGCCCGCATTGCGGCAGCGGTCGTCGAGAAGGGAGCCGGGCTGGTCCTGGCGGCCAACAAATGGGATTTGCTTGAGGACGGCCCGGGCCGGCGCAACCGGTTCAGGGACGACGCGTACGCGGAGGCTCAATTTCTCCGCTTCGCCGCCCTTAAGTTTGTCTCCGCGAAGACAGGCGCCGGCACGGATCAGATCCTGACGGAGGCGTGGCGTATCCGCCAACGGCTTCGGAAGCGGTTCTCGAGTGAGGCTCTCAAGGCCGTGTTTGAATCGGTCTCATCCATCGATTTGGGGGTGGGCCGCTCGGAGGGAAGGCTCATTTTGCACTCCCTCTCTCAATCCGACGAGGAAGGCCCGCCGACTTTTTTTGTTTGGTGCAACGATCCTCGCCTGGCCTACACGGAACTCGAACGCTATTGGCGGAACGCGATCGGAAAAGCGTTGGAATTGGAGGGAATCCCCCTCCGGGTCACCTTCCGGCGGAAGCCGTCCGGACGGTGGGCATCGAATCGGGAGCCACGGCGACGAACCAGGTCTCGACACGGCCGGCCTTGACGGACCCGATCAATATGGCTCTGTGATTCGATTCAGAGCGAAGGATACGAACCTGCTTCGATTTTGGAGTATGGGTGTCCAGAGGTTGGGCGTTGCGATCCTTGATGGACACGGGCACCCAGGCTTTGGCGTCGGTCCCCCTCCGTCGAATAGCCATTGAGAGGTCCCCATTCTGCTCTGTGAGTGTCAGTGTGGCCGTGGACAATGGTGTGGCGTAACCTCCGAATCCGGGCGTCAGGAGATAAGCCGGCCATCCCTTTGTTTGGGGCAGTTCCCCCCATTCGGGAGGAGCAACCCGTGAGTCGATCTCCGTGAGAGCCTTTTTCGCGGCATAAAGAATGAAAAATTCAACCGGCTTCGTCGAGCCGGGTTTTCCCGCTACCGGATATCGATACTCGCCGTGAATCGCATCCACGGCAGACTCGTTGAGATTGACGTTTTCGATCCGGAGAAACGCCCCGTTGGGTGTCTGCAGTGTGTCGATGTATTCGGGTTTTGGAGCGCTCGCGTCCGGCTCGGCAAGGGGAAAAACACCCGCGCCCGGTAACCGGAGAGGCCCTGAAAAAGAGAATCCCTTCTTGGTGAGCGTGAGCGATTCCGTCCCCTTTTGCGCGTAGCCGGGGAACACCACGGGAATAAGCTGATTCTCCCGGATGTATGGAAACTCCAGGATACGGCCGGTTTCCGTTCCTTGTCCGCTGCCGACAAAGCCTAGCCTTGCTGGCGGAGGTGGCGGCGCGGTAACGGGACCCGAGACCGGAGGGGGCGGAGCCGGCGCCCGCGTCAGCGTTGGAGGACTCGCCCTGAGGGTCGTTTCAGCCGGAGCGGGGGCTGGAGCCTTTGCCTGGCCCTGCGTCGGGGGCAAGGTGAGAGAATTTCTGCGGGCTTCTTCATCGCGAGCGGACTGAGTCGCCATTTCCGCCCGCGCTTGAGCGGCGGCGACGGCAGAGCGATTCGTCATCGGCGTAGAGGAGTCACACGCGGCCAGGAGAAGCACCCAAATGCCCAGTAAAATCCCCACCTTCGAGAAGATCGGGGCGAGGATGACGCTCTTTCTCGTACAGAAACCCACTGTGTGCGCATTATATTCGCAGATGGCACTCTAACGCAATACGCCGGTTGATGTAAAAATGATAGGTACATCAACTAGTTATATAAATACACTGTACGTGTCGCCCTTTCGGCAGGGTTTTTGTCGAAATTGCATCTGTGCGGACTTCGCGTCGCAAGGCCTATATTTCTTGGGACAAAAGCGAACAAAAAAGGGGGCCGTAACAAGTACGGCCCCCCTCTCACCTTTGCGGCTTCCTGGCGCGATCGTTTCTTTCAACCAGAGCTTCAGGCAACGTTCCGCTACATCCCAATCAGCCTCTGCATCAACGGAAGCGATAAAAAAGGTTTGGCGCTTATACAGGGCGAAAATGGCGTGTCAAGTCAGCCCTTTTTGCGTAACGTTTCGGCCCCGAACGACCATGACGACCACAAAGCTGATCCGTCCCCAAATTCACAACGGTTCTTATGCCGACCTTCCCTGCGAGGTGTTGGTACTGCCGGTTTTTGAAGACGGGAGCATGCCGGCCGTCACCAAGGAGGTGGACCGGTTCCTGAAGGGCTTCCTGGCCCGCCAGATCAAATTCGACCGTTTCGAAGGGGAAAAAGGGAAGGTCCTGTGGGTTAAGGGCCCGGGTATGAAGGCTCCCAGGGTCCTCCTGACGGGGCTCGGAAGCCGCGCGGAATTCGGGCGGGATGCCGTCCGAGACGCGT
Organism: Pseudomonadota bacterium; assembly: GCA_043804515.1. Lineage (GTDB taxonomy): Bacteria > Bdellovibrionota_G > JALEGL01 > JALEGL01 > DATDPG01 > JAZDIZ01. The sequence goes on along the minus strand of JAZDIZ010000025.1, from coordinate 15,570 downwards.
TCGGCACGGCAAGCCAGCAGATTTCGATCGCCCGCATGAGAGATGTGGGAATCCCGGCATTTCCGGGCGCCGATCTGGCCAAATATTTCGATGCCGCGGTGGAGGGATTCCTCCTCGGAACTTATCGCTTCCTCCACTACAAGGAGAAAAAGGAGAAGGAACGCTCCATAGAATCCATCACCCTCTCGCCATCCGACGGGCGTACGCAGGCTTGGTTGGCAAAATCGCTTCCCGGGATTCTTGTCGGTGTGGAAGCGGTCTATATGGCGAGGGACTGGATCAACGAGCCGGCGAACGTCGTGACGCCGAGCTATCTCGAACGGGAGGCCTCTCGGATCGCGAAAGAGCAGGGCCTGAAGATCCGTGTGTTCGACGAGACCGAACTTCGGAAGCGGGGAATGAACCTGATCCTGGCCGTGGGAATGGGGAGCAGGGAGCGGCCGCGCTTCGTGCACATGGAGTACGTGCCGAAGGGGAGGGCCCGGCGAAAGGTGGCTTTTGTCGGCAAGGGAGTGACGTTCGACAGCGGCGGCTTGTCGCTTAAAACGCAAGACTACATGTACGGGATGAAGGCGGACATGTCAGGCGCCGCGGCGGTTCTGGCCGCCATGTGGGCCGTGGCACGCCTCAAGCCCTCGATTCACGTGCACGGAGTTTTTCCGCTCGTGGAGAACGTGCCGAGCGGGCATTCCGTGAAGCCGGGGGATGTCGTCATCGGTCACAACGGCAAGAGCGTCGAGATCGAGAACACGGACGCGGAAGGGCGGTTGATCCTGGCCGATGCGCTTTCGTACATCAGCGCCCAGGACGTGGACGAGGTGATCGACGTCGCCACGTTGACGGGCGCATGCCAGGTGGCTCTAGGCGAGGACATTGCGGGGATCTTCACGGCGAACCGGGCTCTTGGAGCCCGAATCGAGAAGGCTGCGGCCCATGTGGGTGAGAAGGTCTGGGCGCTTCCGATGGAAATGCCCTACAAGCGCCATCTGAAGAGCGACGTGGCGGACGTGAAGAACGTGGGATCCAGATACGGCGGCGCGATCACGGCGGCCATCTTTCTTTCGGAGTTCGTCAAAGAGGGGACTCCGTGGGCGCATCTGGACATTGCAGGTCCGGCTTTCGTGAGCCACGAATGGCCGACGGCGGCCAAAGGAGCAACGGGCTTCGCGGTCCGCACGTTCCTCAAGATGCTCGCTGACTAATCCAAATCTTCTGTGTGATGAGCGGGGTGGATCGGTGCCTGCGCTCCGTGGCTCGGATCGCATTAAGGGACGCCGATGTTCCGTCGGCTACGCCGGCAATCTAAGGCTCCGCCGCCGGAGCCCCCGGCGTCCGTGACACAGCAAAAGGGCCGGCACCGGCCCACCCCGGTGGCGTGGTCAGTTGGATCACTGTCCGAGCTGATGGAACGAGGGGCCGCTTCGGCTAACGGAAAAGAAACGAAATCATGTGGAACAAATTTGGGAACCAGGAGGCGAGGAGGGGGCCGTAGGCGTTGGATACGGCGTGGAAGATCATGCAAGGGATCAAGGAGCCGGTGACCAGCGCGACAGGCCCATTGATCAGGCCGAGCATGAGGGGTCCGGGGCGGAAGCCCCCGTGTCCCAGCATGAAGATCACGGCCGATAGGAGCACGGACCACCGGGCCGAGTAATTTTCACGAAGCGCCCTCAATAGAATTCCCCGAAAGAAGATCTCTTCGCTCAGGGGTGCAAGGACCAGGAGAATCCAAAGCCTTGAGTCGGCGATCTCAACTGCGGACGCGCCTCCCGCGAAAAGCGGAGCGGGCAGGAAGGGATAAATCCGGTCCGCAAGCGTGAGGAGGCCCGCCAAACCCAGCACGAGAACCGCCGGGCCCGCAGCCAGGATCAAGCCCAAGAATATCGAGCGCCGGAGCTTTCGGGCGTGAAACCCAAGCTCGGCCGGCGAAATCCGTCGGGCGGCCATAATCACCGCCGAAGCCACCAAAAAATAAATCTGAGGCGAAAGAAGGACGTGGAGGACGCCGGAGTCGGGAAGATATTTGACGACATAGCTATTGAAGAGAAGCGCGAAGACGATGAGTGCGAGCGTGGGGGCGCCCAAACCGACGGGTTGTGGCATCAGCTCTGGCCGCTCCGGAGGTAATAGAGCAACGGAAACGGAGCCGCCAGGAGAAGAAGCCCAAGAATCATTCGGAGGACGACAATCGTCCAAATCCCGGCCGTCTTCTTTCCCTTCGACCTCAGCAATTCGATCCCGCGGAATAGGTTGAACAAGCCCATGGCCACGAGCATGACGAGGACCAGATTCTTTGCGTACATCTGGTTCATTCCTCGTCCATCATAGCCCGCGCCCTGCAGGCCTGGCGAATCTCCCGCTTCTTGAGAGGGGCCACGACCACGGTGAATTCTCCGATCGTTCTTGCGGCGCCGAGACGGCGCGCCAGATCCTCCGCCGATCCGCGCAAGATCTCCTCGTGCATTTTCGTAAGCTCCCTGCCGACGCATACACCGCGCCCGGGGGCCCATCGGGCCAGTTCCGTGACGCTTGCGACGATCCGTTGCGGGGATTCGAAGAATACGGCGGCCTTGCCGTCCAAGGAAATCTCGCGGAGGAGTTTGGAACGCTGGCCCTTCTTGCGGGGGAGGAAGCCGTAAAATACGAACGGCGCTCCGGGAAACCCCGACGCCGAAATAGCAGTTGTAACGGCCGAGGGACCGGGAATGGGCACCACTGCGAAGCCCGCTTCGTGGATCGATCCCACGAGCCTGGCTCCGGGATCGGAGATCAAGGGCGTCCCGGCGTCCGAAAGCAACGCCACGCTTCTTCCGGCGTTGAGCTCCTCCAGAGCGCGTCTTCCGGCGCGTTCTTCCGCCCGTTCGTCGCATCGGATCAACGGCCTTCGGATCCCAAGATGGCTCAGAAGCTTCTGACTGCGGCGGGTGTCCTCTGCAAAGAGTACGTCCACCTCGCCCAGGATTCTCCGTGCGCGCTGTGTCAGATCCTCCAGATTTCCGATCGGCGTAGCGATCACGTAAAGCGCCGGTTGAGACATGGGCGGCATATTAACCCGCTTTTCACGATGGAACGAGCCAACCGTAGGTTCCCGACTCGACTGTACGAAGGGGGGTCTGATGCGTTAAACTACTTAAACCATGCACTTCAGCAGGCGCTTTGCGCCGTTGTTCGCTCTCTTGTTGCTCTTGGCTTGTTCCAAGGATCCCGTGGAGGTGGCCGTCACCAGCGCTCTGGACGCGAGCGTGACGGAGGACCAAAAGGCGGCCATCCAGCAGTTTGTCTTCGTGGCCATACCTTCTTCAGGGAGTGCCACGACAGGATGGATCGTTCCCAAGACCTGCGCGGGCACCATACCAAGTGGCTCCCCCGAGTGTCCGGCAACCGAACCGGACCCGCAACCGTGCGCATGTTTGAAGGTCGAGGTATGCGGGTTTGGTCCCGCGGTCGCCTCATTTGCGCTTCAAATCCCCCTGACCCTGTTTCCCCCCGACACGTCTTTCACGCTGGTGGGCTGCGGGACGGCACTGGATCAAACCATCGTTGTGTCGGCCACCCAGACCGTGACCAACGCGGGGGGAGGCACGCCGCCCGCGATGACGTTCGGTTCTGCGGATCTCAGCGCATGCGCCGCCGCGCTCCCGGTCAAATGTCCATGAACCGCATCGCGGCAGGCTTGGTTTTTCTGGCGCTCGCTTCGAGTTTCGCCTGCGGTGAAATGCCCGGCCCGACGATCCAGGTCGCCGTCACGCCGGCGTCAGCTCTTCAGGATGTGAATTCCGTCGATCTGGTTTTGATCGTTACAGGGAATTCGGACGTCGATCAAAACGGAACGGCCGACACCTTTGTTTATCCCGAGGCTTGCGGGGCAGCGCTCGCCGCGGGGTGCGGCTTTTCCCTCGCGACCGCCCAGACTCTGAACGTGGGGAGGATTCCTCTCGGGAGTTTCACGTTTCAGATCGAAGCGCGGATCCGGGACTCCTCCGGCGTCAATAAATACACCGGGACCGTGTCGCTTCCGGGCGACGGAAGCCAAACAGCGGTTACAATCACTGTGGCCGCGGTGACTTCATGAGAGAGCGCGGCACGCGGAACGCCGGGTTCATGCTGCTGCTGATGCTTGCGGCGGCGTGCGGAGGGTCGTCGGCCCTGACCGTGGATATCGAGTTGGCCGCCAATCAGCCGGGAAATCCGCTGGTCCAGATCAATACCGATTTGCGGAACGCGACCTCCACGGGGATCTACTTTCAATTCGACCAGCTCAACTGCCCGCCTGCGAGCGTGACCGACGTTGTGGCGGGAGGCAACGTCGTCAAGATCCCGAACCCCGATAACGGCGAAGCCGGGGATTCCCCTCTTACCGACCAGTTTCAGATCCAGCCGAGCCAGTTGCAGCCCTCCACCTTCTACAGAGTCTGGATGTACGAGAAGTACTTGGGCGCGGTCCGGTACCAGGGTTTCGGAGACTGCCCGATCAATCTGGCGCTGGGCGCATCCAACCATTCCACGATTTGCTTCGGCCTGGATGCTCCGCTTCCGATTTGTCCGGGCTTAACCGCGAGATTCTTGGATTGCCCGGGCGTTGGCACCACGACGGATTGCCAATGAAATAGCAGGAAATAGCAGGGACGGAGGTCGAAAACCCTGCGTTTATCCACCTATTCCTGTTCGTCCTCCTCTACTTCCTGTTCGTCCCCCTCTACTTCTTCTTCGGCTTCCGTGGGAGTCGGTTCGGGGGGCGCGCTCAGCGCAAAGCCGGTCAGGTTGATTTGGTAATGCTCCTGATGAAAACTCGTTTGGCTGCGGATCACGATGCTGCGGCCCGAACGGTTCTCCATGTCCACGATCGCCTCGAATTCTTCGTTCTTGAGCACTTCCACCACGGCGGGGTGGGCCACGATCTCGATGTTCTTGTGCGATTTCTTGTGAAACACTTCGTATTGAAGCTTTCGTAGGATCTCGTATGAGACGGTCCTCCGGGAGCGATGAAACCCTTTCCCTTCGCAGTTCGCGCACGTTTCACATAGGAGCCGGCTGAGGTTCTCCCGCGTCCGCTTGCGCGTCATCTCCACGAGGCCCAACTCCGAGATCTGGAGCACGTTGGTTTTGGCTTTGTCGTCCGCCAAGGCGTCCTCGAACGCGCGATAGACCTTAGCCCGGTTCTGCTTCCGGTCCATGTCGATGAAGTCCAGGATAATGAGGCCCCCGATGTTTCGCAGGCGCAGCTGAGCGACGATCTCCTTGACGGCCTCCAGGTTCGTTTTGAGAATGGTCTCTTCCAGGTTCTTCGAGCCCACGAAGCGCCCCGTGTTCACGTCGATCGACGTGAGTGCCTCCGTCTGGTCCACCACGAGATAGCCGCCCGATTTCAGCCATACTTTTTTCGCGAGAGCTTTCTCGATCTGAGGATCGATCTTGTAATATTCGAAAATCGGGATCCTGCCGCGGTAGAACTCCACGTTGTAGTTCCCCTTCGGAAGGAACTGGCCGATGAACTGCTTGATCGAGCGGTAGGCCGTCCGGTCGTCCACCACCATCATCTCGACGTCGTCGATGAAGAAGTCCCTTACGGCGCGCTGGACGAGTCCGAGGTCCTGGTGGAGCATCGCCGGAGCTTTCATTCCTTGGTGCCGCCCGAGCGTCTTTTGCCACAGCCTTTCGAGATACTGGATGTCGGCCTGGAGCTTTTCATCGCTTTGGCCGCCTGCGGCCGTCCGCACGATGAACCCGCCGTTTCCCGAAGCGCACTGGCCGACGAATTGCCTCAGTCTTCTGCGCTCCTTTTCGCTCTCGATTTTTCTCGAGACGCCAATGTGGTTGACGGTCGGCATGTAAACCAAGTGGCGGCCCGGCAGGGAAATGTGCGACGTAAGTCGAGCGCCTTTCGTGCCGATCGGGTCCTTCGCCACCTGGACCAAGACCTCCTGCCCCTCTTTGAGGAGATCCTGGATCTTCTGGCGCTGCGGCTGTCCTCGTTTATGCCGCCGTTCCTCCTCCACCTCCTTCTGGCTGAAGGCGTCCCGGTACTCCTCGAAGAAGTCGGTGACGTACAGGAAGGCCGCGCGCTCCAGCCCGATATCGACGAACGAGGCCTGCATTCCGGGCAGGACCCGGACGACTTTTCCCTTATAAATGTTTCCGACCAGGCCCCGCGAATTGGGACGTTCGATGTAGAGTTCCGCTACGCGGTCGTTTTCCATGAGCGCGACGCGAATCTCAGGCTTGGTCACATTGATGATTAACTGAGAAGCCATTAAAGCACCGCCTTTCTCCAAACGCGAGAGTGCGTGCGCGGGTCCGGCTTTACGCCACGATCGAAAACGTGGAGGAGCCCCCCTGAGGGGTCGCCCACTCCACATCGACTCGATCAACCCGAGCACCGGGCGGTCCGTGATGGCACCAATGGAGAAGATCCGTAAGTCGCTCGTCTTCTCCCTCGGCATCCACTTCTACTGATCCGTTCGGAAGGTTTTTCACAATTCCTTTAATCTGGAGGGCCATGGCTTTCTCTCGCGTAGCTGCTCTAAAGAAAACCCCTTGAACCTTTCCGACGATGTTGGCACGGAACCGCTTTACCATGGCCACTCACGTTTGAGCCTGTACTCCGGACCACCCTTGGGCCGGGGCAGGCTGATTCGGGTGTAAAATCAATAATAAGCAGCATTTATCATCCGGCAGAGCTGTTTGACAAATGAAAACGGCTTTTGCCCAAAAATCCCGATACATCCCGGGCGGTTGAATTCGGGCGGCCGGGGGGTCTACCGTTCCTCCGAAGGGGTGAGAAATGCCAGAGCTGGCCCACTTCCCTGTTGACGGAAGGGGAATTTCAATTGGATTTTCAGGTGTTGCCTGCGTGTGGGTACGGTATTTGCGGAGGTCCGAGATTAACCCACTGAATGGACAGCCGCTTCAGTGGAATCATCCACATTCAAGTAGGCCAGCTTATTCCCATTGCGTGGGGTTGTACTTCTTTGTAAAAGTCTTGCCCTCGCTCATCCTCTTGTGGATTCACGAAAGGGATGTTTTCTGGCGAACGCACTTTGGAGGTGACATGGGAAAGAAAGACAACCGCAGATCGCGGAAAACGCGTCAGCGGACGGGACAGCGCAAGATGAAGGCGCGGGTCCACCGGAAAATCGAAGCCGCAAAAAAGAAGAAGTGAATATAGAAGCCGGCGGGATCGATCTGGAGGCGGAAGCCTCGCCGCCGCGCAGCGCGCGGGATCCCGTAGTAATTCTGGCCCATCCTCATCCTCAGATGGGCGGGGATATGCACAATAAAGTGATCGACGGAATTTTCCGCCGCTCTTTGGAGCGGGGGTGGGGAGCCGTGCGTTTCAATTTCCGGGGCGTGGGAAAGAGCACCGGCGGCTTCGATGGGGGGGTCGGCGAGACGGAGGATCTCTTGGGGGTGATCACGTGGGCCTCGGCGAACTTCAACGTGCCCATCCGAATGGCTACGATCGCCGGCTATTCCTTCGGTGCGTGGGTCGGCGCTCGGGCTGCGGCGCGGTTGCCGGACCTTAAGCGGCTCGTCCTGATCGCGCCTCCCGTGAACCTTTTTGATTTTTCCCCGCTTGCAGGGGTCACACATTCCAAGCATGTTTTTGCCGCCGAACGGGACGAAATCGTTCCGCTTGCGGCGGTGGAACAGTGGTTTTCGAAGCTAACCGCACCTAAAGCACTGACGGTGGTCCGAGACGCGGATCACGCGTTTGTGGGCCAGACCGCGGAACTACTGCGATCAGTACTCCGAACGATTCAAGATTGACTCTTCAAGGCCGGACCGGTATCGATGCCGGTCGGTTGGGCGATTAACTCAGCGGGAGAGTGCCATCCTCACACGGTGGAAGTCGCTGGTTCAAATCCAGTATCGCCCACCACTTCCCTTCTCGAATTCAACACAAACGTAGTGCCGTAGGGCGGTACTGGTGAGAACCAGCGTCAAGGCCGGCGCCAGCGTCCCGTCTCTTATCCAGACCTTCGAATCACTTCTTTGGCTGTAATTAGCTTTGCGAACCGATCGAAGTGCCAAAGCGCTTGCGACGGCCGCACGTCGGTGAAAATCCAGTATCGCCCACCAGCCTTCGCCGAGTGCAACGAGGCGAAGGCTGTCTCGCCGAAGCCTCCGCGAAGGCGGACCCCCCAATACCGAACTGGAGCTACGGCTGGGCAAGCCCCCACTAAGTCAACGTTGAAGCGTTATCAGGGTGTTGAGCAAGCTCAAAAACAGCAGTTTGGTCAAAAAGGTGTCAGATGCTAGGCGCTCGCGAAATCGCGACTGAGGCGTACCTGGAAGGTACGCCGCAAGGAGACGATGAGCGAGCAACGACGCAGATGGCCCTTTTTCACCAACCTATTATTGAGCGTTCACGGTCACGTGAACGGTGTCGGCAGATCCGGAGTTGCGCATCAGGAAATACGTGGTTCCTCCCGCCGCTGCCGCGGCTCCGATCAACGTCCACACCCACCATTTTTGATACCAACTCTGAGACTTTGTAGCGGTAGCAGGCTCCAGGCCCAATGTGGCCTCGCGCTTGGAGGAGGCCTCTGCGGCTTCCAGAACCTCCTGATTGACTACGGGAGTGAGCGCCGTCTTTTCGGTCGGAGCGGCGCCGAAGAGCGCTTCCCGGATCCGGTCCGATGTGTTGGCGGGAAGGGGTGCGCCCGATTCCAGGGGCGAAGACCAAGTTTCCAACCCCCCTTTGAAGACGCGCAGTGCCTGGTCCTCCACGACCACGATTCCTCGGCTGGAGGCGGAGGCCTGCGCCCACGCGATCATTTGCTGGCTTTCCCGCGGCGAAGGAAGCTTCAGGCCCTGCATTACGAGGGACGCGGGGGAGAGCGGCACCAGCGCCGGCGCGAGCGTCAGGCCTTTGGATCCCAGCAGGACGAAACGCTGATAGGTCTGATAACCCCTCGCGGAAATCGCCACGTGATGCGGGCCGACACGGTAGCCGCTCGTTACGAGCATCGGAGCCAATCCCACACGGCTGCCGTCCAAAAAGATCTCGGCGCGGTAGGCGGCGGCGACTTGGGGCCGGATGTCGAGGGCGGCGACGGGGAGGGCGACCACTTTGCGTCGGGCCTGATCGTAAGCCTGGAGAACGGCCGGAGCGTAGTACCCCTCATCCGGCCGGGGCCCGTTCATCACGGCGTAGTTTTCCATCGCCTTGTTCATGCCCCGAAGGTTCCCCGTAGCTTGACCGACCAAGGCCTCCACAAAAAAGGTCTCTCGAAGCGTAGCGGCATCGGCATTTTGCCGGGCGCGCTTGAGCGCGGACGACGCGGCTTGAAACCGGAGATTCTTGAAAAGTTCCTTTGCTTTCCTGAGAAGCGTTGAACCCTCGTTTGTAAGGGCCTCGTCCGCCGAGAGGTCCGCGGCGGCCGGGCTCTTTTCCACCGTATCGATGCCGTCCTTCGTAAGCTGGGCCGTCAGCCGATCCGCGTGCTCCTTGGCCGAAGGAACGGCGAAGTACACGAACACGCGCCCTTCCGAATCAGCGGCGGCGAGCCAGGCGGGATCGATCGAAAGAGAGACCGCCAGGGCCAGCGCCAAAAAGCTTCGCGCAGTCATTCCTGAGCTATGGTTAGCAAGATTCGTGCGCAGGAAGGCGCTCGTGCTTAAAAAATAAGATGTTGATATGTTTGAGTATTTTTACCTCCGCCCCCAATTTGGATGGGGTTGGCTATGAAAAAACTGCGGCCACCGTTAACTTTTGTTCCTCTCAAGGGCTGGAGCCCTCTTTCCAAATCTGCTGGAGCCGGGTCTCCTTTCCCTTCTCCACATCGACCCAGACCTCATTTTTGCGCCCCAGTTTTTCATTCTCAAAGCTCAGTCGGTGGTGTCCTGCCGGAACCTGACGCTTCAGGATCGGCGTGTCTCCCAGCTTCTTGCCGTCCAGATACACCGTCGCGAACGGTCCGTCGGGAAAAACGGTGAGCGAACCGACCGCCTGTGCCGGTCGCAAGACCTTTGCCGTGGTTTGCAGCTTCTTCTCCGGCCTCGGGGCGAATTTGGTCGGCTCCACACGTCGAGGAGGGGGCGCTACCGTTGCGGAGACGAGCGGTACCGCCGTTGCTGCCGGCACACGATCGGCAAGAGCGGGGCGGGCCGGAACCACGGTAGGTGCCGGTTGGGCTGCCCTGGTCGGTGTCGGCGCGGCGAAACGGGAGACAATGTCGGGAGGATGTGTCTGCTCCCGATACCAGGTCCATGCGTAATAACCGGCATAACCCAGGAGAGCGCAAATCAGGCCGAAGAACGTAGCCCGAATGAGGGAAGGGCGACGTCCGCGAACTTTGACACCGAAGTCATCCGGCACATGGGTCGGGATGCTGAACCCACCGGCGCTCATTTCCGGATCGGTAGTGGCCAGGGCCTCCTCCGCCGGAGCCACCATCTCCCGGACCGTGCCCTTGAAAAGGTGAGCAAGGTAGGAGGTGAGCCTTTCCTCCAATTGATGGTCCGTCTGCCCCTCCAAATGGGGCTCGAGGTGGCCGATGAATTCTTCGGTTCTTTGAAAGCGGTCCGCCGGGTCCGGTTTCAGGCTGCGGTGGATCACTTTCGTAAGCTCATCGGAGATCCGGAGGGCTTTGGGCTTGAACGAGCGGTAACGCTCGCGCATTTGCTGCTGGAGAATGGAATACGGGTCCTTTCCGTCGAACGGGCGTCGGCCCGTGAGCAGAAGGTAGAGCAGAATACCCGTTGAAAACAGATCCGAGCGGACATCCGAAGCCTCGCCTCGCAACTGCTCCGGAGAGGCGTAATGGATCTTCCCCTTGAAAGCTCCCGGATGTGTCGTCCGTTCCTGCCCGCGCAGAGCCTTGGCGATACCGAAATCGGTCAGTTTGACCTTTCCCTCATAGGAGACCAGGACGTTCGGCGGGCTTACGTCCCGGTGCACGATGGGGGAGAGCCGGCCGGAAGCGTCTTTGCGGGTGTGCGCGTACTGAAGCGCGTGCAGAATCTCCCGCACGATGAACACGGCCAGGACGGACGGCATGCGAATTCCGTCCGTGTGCTGCACCGCCAGGATCTTGGAAAGATCCGTGCCGGGCACATATTCCATCGCGATGAAGAAACCTTCGTCGGTCTCTCCGAAGTCATACACCTGCACGATGTTCGGATGGTTGAGTTGAGCGGCGATCCGTGCCTCGTGCGTGAACATCGTCCTGAACTCGGGACGGGTGTCGAAGGAGGGAAGAATGCGCTTGATGGCGACGGGTTTTTGAAAGCCCTCCGGACCGACACGTTGGGCCTCGAAAATTTCCGCCATTCCACCGACGGCGATCCGCTTTCCAAGGACGTAGGACCCAAATCGGGATTCGGCCACGGCGTTAGGATATCACCGCTTTAGGATTCAGAAACCCAACACTTTCACGATCGCTCTTTTTTTCCTCCGGCCGTCGAATTCCGCGTAGAAAACTTGCTGCCAGGTTCCCAAGTCCAGCTTCCCCTTTGTGACGGGAAGGATGACTTCGTGGCCGATCAGGAGGCTCTTCAGATGGCTGTCGCCGTTGGTCTCGCCCGTCCGGTGATGACGGTACTCCTTGCGGAACGGGGCGAGCTTTTCGAGCCACTCGTCGATGTCGCCGAGAAGGCCATCTTCCCAGTCGTTCACGAACACGCCCGCCGTGATGTGCATCGCGCTCACGAGAACCATTCCTTCCCGGATTCCGCTTTTTTGGACGATCTCCTGCACCTCGTCCGTGATTCGGACATATTCACGATGTTCTCGGGTCTCGAAATGAAGGTATTCCGTATGTGCGTTCATAATTGACTCCTTTGAAGACCGGAATTCGGACTTGGAATACGGCAGAGCGACTTCCCGCCCCGATTTATTGAGCGGGAGCGTTGGTCCGAAGCGTGCATTCCTTTCTTTTAGCCTGAAAATGCCGGCGACAAAACAGGAACTCCGGAAGCGTTCAAGACGAGGCATAGCGCTTTCGGAGTTCCGCCGGCACGGCGGGAAACCGAGAAGTACGCTCCCCCCGCCCGCATCAAGGGGGTAGGATAGACGCGTCTAACCCGCATTATTCATGAGACGCTCTGAGTCACTACGAAACGGTCAGATTTGGCGCAGATCAAGGCGGGCGCCGAGCACAGACCGGAGTTGGCTTGAAAGGCCAATGAGGACTGCGCATTGCAAACCTGCCAGAGATGAGATGCTTCGAATGCGAGCTGGCGCAGCATTCGACACAACGGCAGGTTTGCTGCGCCCAACGCAGAGATGCGGCAAATATGCCGTTTCCCTTGTAAAGAATCTGGATTAGGACTCAACCCGCGCACGATGGACAAAGAAGCCAGAGCGCAGATCGACCGGGCCCCCGCTTCACCCGGCGTGTACCTTCTCAAGGATAAGGGACGGAAGATCCTCTACGTTGGGAAGGCGAAGAGCCTTCGATCGCGTCTTAGGGCCTACCTCCATCCGGAGCGGGACGAACGCCCCTCGGTCTCTCTCTTGGTCCCGCAGGTGAGGGAAGTGGAGTGGATCCTTACGGACAACGAGAAAGAGGCGCTTCTTCTCGAGAACAGCCTGATCAAAGCCCACCGGCCCCGGTACAACATCCTCTTGCGGGACGATAAATCGTACGTGAGCCTCAAACTCACCCCCCATCCGTTCCCCCGATTGTTTGTTACGCGGAAGATCGTGAAAGACGGCGCCGAATACTTCGGTCCGTACTCTTCCGCTTACGATTTGCGGGAGACGCTGACGTTGATCCAGAAGATCTTCCGGATCCGGGACTGTAACGACACATTTTTCCAGAACCGTTCACGGCCGTGCCTGCAGTTCCAAATTCGGCGTTGCACGGCACCCTGCGTGGGCTATGCGAACGAGGATGAATACGCGGAGCAAGTCCGGCAGGTCCGGCTCTTTCTTTCGGGGGAGCGAAAAGAGCTCTTGGCCAAACTCCGATCCAAAATGTCCGATGCGTCCGGCGGGCTTCGGTACGAGGAAGCCGCGGTCTTCCGGGACCGGTTCCGGGCCGTCCAGGAGACGCTCGAGCCGCAACAGGTGGAATCCCGCCGCGACCTTCGAAACGCGGATGCCGTCGGGATCGCCGGGGACCAGGCGGCGTCTTTGGTCAAAGTGCTGAAGATCCGGGTGGGGCGCATCACGGGGGCCGAGGAATTTCTGATCGGGGAGCCGGTTTCCGCCGCCGCCGAGATTCTCCGGGCCTTCTTGCAGCAATACTACCTTTCCGAAACGCTGGTCCGACACGTTCCCGAGGACATCTTCATCCCGTGGTCCGTGGCTGATTCGGCTTTATTTGAAGCCCTGCTTGGGGAGAATGCCGGGCGCAAAGTGAGGCTCTTGGTGCCGAGGCGAGGTGCCGGTATGCGGTGGCTCGGCCTGGCGCAGAGGAATGCGCTGTCGTCGCTTGAAGAGCGTAAGCGGAAGAGCGAGCTGAACCGGGGCCTTCTGGAATCGTTGAAACGCGCGTTGCACCTAAAGCAGCTTCCCCGCAGGATCGAGGGGTATGACATCTCGGACATCGGCGGAGCCGAGCCGTACGGATCCTTGGTGGTCTTTTCGGACGGTGAGCCGGACAAGACGCAATACCGGTACTACCGGATCCGGTCCGTCAAGGGCTCCAATGACTTCGCTATGCTGCGCGAGGTTTTCGAACGCCGCTTCCGTAGATTGGATGAGGATCACAAACCGGATCTCGTGTTGGTGGACGGGGGAAAGGGGCAACTGCGCCAGATCGTGGAGGTTGCGAGGGAGATCGGAATCGGAGACGTGGATTTGGCCTCCATCGCGAAGGAGAAGGAGTTCCGCTCCCGATCCGGAAGGACATATGCCCCAGAGAGGATTTTCCTTCCGGGGCAGAAAAATCCGATCGTGTTTCCATCCGCATCCCCCGTTCTCCATCTCATGATGCGAGTTCGGGACGAAGCGCATCGTTTCGGGATCACCCGGCATCGCAAGAGCCGCGGGAAAAAAGCGCTGGAATCGATTCTCAACCGGATTCCGGGTGTGGGTCCCCGCCGGTTAAGGGCGCTGATCCGATTCTTCGGGACTCTGGAGCGAATCCGGGAGGCCCCGATCGAGAGCCTTCAGTCCGCGCCCGACATGACCGCTGCGAGCGCGCAGTCCGTTTTCAAGTTTTTCCGTGCCTCTTCGAGGACCGGGCCCGATTCGGATGAGTGAGTTTCTTACCTTTCTCCGCCGCTATCCTTTGCTCCTCCCCCTCGTTGCCTTCGTCCTGGGAGTGACCCTTTACCGGACCGTTTCCCCGCGGGTTTCCGAAGTGCTCTGTGCCTCGTGTCTCGCGGTGTCCTGCCTTCTTTGGTGGGGGAAATGCCGGCGTGCCGCCGCGTTCCTGCTTCTCGCCGGGGCGCTTTTTCTCGGAATATTCCGGGCCGGTGTTCTGAAGGAGCCGGCGGTTTCCCCGGGCTCCGGGCCACCGGGAGTTCCCGAAGGCCCCCAGATCTATGAAGCCCGCGTCGTAAACTACCCTTTTCGAAACGGCGATGGATTCCAGTTTGAAACGAAGCTTCACGCGTGGCTCTCAAAGGGTGCCGGCAAGCCGATCGAGGGCGTGGTTCAGCTCGCCCTTCGGGACCGGAGAGCGCCGGATCGAGGGGACGTCATCCGCTTCCGGGCGGCGTTGCACGGCCCGAGGAATCTCGGGAATGATGCCGAAGGGGATTACGAATCGTATGCCCGGGTCCGGGGGATCGACTACACCGGCGTCGTGGGCCGCTCCGGATCGTGGGGCGTCGTGCGCCCGGCGCACGGGTTTCTCCGAAGGGGATTGAACCGCCTGCGGGCGGACATCCTGGACCGGTCGGATCTGTTCTTGGGCGCGGAATCTTCCGCTCTTCTCAAGTGCCTCGTCTTCGGCGCCGGAAAGGAAGTTCCCGACGAACTACGGGAGGCGTTCCGCCGCGCGGGAGTTCTTCATCTGCTCGTCGTGTCCGGCTTCCACGTGAGCCTGGTCTTTCTGATCGCGGCGTTTCTGGGGGGCTTTCTTGCGACACGCTCGGCGTTTTTGGTCCGGCGCTTTCCGGTCTTCTACGCGCGGATTCTCTCCGGGCTGCTGGGCGCGGGCCTGTTCTGTGCCCTGACGAACCTGCCCATTCCCACGTTTCGGGCCCTAGCGATGGCCTTGGTGGGTGTGGTGCTGGTGTGCATTCGCAGGCGCGTGGACCCGATCG
The DNA here is from genome assembly GCA_043804515.1 of Pseudomonadota bacterium. GTDB lineage: Bacteria > Bdellovibrionota_G > JALEGL01 > JALEGL01 > DATDPG01 > JAZDIZ01. The sequence goes on along the minus strand of JAZDIZ010000025.1, from coordinate 405 downwards.
CCGTGTGGCTGGCCGTGGCCGCCGCCGTCCTGGCTTGGCAGCCTCTCTATCTGTACGATCCCTCCGCTCAGCTGTCCTTCCTGGCCGTGCTGGGGATCCTTGTGACCGTACGGGTTGTCCGCGACCGCGAGAAATCGCGAGTCTTGAATTCGAAGAGACGTTTGGAATGGTTGCGCCTTTCCTTCCTCACGGCCCTTGGGGCCACGCTGTTCACGTTTCCGGCGCTCGTATTTCATTTCCACCGGATCAGCGTTTGGACGCTGCTCGGGAACCTCCTGTTCGTCCCGCTCTTCGGAAGCGTGTCCACCGCCCTCGGTGTCGCGGCCGCGTATCTCACGGGGCCGTTCTCATTCGCCGGTAACTATCTCCTGCTTTGTTTCGAACAGTGGAATTCGTTCGTCCTCC
>JAZDIZ010000024.1:0-61631 GCA_043804515.1 Pseudomonadota bacterium | reverse complement strand
CAGCTCCACATGGACGCCGAAACGTTCCATGCCCTCATGCGCGACCGCGTCGACATCTATCTGGGCGATCTGACACAGGAGAACCTGGGCATGGATTCCTCCGCCCGGGATCGTTTGATCCGGTCCATGGACTCGGTCATCCACTGCGCGGCATCCCTCAACCGAAAGTCCGAGAAGACCTGCATGAACGTGAACCTCCGGGGCACTCTCCAGGTCATCAAGCTGGCTCGGGCGGCGCACGAGCAGCACGGCCTGCGCCGCTTCAGCGACATTTCCACAGTGGCCGTGGCGGGAAAGCGCTCGAACGAGGTGGTCACGGAGGACCGGGCGATCGAATGGGACCGGAGCGACTACGATCCTTACGCCCGCACGAAGAAGCTTGCCGAGCACATGGTGGCGGAATTCTTGCCCGACGTGGCCCGCCTCGTGTTCCGCCCCAGCATCGTGCTGGGAGACAGCCGTTTTCCACAAACCACTCAATTCGACATGGTCCGCGCATTCGCCTTTCTGGCGCAGCTCCCGATCCTTCCGTTCCACAGCGATTGGAAGCTCGACATCGTTCCGGCCGATTACGTCGCCCGCGCGATCATCCGGATCCACCAAAGCGACGCGCCCCGCCATCACATCTACCATCTCAGTTCCGGCACTGCGGCTCTGAGCTACGCCGAGATCCTTAAAGCCATGAACGAAGCCGGCTTTAGAATGTGGCATTTCGTCACCCCCCGCCTCCTCGGGCCGTTTTCGTTTTTCACGAACATCCTGGCGGCCACGCCCCGGAGTTGGGGGATCTCCCTGCCGGCTTCGGCCATGCAAGTGTTTCTTCCGTACCTCGCGTTCAACACGGTTTTCGACAACGCGCGCGTGTGCGCCGAGCTTGGGGAGGCCCCGAAGCCGTTTTCGGCGTACGCCCTCCCTTTGCTCCGTTTCGCCAGGGAGCACGGGTTCACCTATCCCTACAAACCATGGGTCGGGAAGAAGGAGGCCAAGGTCGCATGATCACCGATGCATTGAGTCCCGATCGGGCCCTCCGGATGTACATGGGGTCTTTCATTCAAACGGCGTCCCTCAAAGACGCGGTGGGTTTGCGGGGCGACCGCTGGGAGCCGGGGAAACCCCTGAAACTCCTGTTGGCGTGCTACACGGGGACGAGAAACACCGGGGCCGACGTGCGCGTGGAGGAAATGATCCGCCAGTTCCGGCACATCCTGGGGGACGGGAACCTCGCGCTCACGATCATGACTCTGGATCCGGAGCTTTCGGCGGACTACTTCGAGGGCGTCCAGCAGATCCTGATGCCCCAGGTATTTCCGCGTTTTCTGTACCGGGAGTGCCCGAAGCATCACGGCGTCGTGGCTTGCGAGGGATCCATGTTCAAATCCAAGTTCGCTGAGGCCCTCACGACGATGATGGCCGGCGCGCTCGGCATGGCCGCCGCCGAGGACAAACTGTGTGTCGGATACGGCGCCGAGGCCGGCGCGATGTCGCCGAGCCTGAAATCGTTCGTGGCCAAGCACTGCAAGAACGCCCTGGTCATCTGCCGGAACGAGCCTTCCCGGAAAGTCTTGGAGGATATGGGGATCCGGACCCGCGGGGGAACGGACACCGCGTGGACGTTCGAACCTTCGCCCCCCGAGCGTGGCGCGGGGCTCTTGCGGAACGCCGGGTGGGACGGGAAAAAGAAGGTTTTGATCGTGTGCCCGATCAACCCCTTCTGGTGGCCGGTCCGGCCGAGCCTCTATAAGTTTGCGGCGAACCGCCTGGCGGGGAGGTACGGCGAGCAGCATTACAAGTCGATTTACTTCCACGATTGGTCCGGGGAAGCCGCCCGCAAGTACAACCGATATCTCGACGCTTTGGCGACGGCCGTCACGGCCTTCCGAAACGAAGAGGATGTCCTCCCGGTTCTGGTGGGGATGGAACGCCTGGACCGGCGCGCCTGCGAGCGTCTGGCCGAGCGGCTGGATCCCAAACCGCCCCTCTTTATCAGCGACGAGCACAACATGTACGACCTGGTGAGCATCCTTCGGAACGGGTCCATGATGGTCAGCTCCCGTTTCCACGCCATCGTCTGTTCCATGCCGGCCCAGGTGCCCTCCGTCGGCGTCACGATGGACGAGCGGATCCGAAATCTCATGAACGACCGGGGCCACGCCGACTTCTTCCTGGAGGTGGACGACCCCGACCTCGGGGACCGCCTCCTGGCTTTGCTCCGGCGGATGCCGAGAGAGACCGACGCGATCCGGGATCAGATCGGATGCGCGGTGCCCGGACAGCTCCGGCTGATGGGACAGATGGGAATCGATTTCGTGGACGAGGTGCGGCGGGTCTACCCGGAGTTCACACCGCCGAATCTCAAGAGGACATGGGAGGACCACCTGCCGCCGCTTCCCGCCACCGTGAAAAGACTCCTGGAGACATACGCGTGAGTTTTATCGAGACCATAGTCCGGAGTCTTCAACGTCGGGCGGAATTCCCGGTGCTTTTCGAAGTGCGGGGAAAAGAACTTTGTCCGTGCTCCGGAAACGAGGTTCTGCGTCTGGTCTCATCCGCGCGCGCGCAGCTTAGGAATCAGGGAGTCGGACCGGGAGACCGCGTGGCCCTGCTCGGACCCAATTCGATCCATTGGGTGGCCGCCGATCTGGCCGTTCTAGCTCACGGCGCCGTCTGCGTGCCGCTGTACCATCGACAGGAGGCCAAGGAGCTGGCCCAGATGCTGCGCGATTGCGAACCGAAGCTTCTGATCTGTTCCGATCCGGCGGTTCTCACGAATCTTCGGACGGCATGGAACCCTTCCTGCCCCGTTCTCTTCCTGACTGACGTTGTTCACGGAGCTTCGGGCTCTCCTGAGGACCCGCATTCCGTTCGGCCGGAGGATCCGGTCACGATTATTTACACTTCGGGAACCAGCGGCGAGCCGAAGGGCGTCGTTCTGACCCGGGCCAACATCGATTTCATGATCCAAAGAACTGCGGCCCGCCTGGCCGAAACCACGGGACGGCAAAGCGCAGAGGACAGGATCTTTCACTTTCTTCCGTTCTGTTTCGCAGGCTCCCGACTGATGCTCTGGACGCAGCTCTATCGCGGAAATCCCCTAATGATCTCCACCGATCTTAAGAACCTCCCCGAAGAGCTGGCGACGGCCTCCCCCCAATATTTTCTGACGGTTCCGGCCTTCCTGGACCGGATTCGTTCGGCCGTCTCCGAAAAGCTCCACGCAGCCGGCGGACTTCCTGCGGTCCTGTATCGCGTCGGCGCGGAAGCCGGCGACCGGGTATCCCGCCGCCGAGCCGGGCCGGTGGATCTTTTGCTGCTTGGAATCAGCAAACTCGTCGTCTTTCGAAAGATCCGCCGAAAGGTGGGCCCGAATCTCGAATTCATCATCTGCGGTTCCGCGGCTCTCAGCGAGGAGACCCAGCGTTGGTGCAAAATGATCGGGCTCAAGGTCCTTCAGGTGTACGGCCTCACGGAAACAACGGGGATCGTCACGATGGACCGGAAGGAATCCGTTCGGACCGGATTCGTGGGTAAACCGATCGACGGGTGCGACGTCCGGATCACGGACGAAGGGGAGCTGGCCTGCCGCGGCCCCAACCTCTTCCCGGGTTATTGGAGGAAACCCGAGGCCACGCGGGCGATTCTTAGGGACGGCTGGCTGTACACCGGGGACCTGGCAGAGGCGGCATCCGACGGAAACCTCAAGATCATCGGTCGGCTGAAGAATATCATCGTTCCGGCCTCCGCTCACAACGTGGCTCCCGAGCCGATCGAGCAGCAGATCCTCGAGAACTGCCCCGGGATCGAGCATGCCGTGGTCGTAGGACACGGAAAACCGTATCTGGCCGTTCTCATCACCGGCTCCGCGGAAGACGAAGAGATCGTGCGTGCCCTGGGCAAGGTGAATGACGCGCTTCCTCACTACAAAAAGATCCGCAAGTACCGCCGGCTCGATGAGAGGTTCACCGTGGAGAACGGCCTTCTCACGGCCAATCAGAAGATCCGCCGGAGCGCCATCGAGACCCGGATGAAACGGTTCATCAACGGAATCTACGGAGAAAGCGAAGGACAATCATGATCGAGCTCACACTCAGCGACCGGGTATACGAGTTGGCGCTCTTCCGGGAGCCGTGCAATGAGATCGGAACCGAGATGCTTCGAGCCCTGGAGCGGGCGCTCGACGAGATCGACCCGAAGAAAGGCAGGGCACTGGTCATCTACAGCCGCCAAAAGAACGGGTTCTCCGCGGGGGCCGATCTTCGTGAGCTGCACGGCGGAATGCTCTCCCGTCCGCAGGCCGAGCACTCCCCGCTCTTAAAGGAGTTTCTGGACCGGGTCCATACCGTGATGGATCGGCTCGATCTTCTTCCGCTTCCCACCGTCGGGGCCATTCACGGCGTCTGTTTCGGCGGCGGCTTCGAGCTGGCCCTCACCTGTGATCTCCTCGTGGCCGACCAGACGGCCCGTTTCTGTTTTCCCGAGCTGCGTCTGGGAATCCTACCCTGTTTCGGGGGTATCCCGCGCCTGAAACGGGAGCTGGGAAACTGTGTCGTGCGCGACCTCCTTCTTACGGGACGCAGCATCAACGCCCGCAAGGCCGCGGAACTGGGACTTGTGAGCCAGGTCGTGGCCCCCGGCGAGGCCGTTGCCGTGGCCCGAACGATGGCCCGCCAAGTGGCCAAGTTCGACTCCGTCACGGTGGCGGAGGCGAAGGCGTTCATCAAGCGTCTTCCGCATGAGGAATTGGCGCGCGAGAAGGAGCTGGCGATCCGGCTCTTCGGACGCCCGGTCGTGCTCGCGGCACTTCAAAAGTTCGTGGACAGCACGGACGCCCACCCTTACCTGCCTTAGGAGAAAATGTGAGTGACACGCTGGACAGGCTCATTGCGATAACCGCTCGACGATTCAAGACGGACCCGGCCCGGATCCGCCCCGAAGCCGACATTTTCGAGACGCTCAAGATCGACAGCATGGCGGCGCTCAGCCTCCTGACCGAGCTGGAGACGGAATTTCACGTCGAGATCCCCGACTACGAGCTGCAGGGGGTGAAAACATTCGCCGCCTTGGCGCGAATCATCGAGGTGAGGCGATGAAGCTGGATCTCTCCCGATTTTCCTCGATCGGCGACGCCCTTCGGGACGCCACATCCCGGTCCCGGGACCACGTGGCATTCATCGAGGCGGATCGGGATCGTGAGAACGGGCGATGGACCTTCGCGGAGTTCCAGCGGGAGACAGAGCGTTTCGCCTCATGGCTGCAATCCATCGGCTGCAAGCCCAACGACCGGTGCGCGATCCTGATGTCCAACCAGTCCAAATGGGTGTTTTCGGCCGCCGCCGCGTTCTGGTCCGGCCTGACGCTCGTACCCCTCGATTACAAGCTGACGCCCGGAGAGCAGGCGGCCCTTCTCCGCCACGCCAAGCCGAGCGTCCTCATCACCGAATGGCCCATCTTCAACCGTCTCGGGGCCGACATGCCTCCCATGCACGTGATCGTAACCGAGGCGCCCCCGGATGCCTGGCTGAACGGCGCTTCCCGTTGGGAAACCGTGAAGGGGGATCGTTTCGAATACCGCGCGGCCGCCAGGGAAGACGTGGCCTGCATCGTTTATTCCTCGGGTACGGGCGGAACCCCCAAAGGGTGCATGCTGACGCACGCGAACTATCTATCGCAGGCGGAGCAACTCGGAAGCATGTACCCGATGAAGCCGGGAGAGCGTTTCTTCTCGATCCTGCCGACCAACCACGCCATCGATTTCATGTGCGGCTTCATCATCCCGATGCTCTGCGGCGGCACCGTTGTGCATCAACGCACGCTCCGTCCTGAGTTTCTGGCCGCGACGATGAAGAAATACGGGATCACGCACATGGCGATGGTGCCGATGATCCTGAAAGCCGTGGAGAAGAAGATCCGTGAAAACATCGCCCTCCTCTCTCCACTCAAACGAAGAGCCCTCGACGCCCTGATCGGCGTGAACGCCTTCGCCACCCGAAGGAGGCCGAGACATCGCCTCTCCAGAATGCTTTTAAAACCTCTCCACGAGCCCTTCGGCGGAAAGCTCAGAATCATCATCGCCGGCGGCGCGTTTGTGGACCCGACCACGGCTGATTTTTTCTACCGGATCGGGATTCCGGTCGTCATCGGCTACGGCCTCACCGAGGCCGGGACCGCTCTGACGGTGAACGATCTCCGCCCGTTCCGGAGCGATACGGTCGGAAAACCCGTCACCGGGATTGAACTCGACATCCGGGAGAAGAATGGGGAGGGGATCGGTGAAATCTGGGTCCGGGGCCCTTCGGTGATGAAAGGATATCTCGACGAGCCCGAGCTCACCGACGAGACGATCGTGGACGGTTGGCTGAGGACGGGGGACCTGGGGTTCGTCGACGATTCCGGCCATGTCCGCCTGGTCGGAAGAGCCAAGAACATGATCGTCACCGACGGGGGGAAGAACATCTATCCCGAAGACATCGAGACCGTTTTCGACGGCTTGGAGGGCACGTACGAGCAATCCGTTTTCGCCGCGAACTACATTTGGCCCGAGGCGGGATTCACCGGGGACAAACTGGTCGTCGTGGTCCGTCCGCGCGAGGGCGTCACGAGCGATGCCCTCGTGGCGCATGTGAGAGAGCGGAACCGGCAATTGGCCGATTTCAAACGCGTGACCGGATATGTCGTCTGGCCCCGGGAATTTCCCAGAACCGCCTCGCTCAAGATCAAGCGCGGCATCCTGGCCCGAGAACTCGCTCAAGCGCTCCCGCGCTCGGATGCCGTGAGGATCATCTGATATGGGTTCTTCTCCCCTCTTCGCCGTCTTCAATCCCGCCGCGGGAGGCGGGCGTTCCAAGGACATGGCGCCGGCGATGTTGGACCGTCTCCGGGCTTCGGGAATCGCCATCGAAGTCTCTGAAACAAGCCGCCCGGGGGACGCCATGAGGATCACCCGGGAGGCCTACGCTGCGGGGCGGAGGGACTTTCTGGCCATCGGTGGTGACGGCACCGGCTTCGAGGTGATCAACGGCCTTTTCCCCGCCGCGGCGGAAAAAGGGGCCGCGCGCCCAACTCTGGGCCTCCTTCCTACCGGGACGGGGAATTCCTTCCTTCGTGATTTCTCTCACGACACGGCCGAGTATTCGATGAAAGCCATCCTGGACGGGCGCCGGCGATCTTGCGACGTGATCCGCCTCACACATCGGGACGGGGAGTTTTATTACATCAACCTCTTGAGCATGGGATTCGTGGCCGACGTGGCGGCCACCCGGAACCGCCGGTTTCAAGCGTTCGGCCAGTTCGGTTACGTTCTGGGCGTTTTCAAGGAGCTGGCCGGCCTCCATCCCCGCGCCTTCCCGATGAAAATCGACGGCGCCGAGGAGATCCGAAGGCCTCTCACGTTTCTCTCCATCAACAACAGCCGGTTCACCGGAGGGAAGATGATGATGGCGCCGGCGGCCGACACGTCCGACGGCCTTGCCGACCTGATCCTGGTGGATCGGATGGGGCGATTCTCGCTCCTCAAGGCGTTCCCTACGATTTTCAAGGGAACACACGTCGGGCTTCCCCAGATCCATGCGCTCAAGGTGCGAACGATCGAATTCGACATGGACCGGGAAATCGACGTCATGGTGGACGGCGAATCGCTCCGCGTGGTTCCGAAGCGACTTGAGGTTCTTCCGGGGGCGTTCGACGCGAGGGCCTGATGATGGTTGTCCTTTTTAATATTTTCTTCTGGATTTTTGCGTTCGCATATATGGCCGTGCTCGCCCTCGCCACGATGGCGCTGCGGCTCTTTTTCACGTATCCGCAGATCCACAGCCGCGTACCCGCGGCCGGGTTTAGACACATCATCTTGTTCGTCACGTTGGGGCGCTTTCGGGTGACGTTCGACCCGGCCTTCGATCCCGAGCGGCTGAGCGTGTTTTGTTTCAACCACACCAACCTTTTGGACGGACACACGACGTCCGCATCGATCCCGCACGCGTTTTGCGGCCTGATGAACGCCTGGCAGTTCTGGATCCCGTTCTACGGGTGGCTCATGAAACTGTCCCGGGGGATCCCCATCCGCAAGAAGGACTTCGGACGGAACCTCGAGAGGATCACGGAACACGCTCTCCAGCGGCGGCGTGAGAACATGTCCATTCTGGTATTTCCCGAAGGCCACCGCACGCCGGACGGCCGCGTCCACCGGTTCCACAAGGGCTCGATCCTCATGGCACGGGACGCCGGTTATCCGGTCGTTCCGGCGGGGATCCGGGGGATGTACGCCGTCAATCAAAGAGGCTCCTATCTGTTCCGGCCGGGCCCCGTTTCCGTCCACTTCGGGCCCCAGATCGAGACGGCCGGATTGAGTGATTCCGGGATTTCCGACCTGACGCGGAAATTGCAGGAGATGGTCATGTCCTACGTCGAGTCGCCCGAGGAAGTATCCAGTCAGAGAGAGGCAGTGAACACATGAACGAACTTGCAATCGACGGGCGGAGCCTTCGGGCCAACCGCCAGCGAACCACGCGCCGGGGGGAGATCCTTCAGGCGGCACAGGAGGTCATCAGCCGCCGAGGATATCAGGCCACGAGCGTGGCCGACGTTCTGGAGGCTGCGGGGATCTCGCGGGGCACGTTTTATCTCTATTTCGACGGAATCGACGCTCTCTTTTATGAACTCGTCGACGCGTTCATCCTGGAGTTGATGGCGTGCATCCGGCCCGTGCGCCTCGAACACGGAAACCCGGTAGACCAGCTTCGCGACAATCTCACGCGCGTCGTGGATCTCCTCTTCGGGAAGCAGGACCTCACCGTGATCCTCTTGCGCGAGGCGATCGCGTTCAACGAGACGGTGGATCAGAAGCTCACCAAGCTTTATCTGTTCCTCCACGAGAACATCGCCCGGGCGCTGCACAACGGCGCCAAATGGGGCCTGACCCGGGAAGTGAACGAGGAGCTGATCGCGATGGCCGTGCTGGGAAGCATCAAGGAAGTGCTCTACCAACACCTCGTCGTCCGTCGAGGCGGCGAGCCCAACCGGCAGGCGATCGTGGAGGAACTCCTGCGTTTCGGCCTCATGGGCCTCCAGGCCAAACATTGACACGTCTATTTCGACGGACAATCTCCTCTTTTAAAAGCCGAACTTGACGGGCCTGCGCTTATGGCCTAGAAACTCCGCGCTATGGCCTACGTGGTTGCCGACCCATGTGTGAAATGCAAATACACGGATTGCGTGGAAGTGTGCCCCGTGAACTGTTTTTACGAGGGCGTGAACTTCCTCGCAATCCATCCGGACGACTGCATCGACTGCGGAGCCTGCGAGCCCGTGTGCCCGACGCAGGCGATCTTCCCTCTGGATGAGCTTCCGGATCAGTGGAAAGAATACGTCGAATTGAACGCCAAATACGCCAAGGAATGGCCCAATATCGCCGAGAAAAAGGCCGCCCTACCCGACGCCGACGCCTGGAAAGACAAGAAAGATAAGCGGCAGCATTTCGACCCGGCGCCGTTCAAGAAATAGCGGAATCCCCACCCCGATTCACGTGAACTTCCTCGGAATCACTACCGACTTCGCCGCCGTCACGCTCGTGTCGTTGTTCACGATCGTGAACCCCTTGGGGGCCACGGGGATGTTCCTGGGACACACGATCACGACGCCTCCCCATGACGTAAGATCAATCGCCCGGCGCGCCAGCCTGGCGTGCGCGCTGGTTCTGATTTTTTTCGCGGTTACGGGACAATGGGTCTTCCATGTGATGGGGATCTCGATTCCCGCGTTCCGGATCGCCGGAGGGATCCTGGTCTTCGGCGTCTCCCTCAACATGCTCAAGGGTCAGAACGTCCGGAGCCGCACGCTTCCTGAAGAGCAGAAAGACGCGGCGGAAAAGCACGACATTTCGATCATCCCTCTCGCCATTCCGCTCCTGTCGGGCCCCGGCGCCATCACGACCGTGATCGTCCTGATGACCCGCTCCAAGACCTTCGCTCAGGATGCGTATGTAATCGTCTCCATCCTGGTGATCAGCCTGGCGACGTACTTCATCCTGGTGAACTCATCGATTCTGCAAAGGTTGGTCGGAGCGTCCGGCGTGCGCGTCATGAACCGGCTCATGGGGCTTCTTCTGGCGGCCATCTCGATTCAATTCATCATCAACGGCCTCAAAGACCTAGTCCCCGATTTTGCCAGGCTGGTAAACTGAGAAAATTTCGATGGGCGGGAAACCCGCCCGGCGTCAGGATTCTGACGCCTGTTGCGATTTCTCGGCGGGCGTGCCCGGTTCCGACGGTTCCTCTTCAAGAACCGTGACCTGGCCCAACGCCGCCTGCACGACCAAAGAGTGCACCTGTCCACCTACGACGTGGATTCCGTGAGCGATCTCCCTCCGATCGGCCTCAGGAATTCCACGAAGGACTTTTCTGCCCATTGGACTCACCCCCGTTTGAATGACCCATTTCTCGCTCCTTTACCAATCCGCGTCAAGGGCATCCTACTACCCCGGTTTCTCCTCGTTTGCTGCGCGCCGGCCTCGAGTCGTGTATTGTCTTGCACCTTCCATGGAGACGCTCCAAGCCGTTCTCGGCTTTTTCGCCCAGCTTTTGAACCCTAACTATCTGGAGCAGGTGCTGATGACCTGGGGATGGTTGGCTTATCCGTTTCTCTTCGGCGTTGTGTTCGCCGAGACCGGGCTTCTGATCGGTTTTTTCTTCCCCGGAGACTCGCTCCTGTTCGTCGCCGGGTTTGTATCCAGCAAGGACATCCTGAGTTTTCCGCTTTTGTTCGTCCTTCTTTCCGTCGCCGCGATCGTGGGAGACGGCGTAGGCTATTTCCTGGGCAAGAAGGCCGGGCCGAGGGTCTTCACCCGGGAGGACTCGCTCTTTTTCAAAAAATCCCACCTCCGCAAGACGCACGACTTTTATGAAAGGCACGGGGGAAAGACCATCATCCTGGCCCGGTTCATACCGATCATCCGGACGTTCGCGCCTTTCGTGGCCGGAATGGCCGACATGACGTACATGAAGTTCCTCTCGTACAACGTATTCGGCGGAGTCGGTTGGGTCCTGTCCATGACGGGGGCCGGTTATCTCCTGGGGAACGTCCCGTTCATCAAGAGAAACTTCGAGGCAACCGTTCTCGTCATTGTTTTTGTCTCCGCCCTACCGCTGTTTAAAGAGGTGCTCGCCGCCTGGTGGCGCCACAGTCGTCTCACGTCAGCCAAATAGGGATCCCCAACCCAACGTCGGGCCGATTCTGCAGAAAACCCACGCCCCCGGCCCGTCACACGCCCGGCATCGCTCTCTTGAGCGGCCGGACCAGGACAAACAGCAATACGGACATCCCGAGCGCCATCATCGCGAGCAACAGGAAAAACTCGGAGTGGAGCCACTTCGTCCAAAGCACTCCGATCATCGTAAGCTTTCCTCCGATTCCAAGGACCACGAACCAGGCCCCCATCATGAGGCCCCGCATACGCTGGGGCGCCACCTTGGAGACAAGCGACAGCCCCATGGGGGAGAGCATGAGTTCGCCTAGGGTCACGATGGCATAGGCGCTCACGAGCCAGTTTGGAGACACTTTGAAGGCGTACGGATTTCCCGTTGTCGCCGTGGCCTCGCCCATCTTCGCGGCCGCCCATAGGATCAGGAACGAGATGGCAGTCAGGAACATCCCGATCGCCATCTTCGTCGGCGTGGAGGGTTCCCGGCCCCTCGCATCCAATTTTTTCCAGAACCAAATCAGCGGAAACGTGAACAAAACGACGAAGAAGGGATTGATCGCGTTGGAGATCGTTCCCGACACATTCCAATCCGTGTTCTCATCCGCCCAGTACGTGAGCGTGGAACCGTTTTGGAAGTAAACCATCCAAAAGACGATCACGAGCAGAAAGATCACGATCAGCGCCAGGATGCGCTTCCGGTCGGATATCGAATCGATCGCTTGCGCCGAAGCGGGCGAATTCACGGCACTCGCGGCGGATGACGGATCCGCCGGCTGCGTCCCTTCCACCAGACGCCGGAACCGCCACAGTATGCCGACGGCAAAAATCATACCGAAGGCCAGCACCGTGAACGCCGGCCGGTTCCCCCAGGTACGTTTGACGAATTCCATGACCACCGGCCCGAAAAAGGCGCCGATGTTGATGCCCATATAAAAGATGAGAAATGCGCGGTCTTTGAGGCGGCTCCCCTCGGGATAGAGGTTTCCGACCATCGTGGAGACGTTCGGTTTGAACAGGCCGTTCCCGATCACAAGGAGCGTGAGGGCCAGGTAAATCATCGGCAGAGAGTGAACGCCGAGAAGCAAATACCCGAGCATGAAGAACAGCCCGCCGATCATGACGGCGCGCCGGTGGCCCAGCTTCTTGTCCGCGAGCCATCCCCCCAGGAGCGGACTCAAATAAATGAACGCATAGTAATTCGAATAGAGGCCGGTGGCCTGTTCGGCCGACCAACCGAACCCGTCCACCGGATTGCGGAGGTAAAGCACGAACAGAGAGAGCATTCCGTAAAACCCGAACCGCTCCCACATCTCGGTCGCGAACAGGACGTAAAGTCCTTTGGGATGACGGGGTCGATTCAAATTTGATTCTGCAGGCGCTTGGGCCTGTGCGGTGGGCGTCGTCATTTGGTCTGAGTTCTATTGTGACGGCTGATGGCGGTACGGCAAATCAATTCGGATGACGTCAGGAAAGTCTAAGACACGACTAAGACCGGTGGAGCCAGCGAATTCGCAGGAGATCCCGGATCATCTTAAGGCTGTCCCCCACGGGACGGACGCGGCTTTCTTCGACGTGCCGCCATCGGACCGGCGCCTCGATAATGGTCAGGCCCTCCTGGTGCGCAATCCACAGGAGTTCGGCATCAAATGCAAAACGATCGAGTTTCTGACGGCTGAAGCAGACTTCGGCGGCCTCCCGGCCGAATAATTTGAACCCGCACTGCGTATCCCGATAGGGCAACCCCAGACACAGCCTCACCAGGAGGTTGAACGTCTTTCCCATTCCCTGGCGCCACCAAGGCTGTTTCTGCTCCAGCTGCGTCCCTTTGTGAGCGCGCGAGCCGATCACGATGGTTCTGGGTGTCCGGACCAACGGGACGAGGCGTCCCAATTCCTCGGCCGGCGTGGCATTGTCGGCGTCCAGAAACACGCAGATTTCGCCGGAAGCTTTTAGCATCCCCTCCCGCACGGCCGCGCCTTTTCCCCGGTTGGGAAAGAGCCTTAGGGCTTTCGCTTTCAGCCCCGGGAAACGACGCGCGAGTTCCTTGGCGGCGTCCAGTGTCGTGTCCCGACTCCCGTCATCGATCATGAATACCTCGGCGCCCGGAAATTCTCGGGCAAGGTATCCCAAGGCCGGACCGAGGCACGCTTCGAGGCGGTGAGCCTCGTTGAACATGGGCACGATAACCGAAAGCGAAAATGCCTTGATAGCCGCCGCCTCTCTAAAGGAGTGTGATGACCAGGCCCGCCTGGGTACTGGTGTCCGTTTTCTTCTTGCCCACGGGCGGCGCGTTGTCGAAGCGGACATCGAAGCCGAACTGGAAGGCCACCTTCGTCGTCAGCTTCATCGTTAGGGTCGACAAAGCGTCGAGCCGATACGCTTTCCCGTGTTTGACGTTGACGAGGTTCTCCAGACTCTCGCCGAACGCAGCCCAATCCGAGAGCTTGTACTTGTAACCCAGAAAGATCCGGGCCGAATATCGATTCACGTCCGGCGGTGGGGTGCGCAGCTCGCGTGTGTAGTCGAAGCCGAGTTCGTACTTGAAGAAGTGCGGATCCACTTTGTACGCTTCGTGCGAAAGACCGGTCGCGCCGCCGTATCTCCAATCGATACCGCTCGGTCTGTCCTGCCCCAGGTGCCCGAAGGCGAAGATCGAAAGAGGATCCAGGATGTACCGGTCATACCGTTCCTGGATCTTCCAGTTCTTCGTGTTAGTCGTTTTCACGCCTGCGGGGCTCTTGGCGCGGCCGTACGCCCCTATGGCCGTGCTTTCCAGTTTGTTCCTCTCAAACTTGTAACTCGCCAGGCCGTTTCCTCCGAACGTCGTGTTTTCCGAGTTTCCCGTGTTCATCAAGGCGCTGGCGCCCACACTCGCCTTCCACTCACCAACCGGAGGTTTGGGCGCCTCGACTGGAGCGGATGCCGGAGCGGCGTTGGGGGCGGGTTGTGTCGCAGGCGTCGGCTCCTGCGCCCAGGCCGCCGAACTGAGGGAGAGAAAGAGCAGGAATGGCGCGAATCTCATTTACCCACCTCGGCCGTGCAGAACTTGCATCGCGTCGCTTCGGGATGGATCGACTCTTTGCAGGCCGGGCATGTTTTGGAAGGTGCCGGCGGCGCCTCCTTGATGAACTGCTTGATGATCATGAAGACCACAAAGGCCACGATCGTAAAATCCAGGATGTTGCCGAGCAGGTCGCCGACGCCGAAAATCCCGAGCTTCACCGCCCTCCACTCACCGGACGGCGTCAGCAGGCCGACGACCGGCATGATGATGTCGCCTACCAGGGCGGTCACCACCTTGCCGACGGCGGCGCCGATCACGACACCGACCGCCAACCCCACCACCTGGTGTTTCAAGAGAAAGGATTTGAACTCTTCGACTACCTTAAGTTTCGGGGGGGTTATGTGCATTATAGTGCCCGACGTTAAAGAGTACGGCCTCGGATTAGTCAAGAAACTGTGTCACGCGGACGGCTTACGGCAGAGCGTTGAAGGATGGGACCGAGCTTGAGCGGTTCGAAGCCAGCTGAATTTCGGATTGATTCGGGTACCAGAAGTGGCCCGTGCGCGCCACATGTGCGAAAAACCGGGCGCTCAGACGCGGGATCCTTTCAAACGTCCGGTAATCCACTTCGTAGAGGCCGAAGCGCGGCTCGAACCCCTCAGTCCATTCGAAGTTATCGAGCAGCGACCAATAGCAATACCCCTCGAGCGGCACACCTTCCCGGACGGCTCGGGAGAGCTGAAAGAGGTGGTCTTTGAGGAACTCCAGCCTTCGAATGTCGGCGCCGTCGGCCAGGCCGTTCTCCGTAACGAGGATCGGCAGGCCTCGATAGCGCTTCGCCACCGACTTGAGGATCCGATAGATCCCCTCAGGATAGATCTCCCAGCCCACATCCGTCGTGGCGTGCCCTTCGCCGACCAGTTGAAAGTCCTCCGTGTGCTTAAGCGACGAGAAGTCCACTCGGTTCCGGGTGTAGTAATTCACGCCGATAAAATCCTGCGTTCCCTTGAGTCCCTCGAAGGACTTCAACACGACCTGCGGGATCAGAAGCCTTAGCGTCCCGGTTTTCAACGCATCCGGAAATGCCCAATTGAACGCGCCGCTGATCACCCAGCTCATCAGCCAATCCGCCGGAAGGGGCCGTTTCGGGTCGAAGATTCTGAAGTGATGGGCCACGCCCACGCGAATAGCCCGTTTCTCCATGGCCGCCAGACGGTGCAGGAGGTGATACGCCAGGGCATGGGAACGAAGCATCTTCTCGACTGCCCTCACTGCGGCAGCGCCGTCGTTCGTTTTGCCCGGGGGAAACGTGCCGCCGATGTACCCGAAGGCTGCGACGACCATGGGTTCGTTAATCGTGATCCAGTCCTGCACATCGTGTCCGAGGCCTCGGTAGACGAACTCCGCGTATCGTGCGAACGCTTCCGGCATCCCGTCCCATTCCCAGCCGCCCCGGTCCGCGACCCAAATCGGAAGCGTGAAATGATTCAGCGTAACCATCGGCTGGATCCCGCGCTGCAACAGCTCCTTGAGTTCGTGGCGGTAGTGTTCCAAGGCCTTGTTCGAAAACACACCGGGCCTCGGTTCCAAACGGGACCATTCGACGGACATGCGGTAGTAGCCGACATTCAGGTCCGAAATCAGCTGCGCGTCCTCCTCGACCCGGTTCCAATGGTCCGTGGCCCAACCCGACATCTCTCCGTTGATGATCTTTCCCTTCGAATGTTCCCAACGCCACCAGTCGCTGTTGACGTTGTTTCCTTCGATCTGGTGGCCCGATGTGGCTACGCACCATTTAAAAGTGTCCGGAAATCTTACGAACTCGATTTTTTCCGCAGCTACGGCCGGCTGCTGCACAAGAACAAGAGCAGACGCCAAGACCCCGCTACAACCCCTGACCCACAAAGTTTTCCCCCTCCTGAAAACTTCGCTTACTTGGCCCTAGCAGTTCCCCCTACCAGGCAGCTCAAACAAATCACTTTGACGCTGCAATGTCAATACTAGAAATCTAGATAATGTTATCTAACTTGTCACAATTTAAGACTTTTATTTGCGCGCGGCGTTATGGGTATTTACGTATTACGCTTACGCGTTATTCGCCCCAGCGGGCCGACCGTATACGGCCCTGCCCAGGCCAACGGCTGGATCTACCAAATGGTGGTGCCGATCCATATGCGGAACCCCGGGTCCACTTCCGTATGCCCGCTCCTATGGCCGATCGTGGGTCCCACTTCGACCAGAAGCCAAGGCAGGTACGGTTGCTGAGGAAGGAACTCAACACCCAGGCGGATCAGGATCGGAAAAACGAAGATCGTATCGCCGTGTTCCGGGATATAGACCGCCACCGGGGCCGCAAGCCCGGTGATCAGGTTCACCTTGGGGCTGATCCCCACGCTGACCGGCATTGCGAACTCGCCCCGCAGGCCGAGGACAAAGATGTCCTCGTGACTATCGTGAGCATCCGCAATGAGGACGCCAGGCGCTATGCGAAGGGCGAAATCGGCCCGCCCGTTCGTGGCCAGGTGGAATCTGAAGGGGGCGTTCAGCCCAAGGCCGATCGTCATATCCGAAAATGCACCCGACCAGTCGCCATAGACCAGTTCGGCCCCAAGCGCCCAATCCGGCACGCCTGAATGCCACCATTCGTACATGATGCTGGGCCAGCCAAGCCCGATATTGTGAGCCGTTCCCGGCTGCATTGGCGCTCCGCCCACGACGGACGGCGGATAGGCCTTCGCCGCGGGCGAAGCAGTGATTATAAGAGCCGAGAGCGCCGCAATGAACAACGTCTTTATGTGCGTCATACCGCCCAACCTCCGCAAAAATCGTTTCGGTCGTGTCCCTTGAAAATCCTTCGTGTATGCCTGTTTAGCCTTGTTTTTCATCTCCGGCAAGTGCCTCCGACGTTCCCACGCCCGATCATGACAAAGATCAGCATCCCGGATTGACGCGGACACTCAAGACGAATAGGTTTTCCCTTTATGTCGAAGGAACTTGTCCATCACTGTGCGATTTGCCCCTCCCGGCTGGAGGGGGTCTTTTGCGAACTCGATGGGAGCCAGGTCGAGGAACTCAACGGCGCCAAGACCACGAATCAATACAAGCGCGGCCAAGTGATCTTCTACGAGGGGAATCAACCGAAGGGCCTTTTTTGCGTCTACCGGGGGAAGATCAAGCTCTTCAAAACGGGTGACGACGGCCGGGAAACCATTATCAAAGTCGAGGGCCCGGGGGACATCCTGGGCTACCGAAGCATCCTGACCGACGAGCCGTACAACCTGACGGCCGAGGTGATCGAGGACGCCGAGGTTTGTTTTATCGATAAGCACTTCTTCTCCGGCCTGATCGCCAAGGAACCTTCGATCGCCCTGAGCGTGTTGAGGCGCCTCGGGCACGAACTCGCGATCGTGCAGGCCCAGCTTTCGGACGTTTTGAGCAAAAGCGTCCGCCAGCGGCTCAGCCATCTGCTCCTGACGCTTCAAAAGACGCACGGCCAAAAACAGGGGAACGAGACTTTTATCGATCTCCGCCTCACGCGCACGGAACTGGCCTCCATGGTGGGGGCCACACCGGAGACCGTGATCCGCCTGCTCTCCGATTTCAGCGACTCGAATTACATCCGTCTGGACGGAAAGCGCATCCTGATCCGGAATTCCGGCGAACTCCTCCGCGAAGCGAACATCGAGGTCTGATTTAGATCATAGTGTTTGACGGGCGCTCGCCAAGAATAGCGACGTGCATCAGACGTCGCAACTGCTGGCGTTTCATGTGACGGAGAGAACGCGGAACCAGTGGCGCGGGAAGCTCCCCCCGGGGGAGTATCGGAAAGGCCAAGTACTTTTTTATCAAGGCCACTATCCGTACGGGGTCTTTTTGATCCATTCCGGCCGGCTGGAACTCCTGGATCACCAGAGAGAAGTGCTCCTCCCGTTCGATCTCGGGAAGGGGATGCTGATCGGCTATGAACTGCTCCAGACCGAGGAGCCGTACCCGTACACGGGAATCGTCGCGGAGAACCTCCAGGCGTCCTTCCTCGACAAAACGCTGTTTTTCGACTGGCTTTCGAGAAGGAGCCCCTTAGTTCTTTTCGACATCCGCCGGTTTCCCGCCGGGTCCACCAAGCGTGCCCCGGGCCTCGTTTAGCTCCCTGTGAATTAAGGCAAAGAGAAGCGCGTTTCCCGCGATCCAAAGCGCGGGCCCCGCATAGGGAAGGATGTCCCTGTACGTGGTCCGAGACGCGCCCGTAAAGAGCTTCGTGACCCGCTCCCATCCCGTGAGAGGCGGAAACCATTTCCGAAAGAGAGGCGTCAGCACCAGCGCCACAAACGCGTTGTAGACGAGCATCCCCCAAAGGAGCACGGCCGAGCGCTTCACCCAGAGCTTGAAAACCTTGCGATTCACGGGTCTTGGAGAACTTCATCGGAACGCGTTCTTTTTTGCAAGATCTCTCTCACGAAGGTAGGAGAGCGGTTCTCACCCCGATGATTCGCCTGGAAAACGTCACCAAGATCTATGAAGGGGCCGCCGAGAAGGTCGTAGCCCTGGCCGACGTGAGTTTACACGTGCCTCCCCGTGATTTCGTGATCGTCGTGGGGCCATCCGGATCCGGAAAGTCCACGCTCCTTCATCTGATGGGGACGCTCGACGAGCCCACCGGCGGCGAAGTCATCATCGACGGAATGAGGCTCTCGGGGTTGGATGACGACGCCCGCACGCTCTTGCGCCGCCGTAAACTGGGCTTCGTATTTCAATTCTTTCACCTCCTCCCCACATTGAGCGCGCTGGAAAACGTCATATTCCCGGCGCTGATGGACGGCGTTTCCCGAGGAAAGGCGGAGGCCCGGGGACGGGAGCTTCTGGCGCAAGTGGGCCTGACTTCCCGGGAATCCCACACGCCCGACCAGCTCTCGGGCGGCGAGACGCAGAGAGTGGCCGTTGCTCGGGCGCTGATCCACGATCCCCCGATCCTTCTGGCCGATGAGCCTACCGGGAATCTGGATTCGCACAAAGGAGAGGAAATCCTGTCCCTGATGAAGAGCCTGAACACCGATCTCGGCAAGACCGTCGTGATCGTCACGCACGATCCCCGCGCCGCCCGCTTCGCCAACCGGGTGCTGGACATCCGGGACGGGAAGATCTTTTCGGACCGAAACGCGGGATGAACCAGCTTTTTCTTTTTTTCAGCCTCCGGCACGCCCGCACGCATAAAGTTCGCACCGCCCTCACCTTGAGCGGCGTCGCACTGGGCGTGGCCGTCGTGATCGCCATCAACACGGTGAACCACTCCATCCTGGAGAGCTTCCGCAGAATGATCGATTCGATTGCGGGCCGGGCTACGCTGCAAGTGACCGCCGGGGATGCCGGAGTTCCCGAGGATCTTTGGGAGCGGATCGAGAAGTCCCCATGCGTACGCTACGTAACGCCGGTGATCCAACAGCTCGTGAGGGTTCCCCAGTTCGGCGACGAAACCGTCCTGATCCTGGGAATCGATTTTACGGGCGACGAGGAATTCCGGGATTACCGTTTCTCCAAGGGGGGCTCTCAAGTCGAGGATCCCCTGGCTTTCCTGAACGATCCCGAGGCGGTCCTGGTTTCGGACCAACTTGCAGACCAGTTCGATAAGAATACGGGGGACCGGATCGGCATCCGGACGGCGGAGGGGACACGGACGCTTCGGGTCATGGGCCATCTCAAGGCCGAGGGCCCCGCACGGGCTTTCGGCGGGAATTTCATGGTCATGGACGTATTCGCGGCGCAGGCCTTGTTCGGGAGGGAGGGGCGCTTCGACCGGTACGACGTCATCACGGCCGAAAGCTTCACGGTTCAACAGGCCATGACCCGGCTGAAGCGGGACCTCGACGGCGCATATGAAGTGAAAACTCCGGCGGAGAGAGGCGACAACGCGCGCACGCTCCTGGCTTCATTCCAGGCCGGACTCACCATGGGGGCCTTTGTGGCCCTGCTGGTGGGGCTTTTCCTGATCTACAACACGATGCAGATTTCCGTCGCCCAACGGCGCAAGGAAATCTCCATCGCGCGTGCGCTCGGAGCCCGCAGGCGGGACGTGATCCGTCTCTTCGTGGGAGAGGCTCTCATCCTGGGCTGCATAGCGTCCGCACTGGGCGTCGGGATCGGCCTCTGGCTCGCGAGTTTTCTCCTGAAGACCGTCTCGGGAGCCGTCTCCTTGAATTTTTTGAGAGTCCGCCCGGATCAAATCTACTCCTCCGCCGGGATCCTGATGTTCGGCTTCCTCTGCGGCGTGGGCGCCTCCGTGATCGCGTCGCTGGGACCGGCCAGGACGGCGGCTTCGATCACGCCCGTGGAGGGCCTCAAGTTCGACGTGGGAGGCAAGCCCTTCCGGCCCACGTGGACCACGATCAACGCAAAGATCGCACTCGTTCTTTCCATCTTCACGGTCCTCCTTTGGTGGATCGCGACTCGGCTCCCGGGCGTGTATTGGGGATACGGCACGCAGCTCGGTGTCACGCTCGTCTTTGCGTTTCTGGCCCCCACCCTTCTGGTTACGGCCTTCCGCTTCTTCGCGCGGATCCCCCGGCGGTTCTTCCCTCCCTCGGAGCGCCTGGCCTTCGAGCAGCTTCCGCGGCAAGCGGCGCGTGCCGCGGTTACGCTTTCGGCGATCATGCTCGGCTTCGCGATGGTCGTGGAGATCGACAACTACATTTACAGCCTGAAGCGCACCATCGAGCGCTGGGTGATACAGACGATCCCCGCCGACCTGTTCGTGACCTCGGGCGCCAAACTGGCTCGGAGCGAGAACCGGCCCATGCGTGCGGATCTTGCGGATACCATCGCGGCCTGGCCCGAGGTAAGGGCGGTGGACCAGGTCCGGATGGTTCAGGTGGATTTCAACGGCGTTCCGATCACGCTCCTCTCGAACCGCCCCGAGATCTACCTCACTCACGTGCCCCGGGAGTTCATCGACGGAAGCCGCAACGAGGCGCTTCGCCTCCTGAACGACCGCCCTACGGTTCTTGTGGCCGAAAATTTCAAACGCCGCTTCCGCAAGGGAATCGGGGATGTCCTGGATCTTCCAACACCCAAGGGCATCCTTCCCGTCCTTATCGTGGGTGTCGTGGAGGATTACACGTCCGATCGGGGAATCGTCATTATGTCCCGTGCGCAGTTCACCAAGAGCTTCGACGATCCCCTGGTGGACAGCTTGGACGTGTTCCTGCGCGATCCCGGGGACGCTCATCGGGTCCGGAAGCGCGTTCTTTCGCTGGAGGGAATCGCGCCGGACCTCTTCGTTCTCACCAACAAGGAAATGCGCGAGGAGGTGTTTCGGATCATTGACGAAACCTACAAGGTCGTGAAGGTCCTGGAGATCATCGCCGTTCTGGTTTCGATCCTCGGCATCGTCAACACGATTTTGGCGTCGGTTCTGGAACGGGCCCGGATGATCGGCGTTCTGCGGGCCTTGGGTGCCACCCGCAGGCAGATCACGCGGATGGTGATCGCCGAGGGGGGATACCTGACGTTCGGTGGTCTCGTTCTGGGCCTCGTTCTGGGTGTCATCCTGACGGAGGTCATCTTTTCAACCGTGCTTCCCGCTTCCACGGGATGGACGTTCAGGATGTTCATCCCATACGCACGTCTCATCGGGGTTTCCGCCGTCGGGCTTGCCCTGGCGACCTTGGCTGCATATCTTCCCGCACGCCACGCTGCGCGGCTCAACATCGTCAAGGCGATTGAATATGAATAAAGTTCCCTTTCTGCTCCTCCTTCTGCTGGCCCTGCCGTGCCCGGCACGCGCGGATCTTTCCGCCCGGGAGATCATCGACAAATCGATCCTATTGGATGCCGGCCATTCCGTTCTGGCTGAAGCCCGGATGATCCAGACGAAGCCCAACGGGAAGCTCCGGTCCCGGACGATGCGCCTCCGGCGAAAGACGGACGGGGAAGCTGAGCTGACCCGCTTGGATTTCACGGCCCCCGCCGACATCAAGGGGCTCTCCCTCTTGATCGTTCAGCGCCCCGGCGGCGAGGCGGACCAGTACCTCTACACACCGGCCCTCCGCCGCGTCCGGAGAATTCGCGGAAGCCTTAAGGGCCAGGAGTTCGCCGACACCGACTTCAGCTACGAGGACATGGAGCGGAAGCACGCGGATGATTCCGATTACTCGCTGGACGGCGAGGAGGCGCTGGACGGAAGGCCCTGTTGGAAGATCACCGCCACGACCAAAAAGCGGGTTCGGTCTCAATACGGCCGCACCGTCAGCTGGATCGACAAGGAGACCTTCCTCTTTCGAAGGATCGACCTGTACGACCGAGGGGGAACGAAGATCATAACGATTCGATCCCTCGGATCGGAGCTGATTTTAGGCATCTGGACGCAAACCAAACTTGAAATGGATAACCTCCAAAAGGGAACGAAGACGGCCTACGAGAACCTCTCGATCCGGTACGACGGTCCCTTGGACTCCAGCCTTTTCACCGTGAGCGCTTTGGGGCAATGATGGTCCTTCGAGCGTGCTTCACATCGACGGCCCTGGCCTGCTTCTGGCCCGCCTTCCTGCTCGCCGGTGAGTTCGCGTACCGGGGCGACGCCCGGGAGATCTTCGCGGCCGACATGCGGCACGATGATCCGGCGGAACGCTTCGTGGAAAGCAACCTGCACCTGTTCGCCGAAGGTCGCTATACCTCCGGAGGCTGGAGCGCCACCGCTTCTCTGTTGGGGCGCGTCGAGGTGATGGCCCCGCGGGGTACAAAGACCCGGTATCGGGTGGATCTTTATGAAGCCTATATCCGACGGTCCGGCGGGGATTGGGCTTTCGAAGGAGGAGAGCGCGTCCTTAGGTGGGGTGTCATGGAATACTTGAGCCCGACGGACGCCCTCAATCCTCATGACTTTTCGCAGCTCACCGACCCGGACGTGGAGGATCGTTATCTTCCCGTGCCCATGCTCCGAATTGTCGCCGAGCCGGAGCCCTGGACGCTCGAAGCGGTGTACCAGCCGTTCTTCCGGGCCTCTCGCATCGATTGGGCCGGAACCGACGCGGCCGTTTATCGCCCTTCCCTTACCTCCCACTTCGGCCTGCCATTCGTGGACTTCTCCCAGGTGGTCGGCGGATCAGCGGAGGATCATCTGTCCGGCCTCGTCGCACGCGATCCGGACGACAATCCCGCCAAAGGCGACGCCGGCGCGCGGATTTCGTGGAGGAGCGGCGACCTGGATCTTTCGGCGGTCTATCTTTATAAGAGGGACCCCCTCCCCACGTTCAATTTTTCGAACGGCGCCCAGGCCCTGAACCCCGCCGGTCTCACGCCGTCCGCCGCCCTCTTGGCCGACCAGGGCTTTTTCCCGCGGGCGCACCTGGCGGGGGGAACGCTCCGTTGGGTTTTCGATTCGGGCTTCACGCTCAAGGGAGAAGGTCTCTATAAGAGCAACGCCTCCTTTTATGACGCGCAGCTTTTCCTCGTTCGCGAGCCGGAACTCCAATGGACGGCCGGCATCGACTACGACTGGAACCTTCAACACCTGTTCACCGTCGAATACGCGCAGGATCGGGCCGTTCATTCCGGGGGCCGTTCGTTCTTCGCGCGGGACCGGGTCCAGCACCTTCTTTCCGCTGCCGCGATTTTGAACTTCGACGCCCGCACCTGGTCGGTGGAATTCAAAGGGACGACGATCGTCAACCAACACGCCTATTTCATCGATCCACGGCTCCTCTATCGCCCGACTCCTCCCTGGGAGTTCGCCCTGGGAGCGAATTTTTGGGGCGGATTCGGAAACTCCCTCTTCGGCCTGATTTCGAACAACGACGAGATCTTCGTATCGGCTAAATATTTCTTCTGACCGTTTTTTCGGGAGCAGTTCGGCGGGAACTGGAAGTTCCCTTGCGAAGAAGATAAGGAGGGCTCATGGCCAAAAACGAGAATCCGTCTATCGATACCACTCTAATTCACGCCGGCGAGGATCCCTCGAAACACGAGGGTGCCGTCGCTATGCCGATCTATCAAAGCGCCACGTATCTCTATGCCGGGGAGGCCTCGTACGGGGACGTCCGATACGCCCGGATGAACAACACCCCCAATCACCTGGTGCTGCACGAAAAGCTGGCCGCGATCGAGCACGGAGAGGCCGCGTTGGTGATGTCCAGCGGAATGGCCGCCATCACCACGACCCTTCTCACGGCCCTCAAGAGCGGGGACCACCTCCTGGCCCAAAGCAGTCTCTACGGCGGCACGCACACATTCCTGACCCAGAATTTCCACGACGTCGGCCTGACGCACGACTTTGTGGACTTGGACCATCCCGCAACGTGGGCTTCCAAATTGAAAACCACCACGCGGGCGTTTTATGTCGAAAGCATCACGAACCCGCTCATTCAAGTGGGCGACTTGGAAGCCGTCGTGAAGTTCGCGAAAGTCCACAACCTCGTGACGATCATCGACAACACGTTCGCCTCCCCGGTGAACTTCAATCCGCTGGATCTCGGTTTCGATCTCGTCGTCCACAGCGCCACGAAATACTTGAACGGGCACACCGATCTGGCCGCGGGATGCGTCGTCGGCTCCCGGGCATGGATCGACCGCATCCGGGACAAGGCGAATCACTTCGGAGGGAGTCTGACCCCGTTCGGTTGTTATCTCCTTCAACGGGGCCTCAAAACTCTGGCCCTGCGCGTGCGCCGGCAGAATGAGAGCGCTCTCACCCTGGCCAAGGCCCTTTCCCGCCACCCCTCGGTCGAACGCGTGAATTATCCGGGGCTCGAAACCCATCCCCAGTACCAGCGGGCCCGCCGATGGTTTCGTGGTTTCGGCGGAATGCTGAGTTTCGAGACCAAATTGGACGTGGATCGGACGGAAGCGATGCTCCACCGGCTGAACTTGGCGCATGTGGCGCCCAGCTTGGGAGGGATTGAGACGCTCGTGACCCGCCCGGCCACCACATCTCACGCAGGCCTCGCGCCCGCGGAGCGGAAGAGCTTGGGGATTTCGGACACGCTCGTGCGCGTCTCGGTCGGGATCGAGGGGACCGAGGATCTCGTGGCGGACTTCGATCAGGCCTTGCGCGCCTGACAGCTCTAGTTTTTGGATCGGTCTCTATCTTTAGTCTGGGAGAGGTGGCAATACCCGCAACCGCCGGACACTACGCCGGCTCCGAAGTAATTCGGAGGGCTGTGTTCGGCGCCTTTTCTCGCCTCGGCGATGTCCGCGATGAATCGGCCGATATGCTGATCGATCTCCGGATGGTTGGTGTGGACCTCTCCCCCGCCCAGTTTCCTGGCCGTCTTTTCCATTTCCTTCAATTGATCCACCACCTCGTGCCGGTGCGCCCGCGTTGTGGCGTCAGGCTCCGCCAGAATCTTCCTCAAACTGGCTGCACCCACCGCCAGCTTCCACATCGCATCCGAAAGGTCTTTCTTCTCCAGATTCTTGAATTCAGGGGCCGGTGCCGGCTGGCGAGGCGCCGCACACGCGGTCCAGAGGGCAATGCAGGCAAGGCTCAAAAGGAGACTCCTGATTCGCATGGCGGTTTTTTCCTCTTCAGGAGGCCTGCGGAGGCTGACCCGAGGATCCGCCCTCTGTCTTGCACGTGCAACCGCACGTCCTGATCCCAAAGAGCTTGTATCCCGGGCAGAAGCCGACCAGACCCGTCAAAAGCGGCAGCAAGCCGAGCAACCACCACCAGGAATATCGGACCAACAGGAGAACGGCGAGGCCGAAGACGACCCGGATCCCACGGTCCACTTTCCCCATATTTCTCTTCACGATACGTCCCCTTTCAGTCGCTCTCCGTAACACGGCTTTCAACGTTCACCGGAACACGGAGGGCGTTGGAAACGATACAATATTTTTTGGCCTTCTCCATCAGCTTTTGGCCTTCGGCCGAGGCACCTCGTCCCACTCCCAAATCCGCATGCACGCCGATCGACGTGAACACGAGGCCCTCCTCGGTCTTGTCCAGCGTGCCGTCGATGCGTCCTTCGTATTTTTTCACATCCAACCGCGACTTCCGGGCCAGCGATAGAAACGAGATCATCAAGCACAGGTTGACGGCCGCGAGGAGCAGATGCTCCGGACTCCAATCCTTCTCATTTCCGTCGAACTCCGGTGGAGGCCCACCGGATATTTCCGGCCTCGGCCCTGCTTGAACCCTACCGCTACGCCCCCCTCGCCAGGAAACCGTTAAAGAATATTGGTGTGGAAACGGATGTGGCATCTATCACCTCCCGAAAGACTACTGCTTATCATGTCGCCACCCCCTATTAAAGCAACCCCTACAACCGGAGCGCCGGTTTTAATACCGCGCTCGCGCTTCAATCATGTCGAACCTCGGACCCGACCTGCGTTTTTATCCTCGTGCAGGGCGAGGGCTGCCGCTTCCTTTGCTGTTTGATAGGGACGCCGGGGGCTCCGGCGGCGGAGCCTTAGAGTGCCGGCGGAGCCGACGGAACACCGGCGTCCTTTAATACGATCCATGCCACGGAGCGCAGGCAGTCACCCGCACCGCACCTAGGCTTCATATCTGTCAGTGCCGAGATTTCGTTGTCTATGCCGCGTCCAGGGAGGACGTGAAATCGTCGAGAAGGTCGCGCCAGTCCTCCAGGCCGATCGAAAGCCGCACCAGCCCGTCGGTCACACCAGCTTGCGCAAGCTCTTCCGGCGAAATCTCCGAATGCGTCGTCGTGGCCGGGTGGCAGGCCAGCGTTTCCATTCCTCCGAGGCTGACGGCGTTTTTGGCCAGCCGCAGACGACGGAGGAAATTGAACGCCGCCTTTTTCCCCCCTTTGAGATCAAGGGAGATAAGGCCGCCCGGAAAATCACACTGGGAATCCCGGATGCGGATCTGCTCCGGGTCGTCGAACAACGACGGGTAGTACACCTTCTTGATCTTTTCGTGGTCGACCAGCGCTTCGGCGATTCGCTGCGCGTTCTTGCTTTGGCGGTTCATCCTAAGAATCACGGTCGGAAGACGCGTGTCCAATATCCAGCATTCGTCGGGCTGAAGGATGTTTCCGAACACCGCCCGAGCGCCCCGGAGCTGGGCCATCAGATCGCGGTCCCGCCCCAGAACGACGCCCCCCAACATGTCGCTGAACCCCGCCAGATACTTGGTGGCGGAATAAATCGAAAGATCCGCCCCCAGTTTCAGGGGATGCTGGAACGCCGGACCCAGGAACGTGTTGTCCACGGCCACCAGCGGCTTAGTTTTGTGGGTTTTCGCCGCTTCCACGGCGGCCCGTATGTCCGTCATGCGGATCGTGGGATTGGACGGAGTCTCGATGAACACCAGGCGGAGATCCTTCGTCTTTCGGATCGCCTCCTTAAGGCCCTTCGTATCCCCCGCGGCCACCGGAACCCCCTCCATACCGAACGGAAGCAGGATCTGGTGGATCAAAAGGTGCGTGCCGCCGTAGAGCGGCATCGTATATACGAACCTGGTCTTCGGGGCACAGAACGTGAAGAACACCGTCGAGATTGCGGCCATTCCGGTGTTGAAGCATGCGGCGCTCCTCGCCAACGGCTCCAGGGGACAAATCTGATCCTCCAGGATTTCGGCATTGGGGTGGGACAGCCGGCCGTAAATGAGTTCGGCTTCCTCGCCCTCTTTCGGAACGTCCCTTCCCAACGCCAGGTCAAATGCTCTCTCGGCCGCTTCCGGCGTCGAAAACACGTACGTGGAGGAACGGAAGACGGCGGGGCGGGCGGATCCAACGGACAGTTTCGGATCGTATCCGCGCGTCAGCACCGCCGTTGTGGGCCGCACGACGTACGTCGCTTTCTTTTTTTGTTTGCTCCCGCCTGATTTCGATCCCATTCCGACAACCTCCCCGGCTGGCGGAAGTTTTACACCATGCAATTGGGGACACGTACCAATTTCAAGGTCCGGCTTCGCTTCGCCTCAGAACTTGTAACCGAAAGCCAGGAGCGGAATTCCCATCGGCGCGTAACGGTAGAACCGCCCGACGTTGATGACGTACCCTGGATTCTCGCTAGCACGATTTGCTCCTAGAATGTGAACTTTGCCCCGACGTACGTCCCATTCGATGTGTAGGCGAACGACGGCTGAATTGTTTCCAAGAATCCCAAGCTCCTTCTCCGATCCACTTCCTTGTTGTATTGGGCCACGCCGTAGATGCCTCCGATCGCATCCCAGAGAAGCATCGGAAAATAAATAGTTCCGCCCCCGATCATCATCAACGCTCTGCCAACGCCGGCCATGCTCGAGCTGTCCCGCCGCTCTTGTTCCGTGATCATCTGACTGCCGATAAACCCGGCCCAAAAGAAACCCCCCGAAAGCCCACCCAAAATCAGGTTGATCGTGCCTTGAACCGGCTTTCCCGCATACAAGAGTGCGTCCCCGGGAATCGGATCGAAAGCCAATATTGCAGCAACGCCCATCGATTTCTTTTCGAGTTCGCCCGCCTTCGCCGGTACCGCCGACGCCACGATTCCGATCACCAAGCCGAGCGCCATTAATCTTTTCACGATGTTCTCCTTTTCTGTTCGTTGGCTTTTGCAACTCTCATGCCGCGGGCATTTTTCAGTAATTTCAGCCCGTTCCAAAGTTCGCGCGCTGTCAGAAGCGTGTCAGGATGTTCAGCTTCCACGAAGAGGTGTGCCCCTTCGCTGCCTCGCTGTGAGGACGGTCGATCGGCACCCATGCCGCCACGCTATCGAACATCACAGTCTAAAGCTTCCTGTTCGAAAGAAACCGCTTTTTTGACACCTGACGTGTCAAGTTGGGTGTCAGGAGCATGTCCGTGGACGAATGCTGCTATCAGATCCCGGCAGCCGGCAGCCGGTCCCGGGGAACCGTTACCAGAGCCTGGTGTGGAGATTTGCGATCCTTGTGACATCCATAATGGGAAACTGGTACGTGTCCCCAATTTCTCGAGATCTTTAATCGTTATGGTTCACCCCGCTCCGGCTACGGTATAAGATGAACCCTTATGACAGGCCCTGGGCGGAACCCGCTGACGGACACGGATCCTTGGTCCGAGAAGAGACTGATTCGGGCCTACCGGGCTATGCCCCCATGGAAGAAACTGGAGAAGGCGGGAGAGTTGATTCGCAGCAGTCGAGCCCTCGCTGCGGCAGGCGTCAGGAGGCGCCATCCCGGGATCGGCCGTAAAGAATTGCGGCTTCGCCTGATCGCTCTTTGCCTGGACCGGGCAACAATGGTTCGCCTGTTCAATTGGAATCCTGCGCAAGAAGGTTATTAGAATGATCCCCGAGCCGATACGGGTCGCTCTGCACATTTCCGGTATTTTCGAAGACCTGCGGGTGGGCCACTTTCTGGGCGGTTCCCTGGCGAGCTCCATATACGGTGAGCCGAGAGCCACCAACGATGTCGATATCGCCGCAGCACTTAGAACCATCCACATCAAGTCTTTCGTGGCGGCTCTTAAGCACCGTTTCTATATCGACAAGAGAACCGTTGAAACCGCCGTTCAGAAGGCCCAATCCTTCAACGTGATCGAACAAGAATCCGTTCAGAAGGTGGACATCTTCGTCTTGGGAGACATGCCTTTCGATCGCGCCCAGCTCAGGCGACGGCAGCTGGTAGTGGTTCAAAAGAGACCGAAGAAGACGCTGTACGTCTCGAGCCCGGAAGACCTCGTTCTTCGTAAGTTGATCTGGTTCGAAAAGGGGGCCCGGATTTCCGACCGCCAGTGGAGAGACGTGACCAGTGTTCTGCGCGTTCAATCCAAACGGCTGGACACCTCCTACATGAGGCGCTGGGCCCGGCGTCTCCAGATCGACAAGTTGCTCGGGAAAGCGATTAAGGAAGCTGGATTCTGACGGCCCTCATCTTCAGGTCTCTTTTCAGAACCTGACTTCCACGCCGCCGAACCCGCCGTTGGGCCCGATGGCCAGCGTCGGACGCACGTGTTGGTGAGGCAATGCGGATTGAGCGGCCTTTTCATTGTCGGCGCGCACGGCCGAGACCCCTCCGGCCAGGTCCCAGATCAGCGTAATCAAGTAAACCCCAACGCCTCCCGCGGCGACACTGAGTTTTGTTGTAATGTTGTAATCCGTCGTGCGTCCAACGCTTAAGGCACCCGCGATCATCCCGACCCCAGCTAAACCCACTACCAAATTCGCCATGGCCTGAGCGGGTCTTCCCGCATAGAAAAGCGCGTCGGCAGGGATCGGATCGAGGCCGAGGAGCGTGGCTATGGCCACCGATTTCTCCTTAAGGGGCACCTCCTCGCCCGCTCGGCAGAGATCGGGAATTAGAGCCAGCGCGACCAGGCATCCGGCTATCATATTATTTATGTGCGTTGTCATGCCCCCCGCAACTGCACCACCCATGCCATCCTATCTTCTTCCCTATTAGAGAAGAACCTCGTTTTCCGACACCTGACGTGTCAGGAGTTGTGTCAGGTCTTCCCATGAACCTGCCCCGAATCGTCGGCGGACTGGGCCGGTGCCGAAGCGAAGGTTCAGCGCAGGATCGCCGGGGTGGGGACACCCATCAGTGGGTGTCCCCCGTGATGCGATCCGAGCCACGGAGCGCAGGCAACGGGCCAGCCCGCCCCCGACTCATGACGTTTCGTGGACGTCCCGCGCTAAAGCCCGAAGCGCTTCAGGTGGTAGTAAAGCGTGGGACGCTTGATTCCCAGTTTGCGCGCAGCCTCCAGCTTGTTCCCGCCGCAGGCCTGAATCGTTTCAACGAGTTGCTCCCGCGTCAGCTCCTTGGCTTCAACGGCCGGAACAACCGTGTCGTCCACGCCCGGGCCCAGAATCAGGTCATCGGGTCCGATCTCCGAGCCGGTCGAGAGAATCAGCGCCCGCTGAACGACATTCTCCAGTTCCCGGATATTCCCGGGCCAGTCGTATCCTTTGAGCTTGTCCACCCCCGGCTTGGAGACCGTCTTGGGCGCGAGACGGGTTTGCTTGGCCGCCTTTTCCAGAAGCCTGGGGACCAGAACGGCCAAATCCCCGATGCGTTCCCGGAGCGGCGGGACCGTGACGGGAAAAACGTTCAGCCGGAAAAAGAGATCCTGCCGGAATTTTTCCGCCTTCGTAAGCTCCTCCAAATGGCGGTGCGTGGCCGCGATCACGCGGACATCCACGCGGATCGTTTCGTTTCCACCCACCCGCTCGAACTCCTTTTCCTGCAATACGCGCAGGAGGTTCACCTGCAGCTTCGGCGAGAGATCCCCCACTTCGTCCAGGAAGATCGTCCCTCCCTCGGCGAACTCGAACCTCCCGATCCTCCGTCCCTCCGCGCCCGTAAACGCGCCCTTCTCGTGACCGAACAGCTCGCTTTCCAGCAGGCCCTCAGCCAAGGCGCCGCAATTCACGCGCACAAAAGGTTTTTCCTTCCTAGAGCTCATCTGATGAATCGCTCTCGCCACCAGCTCCTTCCCGACGCCGCTTTCACCCCGGATCAAGACGGCCGAATCCGTGGGCGCCACCTTGGCCACAAGCGCCGCGACTTGCTTGAGGCCTTGGTCGGCCCCCGCCAATGCGGAAAAATCGAACGCCTCGTCGATTTCCTGGCGGAAGTAGGCGTTGGCTTTCTTGAGTTCCTCCAGGAGTTTCCGGTTCTCCCTCCTAAGATCGTAATGCTCATAGGCCTGGTGGAGGGCCGAGAGAAGATCCGTCTCGTTCCACGGCTTGGTGAGATACCGGTAGATGACGTTGGCGTTGACGCCGTCCACGAGCGCGTCCATGTCGGCGTATGCCGTCAAAAGCAGGCCCACGCACTCCGGATATTTCCGGCGGACCTCCTTTAGAAACTCCACGCCGGTCATTTTGGGCATCCGCTGGTCCGCGACGGCCACCGGGAAAAAGTCCCTCTCCATCCGGGCGAGGGCTTCGGAGGCCGTGACGGCCGTGGTCACCTCATACTGGCCCCGCAGGACCCTTTTCAACGTGGAAAGGTTTTCAATGTCGTCATCGACATACAAAAGCGGTCGCAGCAGGCTCATGTTTTCGCCTCCAAAGGTAATTCCATCACGGCGTTGGTGCCGTGACCCATTTCACTCTCCAAACGCAATGTTCCGCCGTGGTCCTTCACGATTCCGTAGCTCACGCTCAGCCCCATCCCGGTTCCGCTCTGTTTGGTCGTGAAAAACGGTTCAAAAACCCTAGAAAGAAGCTCCTTCGGAATTCCTCGCCCCGAGTCCCGGACCGATAGGATCAAATGATCCGCCGCGCTATGAAGCTCGACGCGGATGGTGCCGGTTCCCTCGATGGCCTGAACGGCGTTCAGGAGCAGGTTCACGATCACCTGTTGAAGCTGATCCCTGGAGCCGACAATCGAGGGAACCTCTCCGATGTCTTTTTCCACTTCGATCCGCTCTTTCAACTCGGGCTTTAAGAGCCGCAGCGTACTTTCCACGAGGCTTCCCAGATCCAGGGCCTCTTTCTTCGCCGACGGCGGGCGCGCGAAGCTCTTCAAATCCTGGACGATCCGGATGGCCCGCTCCGATCCCTTTTCCAGGTTTCCCAGAAGATCGGGAAGATCCGACCGCACATAATCGAAATCCATTTCGGTTTTCAGGCGGGGAATCTCCGCCGGCGCTGCATCGTTCTCGGCCAGGCTCAAGAGGCGTTCCGCGTAACGCCGCAAAACCGGGAGGTTCGACGAGATCAGGTTCATGGCGTTTCCGATCTCATGGGCCGTTCCGGCGGCCAGGACACCCACCGCCGCCATTTTCTTGGCCTCGCCCAACTCGCTCTGCGTTCTTTGGAGGGCCTCCGTTCTTTCGCGCACGCGCGCTTCCAGATGATCCACGAGGAAGAGATTCCGTCTCAGCATCCCGTACAGAACGGCCAAGGGAAAGAGTATCGCGAAAGGTACCGCCGTCGTGAGCGGCACCGTGGATCCGAAAACGAAGACCATCCAACCCAGGACGAAGATGGTCCCGAACGCCGGGATCAGGGCCACCAAGATCACGCGGCATTGCTCGCGGATCCGGACGTCCCGATCCCGAAGAGCCCGGTAAAGCATGTTCCCGAGCCATCCCAAGTACGCCAGCGAGAGATAGAAGAAAAAGCTCGATTCGAATACCGCCCACGTGCGCGGATCCCGCTCGAAGAACAGAAGATACCCCACGAGAAGCAGGGCCGACATCAGATACGGGGCCAGCAACGTCACGCGGCTCACTTTCGGTTCCACGATCGGCCGCGGAAACGTGAACGCCAGGTGAACCACGCTGGCCGGAATGAAGGCGAACGCCGTGAGCAGGATGGGAATGAACCGGTACGTCGTGTGGAAATCGTACGCCGTCAGGAGATAGGTCCCCGCCGTCAGACAGTAGATCCAGAACGAAAGAACCCCCGGAGGAAGCGGGCGGATCACGAACGCCAGCGCGCCGATCAGGAAGAACGCAAGGCCCGTTATGAAGAGCGGGCCGAAGATCAGAAATATGTCCTTGGGGTCCAGGCGGCCCACATCCAAGTGCGATTGGAACCGCTCGTGGCCCCGGGCGATCGTGGCGTTCATCGCCGGCCGGCCTTCCTCCTCGGCCCAGGCGACTTTTTCTAAGAACGCCCGCGAATCCGGAACGGGTTCACCGTCCAGTGCCACGACGCGATCGTGAAGCCTCAGCCGGTTCTCCCCCCCCGACCAATGGGGCTGGGTGAACGCCCCCACGTAAAGATTGGCGTACGGCAGAATCCCTGCAAACGGCATTTGGACGGTCTCCAACGCCCCTCTTGAAACCGCCATGGAAAGACCTATGGCCCAACCCACGTAAAGCGCGAAACCCAGGAAGCGAAAGGAACAGATCTTTCGAAGCATCAACCCTGTGAGTCGCAAAATCCAGACCATGCGTGAGCGCGATTGTGGCGCGCCTGACCCGAGATCCTGACACACGCCGTGTCAGTTTTCACGTTTCCGGAAAATATGGTGACAGCTAGCCTATTTCCCGTGGTGGAGTTCCTTGGACGCGCCGAAAATAGGTGAGCTGTTCCTCTAATTCACACCCGATCCGACAGGCCGCGATCGTGATATAGAGTCGGAGCTATGTGCGGCCGGTTCACGCTTACGAACAGCCAATATGCCGACATAGCCCGTTCCTTCGGCATACGCCGGGCCGCGCCCGACTGGGCCGCCGAGTATCGCCCGCGCTTCAACGTGGCGCCGGGGGATTTTCATCTCATCCTGCGCCCCGAAAAAGGCGAACCGATCCTGGAGCGGGCCGAATGGGGCCTCATCCCGTCCTGGGCCAAGGAACCCCGCGGTTTTATGAACGCCCGGCTGGATTCGGCCGACGTGAAGCCCGCCTTTCGTTCAGCCTTCCGATCCAGGCGTTGCGCGATCCCTGCGGACGGGTTTTTCGAATGGACCGGAGATAAGACCGATCGCCGGCCCTACTGGTTCCGCCTTGAGAAGGGTGGCCTATTCGCGTTCGCCGGCCTCTTCGAGGATTGGACCGACCCGAAACTGAAAGTTCCGCGCCGGACGTTCACAATCCTCACGACTGAGGCGCAGGGAGCAGTCCGGGAGATCCACGACCGGATGCCCGTAATTCTGGAACCGGATCAAGCCGATGAATGGCTGGAGAAATCAACGGACCCGAAAGCGTTTGTCTCTAAACTTCCGCCTCCGAACCTCGTGGCTTCGGAGGTCTCCAAGCGCGTGAATTCCCCTCGGAACGACGATCCTTCGGTCCTTGAGTCCCGGGCCGGCTGAGCGGAAACGAAACTTCTTTATCGCCGCGGCCGCGTATGTAAAACTGCCACCCATGAAAACAAATATCATGTTGTACTTTGTTGCCGGCCTTCTGGCTCTCGGAGTCGGAAGCTCGTGCACGAAGAAAAGTCAGGAAACACAGGGCCAATCGACGGCCACAGAGACACAGAAAGAAGGGCAATCGATGGCTACACAGACAGCGGACGTAAAGGATCTCAAGAAAGAGGACCTGAAAGCCGGGACCGGAGCGGAAGCCGTTGCCGGAAAGAGCGTGTCGGTGCATTACACCGGCTGGCTCACCAACGGCACGAAGTTCGACTCATCCGTGGATCGAAACCAGCCCTTCGAATTCAAGCTCGGGACCGGTCAGGTCATCAAGGGATGGGATGAAGGCGTCCAAGGGATGAAAGTGGGAGGGAAGAGAAAACTCACGATCCCACCCACGATGGGCTACGGAACCACCGGCGCACCGCCCGTGATTCCGCCCAATGCGACGCTCGTCTTCGACGTAGAGTTGCTTGGCGTAAAATAGCAAAAGTATTGTTGTTAAGTATCAACAAGATACGTAAATATAGTTAAAGGTTTAAATTAAGATGCCGGCGCCGCGGATTTGGACCCTGCAGAGAGGGCCCGGCGGCGCCGGATTTCTTTTACCCGCGCCCAGTGGATCAACGAAAGACCGCTTAGGATGGCTCCCGCCCCTGCCAGTTGGGTGTGGGAGGGGATCTTCCGGAAATAGAGCCAGTCCGCCGCAATGGACACGAAAGGCATCGCATACGTCACCGAGGACGCCCGGAGCGCGCCCCAATCCCGGATCAGCCGGAAATACATGAGCCAGGCCAACGCCGTGGAAAAGACCCCAAGATAAAGAATTCCCCAAATCGCCTTCGGGTTCTGCCAGATCGACGAAGTCCAGCCCAAGCCCTCGGTGGGTACGCTCAGGGCAAAGAGGAGGAGCGCCGATGCCGTTCCCTGGATGATCAGGCTCCAGCGGATGTCGATCGCGAGCGCGATCTTGCGCGTAAGAACGGCTCCCAGGGCATAAGAGACCGCCATAAGCAGGATTACCGCCATCCCTGCGATGTTTTCACCCCCTTCGAGGCCGGGAGCGAAGACGAGGGAGATTCCCAGGAACCCGATCGCCACGCCGACGCCTTTGAGCCATGTGGGGGGCTCGTCGGGGAGCAACATCCAGGCGCACAGAAGCACCCAGATCGGCATCGTGCTGTTCAGAATCGAGGCCAATGCCGGGGAGACCGTCTGCTCCCCCCAGAACAGACAGGCCCAGGGAAAGGCGAAGTTCAGGATTCCCACGCCGATCAAGCGCCAGATCGCTCCTTTCGCGCTCCCGGATGGGGTTCTGCGCGCGACCACCAAGGCACAGAAAAAGAGCGTCGCAATGAGGATCCGAAGGCCCGCCGCGACAAAGGGCGGGAAGCCCTCCAAGCTGAAGCGGATCGCGATAAACGAACAGCCCCAGAAGAGCGTGAGCAGAAGGAAGAAGAACAACGCCATACGAGCTACGCCTCCAGGGCTTCCCTCACGCGAAACACCTGTTCCTCCAGATCATGCGTCTTCTCCTCCCAATATTTCGGCGTGTTGAAATGAGGAAAAGCGATCGGAAACGCCGGGTCCTTCCACCTGCGCGCGATCCACGTGGAGAAGTGGACGTAGCGAAGCGCCCGCAGGGTCTCCACCCATTTGAGCGTGCGCCGGTCGAACGCGCGCATGCTCGTATATCCGTCGAGAAGCGCTTCGCGCTCCTCTTGGGCTAGCTCGTCTCTCCCGGGCGTCAAAAGCCAAACATCCTGAACCGGAGGTCCGGTCACCATGTCGTCAAAGTCGAGGAAGAAGGGACCCTTCGTGTCCCACAGTAGGTTTCCCATGTGGCAGTCGCCGTGAATTCTCTGAACCTCTTCCGAGGGGAATCCGGCTTGTGAAAGGCGGCAGATCTCCAAAACGGCCGCTTCGAATCGCTTCGAGAAAACCGGGGGGAGCCATTCTCCGCGAAGAAGAAAATCCAGATTGCTCAAGCCGTACGTAGGCAGGTCCAGATGAATCCTGTGGCGCGCCGGATGGCCGGCCCCCACATTATGAATCCGGGCGATGAGCCGTCCCAGCCACTGGGATTGATCCTCGTCCAATTCGTCCGGTTGGCGGCCTCCCACTTTGGGAAAAATCGCATAGGCCAGATGGGTCTCTTTCGTCACGTGGAGCGTGGCGCCGTCCGCGAACGTCAATGGCCAAACCACGGGAATCTCGGCTTCCTTGAGTTCCCTCAGGAATTCGTGCTCCTCGAGGATCTGATCGATCGTCCATCGCCCGGGGCGGTAGAATTTGATCACCCGCTTGCGTTCGATGGGGGTTCCCTCCCCTTCCAGTTCAACCTCGTAGACGCGGTTTTCATAGCTGTTGAGCGCGAAACAGCGCCCTGTGCAGAGGAACCCCTCCGCCTCCACGGCATCCAGGACTCCGTCCTGCGTGAGAGAAAAGAAAAACTCGGTGTCTTGCACCTCGGCATCCTAAAGGAAAGTTGCAAATCGTAAAGAGGAGTCTTTAATCACGCGATGCGATTTTCGTTGGTTTTCCTGGCGCTAGCTCTCGTCGTTCCGGCTTCCGCTGGCGCCGGCGCGGTCCGGGAGACGGCGCGCCACCTCGCTGCCGACTACGAATCGCTTTTCACGTGGGAAAGCCTGGGGCTCGCGGCTGGAACCGTCGCCGCGGGGTTGATCACGAATCACAGCGCCGACGACCGCGCGGCCTCCCCGACACGCTCTCCATACTTTTCCACGGCGGATAAGCGTCTGTCCGACGCCGGCCTCTATCTTTCCCTGGCTGCGCCGGCCGGATTTTTGGGCGTTGCCCTCATTCTGAATTCAAACTCCCAGGCCAGGACGGTAGCGCTTCAAACGGGCGAGGAGATGGTCGAATCCTTGCTATTCACGATCGCGGCCGCCGGATTTTTGAAACTCACGATCGACCGGACGCGCCCCGACGGCGGAAGCCAATCCTTTCCCTCTTTTCACACGGCTGCGACGTTTTCGGCCGCCACGACGCTCGCGTACCGATTTCCCTGGTTTGTCGGCGCCCCCGCATTGGGGTTCGCGACGGCCGTGGGTTTTGCGAGGGCCGATTCGAAACGACATTTTGTGTCCGATGTCGTGGCGGGAGCCGGCATCGGGGCTCTGTTTTCGACGGCCGTTTACCTGGGCCATCGGAGACTGGCGTCTGAAAATGCCGGTCAGGCGCGTTGGCAAATCACGCCTGTCGTATCGACGGAGAACGCCTCCGTCGTAGCGTCCTACTTCTTCTGAAGCTTCGCGAGTTTGTCCGCAACAACCTCGGGGTCCTTGGCGGGCTCTGTTCCATCGTGACAACCCCCCCCGATCATCTATAGACTTTCGTCCATGTTAGAGCATCGCAAGGCGCCGCTACTCAGCCAACGTCAATTCCTTCTTCGGATGGCGGCGTATGCCGGTCTTTCTTTCTCACTGGTGGTCTTTTCGCTTGCGCTCGGGGTACTGGGTTACCACTGGGTGGCCGATCTTCCCTGGATCGACGCCCTTCTGAACGCCTCCATGATTCTCACGGGAATGGGGCCCGTGGACCCGATGACCACTCCCACAGCCAAGGTCTTTGCGTCTTGTTACGCCCTCTTCAGCGGCGTCATCTTTTTATCCAGCGTGGCGGTGCTCATAGCCCCGCTGTTCCACCGCTTCCTCCCTCGCTTTCACTTGGAGCAGGGGCAGAAGTAAATCGCAACCTCCGGATTCGGGCGACCCGATATCCGCCCCTCGCTTCCGCGTGGCGATGCCGTGGTTGCTCACCCGCGCCATTTTTCAGCGTTTCTGAGACATACGGCACGTTTAAAACCGAATGAATACATGTATTTCTGTGCGTGGTGCGATTCTTGCGAAAGGTGCAGGTATGAGCAAGAACACAGCCCTTTCGCTATTCATCGTTACAACGGCTCTTGCGGTCTGCTTGACCGGCTGCGGGTCCAATGTTGACGAGTCTCCCAAGCCTTCAGTGAAACTCTCGAGCGAACCAAATCTGGACCCGCTGGTTCTCGCTGGCAAGCTCCTGCTTACAGTCCCCGCCGCTCCGGCCAACCTCACCGCGCAGCGCACCTACAATCGGGTTGAGCTTAAATGGCAAGACCGATCGGACAATGAGACAGAAATGATTCTATGCCAAGGGTGGAGTGACGTGGTTATGTGCGGGATTTCTCCTCAAAACACGACGACCGCCACCCTTAATGTTACGGCCAACTGGACCTATGAATTCAAGGTCCAAGCTTGCAATAGTTCCGGATGTTCCGAATTTTCGAACGTCATCATTATGCCCACCCCGGCAAGCGTGTGCCCCCCTCCGACACTTCACGCTGAGATTCTTTCACCG
Organism: Pseudomonadota bacterium; assembly: GCA_043804515.1. Taxonomy (GTDB): domain Bacteria; phylum Bdellovibrionota_G; class JALEGL01; order JALEGL01; family DATDPG01; genus JAZDIZ01. The sequence goes on along the minus strand of JAZDIZ010000024.1, from coordinate 22,415 downwards.
TTAGCGGTTCGGCTATCCTGGGAGAATCCGGCCAACGACATCCTTAGTACAGAACTCGACCGAGTGTGCGGCAATGAAGGGCTTGATGTATTCTCTGATGGCATACCTGGCGGCTGTCTTAACCCGTTCCAAGTGGATGACATGGTTTCGCCGGGTCGAACCTACACTTACAGGCTTAGACTTTTGAGCATGTCTCTCGGCCTCTCCGACTGGTCGGAACCCCTGACCGTGTCCGTGCCGTTGGAACCCGTGGTTGATCTGACGCCTCCGACCGCACCCACGATCCTGGACGTTTATGCCAGCCCATTGTTTATCTGGCTCGGCTGGGGCGGTGCCTCCGACAATGATGAGATCAGTTATTACAAGATCCGGTTATCCGGCGGCCCTCCGAACGCGACACCTCAATCCTGGGAGTTCCCGGCGTATTCGGAGTACATCACCATCAATGGCTCCGGGCATTATGGACCTAACGTAAACATAGATTACCGTCCCGGAGTGTATGCGATCAGTGTACGTGCCGTAGATCGGCACGGAAATGAATCCCCAGCGATCGAAAAGACCGTGACGATTCCCACTTGGGGTGGATCAGGCGTATGCGGTCCCGTCTGCCAAACCAAACGTTTGCCGTTCTGGGTACCTGATCGGACTATGTCAGAAGAGTTAAATTGAGCCGGACTCTTTAGAGGAAATTGGGGACACGTACGAATTTCTCAGGCCTGCGGAACCTAACTGAATTATTCGCTTAATTTTGCTGACAATCTTCTAATTGGTACGTGTCCCCATTTGCGTTTCAATCTTCACTCTCAAATTGGCCGTATTCAAGCCGGCTGGAAAAGTTGGCCGGGCAACCCTCGTCGTAGAATTTCCGGACCAGCGGGTCGCTGTGAATGCTTTCCGGGCTCCAGCGCGAGACGAAAACGTCCCGGCCCGAGCGGACCCGGCTGAGCGCCACGTAGGCCTGCCCAGGCTCCCAAAGGCCGTGAAGGTCCAAAAGCACGGCGTCGAGTGAAGCTCCCTGAGCCTTGTGGATCGTCGAGGCCCAGGCCAGCGAAAGCGGAAAGTTCTGGGCCGTGGCCCGAACGTTTCCGTCCCCATCCAGCAAAGAAAACAGCTCGGGTTGAAACTCCAGCGTCGTGCGGCCCAATCGGACCAGAATTTCCTTTGCCTCAATAGACACGACACGCCCCACACTTCCGTTCACGTACCGGAGCTTGGGATCGTTCACGCGGATCATCACCCGCGCCCCTTCCTTGACGTGAAGCACTTCCGGAATGGGCGCAGTGCGGATCAGGACCTCCGCATCTGCCTCCGAACCGGAATACAGCGTCGGGAACTTCCATTCCCTGCCCGGAAGCTCCGCAAGACACTCCCGATTGAACCGTTCCGTGGGCACGCGGAGCGGATACAGACGCGTACCATCGAAATTCTCCGGAAGCTTGGACCTGCTGTTCAAAAATTCCGTCACCGAAGGCGAGTTTTGTCCCTTCCGAATTTCCTCCAGGAACGCCGTGTACTTCGCGTCGCCGGAACGAACGACCGTTTCCAGGATTACCGGCTCAAAGGCGCTTTCTTCCCAAACGGGGTCGGCAAATGCCCAGGCTCTCTCGCCGGACCGATTTACGGGCGGAAGTTGGGCGAAGTCACCCACGACGATCAGACGAAGGCCGCCCCAGGGTTCGTCGCTCTTTCGCGCCGCCCGTGCAACAGCCTCGGCCGCTCCCAGAGCGTCCCCCGGCAGCATGGAGACTTCATCGACGACGACCGTATGCGCCCGGCGGACCCGATACTTGACGTTCTTGTTGGCTAGAGCCCGTTGGACGACGGCGAGAGGAGTGCCCTGCATCGTTCCCAGGCCGAAGAAGCTGTGAAACGTCCGGCCACCGATCAAAACAGCGGAGACGCCCGTGCTGGCCAATACCGGCACTTCTTGCCGATCCGGCCACGCCTCGAGGAAATGAGAAATGAGGTAGCTCTTCCCCGTCCCCGCATGCCCCGTGAGAAACACGTTCTGGTCCGATTGCAGGATCGGAAGGGCTTCCTTCTGACATTTGGTAAGAGCGTGTTTCATGAGCTATTGCGCTCTTGCAATCACGCACTTGAGATACTGGCTCTCGGGGCAGAACGGCGTGAACGGGTGGTCCCGGGAGGCGCCGCGAAGTTCCAATACCTGAAGAAACCGGCCCGACCTGCGGGCTGCGGAGCCCAGCATCCCCATAAACTCATGCATTGAGACGCGGCCGGAGCAACTGCACGTGACCAGCATCCCGCCTCTTTCAAGCCGTTTCATCGCCTCCGAATTCACGCGATGATATTTCCGAAGGGCGTTGTTCTTGTTCTCCCGTGCCGCCGCGAAGCGCGGGGGATCCACAATGATCAACGAGTAAGAGCCTTCCACGCTCGCCTCCAGGAAACGGAAAACGTCATCCTCCACGAACCGGGCGTTTTGAAACCGATTCCTGCGGGCTGTCTCGTCCGCTTGCTGGATTGCAGGCCCGGAGGAATCCACGCCGACCACCTCTTTGGCACCCGCACGCGCGCAATGGAGGGCGAACGCGCCCGTATAACAATAGAGATCCAGGACCCTCGCTCCCTTGGCGTATTGCGCCGCCGCCACACGGTTCTCAGTTTGGTCCAGGAAAAAGCCCGTCTTCTGGCCTCCCCAGAGATCCACGTCGAACTCGATCCCGTGGTCGACGAAGGGGATCCGGCCCGTGGGGACGTCGCCGAAAAGAACCCGATCCTCCGCAGGCATGCCCTCCTTCTTGGCCATCTCCCCGGAGGATCGAAGAAGGATTCCTTTAGGTTTCCGGATTTCGGAAAGGATGTCGGCCAAAAGATCGGCCTTTCGATGAAGCGCGGCACTCGTGACCTGAAAGACGAGATAGGGGCCGTACTCGTCCACGGTCAGTCCGGACAGACCGTCCGCCTCGCTGAAGATGAGCCGGCGGGCTCCCGAGGGATCCGTAAGGCCCAAAACGTCCTTGCGAAGCGCCACAGCCGCTTCGATCCGGCGCCGGAAAAGATCTTCATCAACGGACTGCGCCTCGTTCCAGGAATAGAGGCGTATTCGGATCTCGCTCTTTGAATTGTGGAGGCCGTACGCTACGAAAGCCCGATCCTCTCCCCTCAGGACCTTCACCGGGTCCCCGTCTTGGGGATCGCCGTCCACGCTATCGATCATGCCGCTGAAGACCCACGGATGCCGCCCGATAGCGGCGCCCGCCTTTCCCCTCTTCAGAATCACCTGAGGTAACGCAAGTTGCGACATGGAATGCCCTCTTCCCCTATCAGCTCGCTTCCTGTCAACTAACTTAGGACGCAGGAGAAAACGAAATATGAAGAAGGTTTGCCTTAGGCCGGCGCTTCAGTTGAAATAAGGGATCATGCCATCCGACGATCCCACGCACAGCGAATCTTCTTCATCTCTAAGCGACATTACGGACGTGATGAGCGTCACCCGGCCTCCCAAGAAACCGCCCGAGGGTTTTTCGTTTGTCCTGCGCCGACTCATACTCCTGATCATCGGCGGGATCGTCGCGTGGGGCGTGGCAGAGTACTTCGTCGAAACGCCGCTGTCGAAGTACGTCGAGCGATATACAGGGCCGCGTATGCGAACGCTCCAGCGCGCATGGCAAAAGGGGGAAGCGGAGTACGTGTACCGGGGCGTAAGACCCAAGTTCGCCGCCGACCCATCGGACCGTGGGTACCGCGAGTTGTTCACGCATAGCTCCTCCGCGCTTCTCACGAAGTACATTTCCGATCGGGACTGGGATAAAGCCCGCACCCTGCTGGAGGATGCCACGTCGGTTCCGAGGATTCCGGCGGACGTCCGCGTTTCCCTTCGGAGGATGTACCTGGCGGCCATGCCGAACCGGTTCCTCGGTGCCTTTCGTTCCGGCGGCGGAGCGAAGGATCTGGAGGTCGTCTGGTTGGATGTCGAAAAGCTGGCGGCTGCCGAGCCGAACGATGCCGAGGTACAGTATGAGGCAGGCTGCACGTTGGCCGCCTATATTTTGTCCGGGAAGACTTACAATCCGGCAAGCCTCCGCTATTTCGAGACGTTCCTGCGCCTGAAACCGGACGAGAAGGGCCGGGAGCCGATCCCGGCGATCGTAGAGAACGCGATCACTGAATCCCTTGGATCGGAAGCAGCCCAGAGAGGGCGGAAGCTGATCGAGGAGTACTACTCCGCCGAATTCCTTCCCAAGTTGAAGGCTTATTTGGACGTGGCCCCCTTCGGCGCGACTCAGACCACGGAGACGACCGCGGCCCATAATCAAAGACAAAACGCCCATCGCGTCCTTGTGGACCTCAAGAAGAATGAGGCCCCGGACGATTTCAGGTTCCACCTCGTGAATGTCCTGAACGCCCAGAACTTCGGCCCGGGGGACGATGCCCACCTGAAGGAATCGACCGACTTCATGCGCAAAGCGGAATCGCCCGAGAGCCTCCGGCCGAGCGTGCGGTTGCCCAAGCTTTTGCCGATCGGGATCCTGGCCGAGGCTTCGGCTTCACCGCGTTTCAAGGAAGTTCGGACGCTGGTCTTCGGAAAACTGTCATCCCTGGAAGCGCCGTACTGCCATGAGAGATTGTTTTCGCCGGATTCCCTGTTATCCAAGAATTGCCACGACCTCCTGGCCTCGTCACGCAGCCTGACGTCCGCGGAGAAGAGAAAGTGGTCGGCCACCCAGCGGAAATTGCCCCTGCCCCCGGGCGGCAGGAAGGCCAAGGTCCGAAAACGTTCATATTGATGCGGTCACTTTAGCCATTACGTCTAACTCAGAGTGCCGGGCGTGTATGTGAGCACCACCTCCCTCTTGCCAGCCTTGTTAGGAAAGGGTTTCAGAAGGTTGCGATCTTGCTGCCATTGCAAACCTTGCTAATCTTGCTTGTTTTTGATGGTCTGTGACCCGAAAATGGGGCGAGGACTTTGACCAACAACGGGGGAGGAAGCCAAATGGCGGACGATCCAGTTAAATCGGAAAAACAACTACAGGTACGAGTGACAGATGAAACGCTTGGGGGAACCTACTCTAATAACGCCAACATTGCTCACACGAGAGAAGAATTCATTCTCGATTTTTTCAGCGTCTTCCCTCCCGCTGGAAAACTCGTAGCGCGGGTCATCGTTAATCCGAATCACATGAAACGCGTTCTAAGAGTTATGGCCGATTCCGTTAGGCGGTACGAAGAAATGTACGGCTCAATCCCCGAGACTACCGCCCCGCCGACACCACAGATAATTCATTGAGAATTCGAGGGACGCCCTACCAATTAGGAGATAGCCCTCCATGGCCTATCTCCGCGGTGCCTTGGCCACATATGCCGCCCCCGCCCCGTCTTCAGAGCCGTGAAATGATTTTGTGAAGCGACGGAGTCTCCCCCGCGCCCACGGCGGGCTAGCAAATGGGTGTGCTGTCCCCCGATTCCTCGATTCCTCCCCGATTCCTACCTAGTTTCGAAATCTTTGCAAGGATGTGAAGACGTGGGCCGGGAAACTCCTATTTTCCCCAGTAGAGCTTTCCCAGCTCACGCGAGCGTTCCGTCGCGCACTCCACCGCGTTCATCAAGGTCGTTCGAAGACCACCCTGTTCCAGCGTGTGAATCCCGGAAATCGCCGTCCCGCCGGGCGACGTCACCATGTCTTTGAGCCTTCCGGGATGTTCCCCCGATTCCATCAGAAGCTTGGCCGCTCCGAGAACCGTCTGGGTCGACAGCATCAACGAAGTGTCCCTGGAAAGTCCGACTTTCACGCCGGCATCCGCCAGCGCATCGATCATGAGAAAGACATAGGCCGGGCCGCTCCCCGAAAGCCCCGTCACTGCATTCAGAAGATACTCTTCCACCACCACCGTCTTTCCGACGGCGTCGAAAAGCGCCCGCGCGATGGAAAGGTCCTCTTCCGAGGCGTGGTCCCCTCCCGAGAGAGCGGTAGCGCCGGCTCCCACGAGAGCGGGAATATTCGGCATCACCCGGATGACCCTGGATCGAGGCGGGAGACGCTTCTCGATCGCCTCAATCGGCACGCCGGCCGCGATCGAGATCACCAACTTTGACGGGGTGATCTCCGAAGCGATCTCATCCACCACTTTCTCGAGAACCTGCGGTTTCACGCCGAGCACGACGATATCCGCGCGTGTGGCGACCCGTTTGTTGTCTGTAAATGTCTCGATCCCGAACTCCGCCGCGAACGCTTTCGCCTTTTCCTCACGGTGGTGGGAGGCAAGGAGCTGCGACTTTTGCGTGTGATTGCCGCGCAAGAGCCCCCCCACGAAAGCCCGAGCCATGCTTCCCGCCCCGATAAATCCGATTTTCTTTTCTTTGAGCATCCCGACTCTCCTATCGACCCTCTTTTACCATCGATCCTCAGGGAAAGGGACAGGATGTAGAGAATTCGAGGGACGCCAGACCAATTAACGAGTGGGCACCTACGGCCTACCTCCGGGGCGGATGCAATGTTGAACCCGGCCCCTCCTCCATTCTTTATTTCCTAATTAGGTCGCCTCGCCGGTTTACGGCTTTCGGCGGGTCGCCTTTTTTTGTTTATCTAGAAGCGACGACCCGGGCGCTGTGGTGGAGCTTGGCCACTGCTGCAAAGCGAAGGCGGGCGGGGCGCTGCCGGAGCGGAGGTAAGGCGCAGGATCGCGCTGATGGGGACACCCCTAAGGGTGTCCCCGGTGATACGATCCGAGCCACGGAGCGAAGGCAGTGATCCGCCCGCCATTATTTGGAAGCACGTGGAAAAGCGCTTTCAGTACGCCCCGATCTCGCGCAGGCGCTTGTCGCTGATCCCGAAGTAATGGGCGACCTCGTGGAGAAGCGTCCGGCGAAGCACCGTTTTCACTCTGTCGCCCCTCCCCGCCACAGCCTCGATGTTCTTCTGATAAATGATGATCCGGTCCGGTAGGACGCCCGCATACCAGGTGGGTGAACGGTACGAAAACGGGACCCCCTGGTACAGCCCCAGAAGCGTCTCGTCGCCTCGAAGTTTCATCTGCTTGCGAGTGGTTTCGTTCGGCTGGGCGTGAACGATAAACTCCACGTTCTCCAGCTTTTCGGCGAATTCGTCGGGAATCGAATCCAGGATCTCGTCCAGAAGGTCCTCGAAGCTCTCGCGCGTCATCGCGCCGTACTCAATTTGCCTCGGATTTGGACTCTTCCGGCGTTACCACCGTCTTCTGCACCGACGTGAATTTCGCTTTAACCTCCATGCTCTCCCCGGTTTTCACGTCGACATCACGGATTACCGGTTCGTATGCAGGATTGCGGAATTCCACGCGGTGGGCTCCGTCGGTGACTTCGAATTTCCTAAGCGGTGATTTTCCGATCCATCGATCATCTAAATACACGTCCGCAGGAGGGTCGGAGAGGAGGTCGAGGGTCGTGGAGACCTTTGCGGACGCCGTCTTGGGCTTCGCCTCGGAGCAGTTCTGCTCCCCTTTTTCAAAATTGTACGAACATTCCAGATGCCTTCCCTCCCTCACGAGGACATCCATTTCGATGCGGGACCCCAACTTCTTGCTCTCGTACGCCAGACGGTGACGGCCCGATGCCACGTTGAGTCCCCGAATCGGGGATCTGCCGATCGATTTCTCGTCAAGGTAGATCTGAACTCGAGGCGTCGTGGCGATCGATAGTTTCCCCGTCCCTCCTGCCGTTGCATACGGGGCGGAGGCGAAAAGAGCGATCCCCAATAGAGAGAAATAGGCGAGATGGCGGTTCATAAGGCGCATTTTACCACCCGTTTTAGGGCCTGGCGTCAAGATCCTGGTTCTTTATCGGAACCCTCGCAGGAATCCGGGCCGGCCCCCGAGTCGTCGTCTTCGTCCTCCATTTCCTGGATCTTAAACGGCGTACGGATCAGCTTCTCCCGGTTGTCGTCGCCTTCCTTCACGAGAAGAACCAGGCCCACGTCTCCTGCGACGGCCGCAACCACGCCAAAGGCCTCCGGTGGGAGAGCCACGGAAGACACATCGAGGGTTTTCCGGTGGATCGCATACACCTCCCCCTCGGCACCTCCCGTAACGATAAAGTGCTCCTTATAGAGATCCAATGCCATAGGCTCCGTCCCCTCGGGAAGCGCCGCCAGAAGCGAGAGTTTCCGCCGGTGAAGATCGTAAGCCAGGAGTTGGGCGGGAGCCGCCGTGGCGATGTAAAGTCGCATCCCGTCCGTGGTGGCCATGACGCGGGTGGGTTTTCCGAATGCCTCCGGCCGGAAAACCTCCGGCCCGACGATCCGATCCGCTTTCCCGTCCACGGGATTCACGACCCAGACGGCCCGTGCCTCGGGCGAAACCGCGTACGCCCGCCGGTTCATGATCGAAAACGTGATGTCGGACAGCGGTGAGCTTTCCGCCACTTCGATGATCTTGGGAGCCTCTCCCGGGTTTTTGATCTTGTAGATCGCCACGTGAGAGCCGTCGATGACATAGAATTGCGCCCGGCGGGAGTCCACCGCGAAACCGATCGGAGCGGCCAATCCCCAGACTAAAGCCCGGAGGCTCCCTTTCTTTTCCTCGGAGATCACGCCTTTGGCATCGGGTTCGTTATGGAGGATGTATGACGTGCCCCGGTTCCAGACCGTCACTCCAAGAGCGTTATGAACGGCTTTGATCTCGGGCGCGCCCGCAGGGTGCGAAAGATCCGGAGGTCTTTTCACACACCCAAAGGCCAGAAGCAAAACCGGAACGATCAGGAAGAAGCGGTTTCTATGCACGTTACGGTCCTTTCCGATGGATGAAAGCAATCTTCCCCCGGTCCGAGATAAGCGCCGTCAGAATCCAACTCACAACGCTTACGATCAGGGCTCCCAAGAGAGCCGATCCGAAGCCGTGGATAACGAAGCCCTTCACCAAAGCCGACGTGAGTTCCAGGCAGAGCGCATTCAAGATGAAAAGAAAGAGGCCCAGCGTGAGGATCGTGAACGGAAGCGTGAGGAGAATGAGAATGGGCCGGATGAATCCGTTGATCAGGCCCAGAATCAAACCGGCCGCTATGGCCGGAACCAGACCGGTGACCTCGATGCCGGGGACAACGGAGGCCACAAGAATGATCGCGAGAGCGTTGACCAGAACACGAAGGAGGAATCCCATAAGGAGGTCATCCTACCCTCAGCTACGTCAGTCTCCTAGACGGAGCTTCTTGGCGCCCGGCAAGCGGGCATCCGGATCGAATACCCGCTACCAGTAGGTTTCTTCGTTAAACGAGCGACAAGATGCTGAACTGGCGTGCGCTCCGCCGCAGCGTCCACATCTTCTCGGGCTCCACGCCCGAAAGGCTGACGAGTTCTTCGACGGAGGACTTCCTAAGCATCGTGAGCGAAGGTATGCCGATCGCGAAAAGCTTCTTCATCTCCGTCTCGGTCACTTCCGGATTGCGCTTGAGCGCCTTGTAATAACCCAGAAGGTTCACGACCGCCGTGGAGTGGCCGCGAAAGTCCAATCGGAACACTTTCTCGACAGGAATGAACGCAGCGGCCAGCTCTTTCTGCTGGTCCAGGGTGATCCGGTGGTTCCGGGACTTCAGCGAATTCTTGAGAACCCGTTGGAATGCGATAAGCGCCCTCGTGTGTTCATCCAAGCCGACCTTTCGGGTCTTGCCGATAATCGGGCCCACCACATAGTGGACGATCTCGCACAAATCCCTCGAGGCCACGCCCAACCGGATCGCCTTGAGATACCGGAGCGTGGGACGCAGGTGAACCTGCGTGACGGCAACGAACGTATTTTGCATTTGAAGCATCTCGCGCTCGCGCTTCCTGCGCTTGACCGTGGGAGCGTTCCTGGGGACGGACTTGGGCGTGATCTGGATGGCTTCAAATGCCTTATCCAGGTCCGATAGAAAATCCCCTTCCAGGCCGTCTTCACCGAACAGCTCGACGGTCTCTTGGATTTTGTGGGACGTTTTGGGCGTAGGTCTCATCATCAATCTCCTATTCAACTGTGGAAACGGACTTCAGCGTCTACTTCAACAGCAACGCAGCGCAGAAATGTAATGTATTGTCATCCAGTGTCAACGGTTTTTGTGTGTATTTCCCCGTTTTCGGAACACTTGCCGTTCGGACTTATTCGAGGACGCGAACTTTTCGACGCTAATGTTTCTTTTCGTACGTGCCGATCATCTCGGCTTTTTCAATCACGGCGCCTTCCATCGCTTGCACGACTTGCCCTTTCGAAACGCGCTTGAGGTCACCGAGTTCCTTGGACAGAGCATAGAGTTTGAAAAAATAACGATGCCGCCCGATCGGCGGACACGGCCCGCCGTATCCCGTGTGGTTCCAATCGTTAAGGCCCTCCCGAATACCTTTCGGAAGGTCCCGCGACGTCATCGCTTCCTTGATGCCTGCCGTCTTCGGAGGGATGTCGTACAGCACCCAGTGCACCCAAGTTGTCCGCGGCGCTTTCGGATCCGGGGCGTCCGGGTCATCCACGATCAGAACAAGGCTTTTCGCACCCGCCGGAACGCCGGAAAAGCGGAGCTCGGGGGAGACGTCGCGTCCCTCGCATGTGAAAGGGGCCGGGATTTCACCGTTCGGTTTGAAGCTGGGGGAAGAAATTTCCATCGCCATCGCGGTTCCTCCTGAAAGAAGGGCCAAAAAAAACAGAGATCGCATCATTTCACTGTCGGATGTTCATTTACGCCCGGAAAACGGAACGTCAAGCAAGGGCGCGTGATTTCGACAAACCGCGCATCGTGCGCATGGCCACGGCCGTCAGGATCATGATTCCGCCCACGATCGCGAACGCCCCGGGCCTCTCCCCCACAAAGATAAGAACCCAGATCGGATTCAGGATCGGCTCGATGAACTGCACCATCATTGCCTCCAAAGCCCTGACGTGCTGGATGGCTTTGGCATAGAGATAGTACGAGAGCCCGAGCTGGAAAACGCCGAGGCCTAGGATGGAAAAGAGGCTTACGGCATCCGGTTTTTGGACTTGAAGCATGAACGGCGAACACAGCACGACCGTAATGACATTTCCCAGGAGGACAGCCCCGAACGTCTCCGGTCCTTTCAGCTTCCTAAGGAACAACGTCAGCCACGCGAACGTCAAGGCACTGATGATCGCCCAAAGGTTTCCCCAGGCCCCGCTGACCGAAATCCGATCCCGAAAGAAAAGAAGCATCCCCGAAAGGGCGAGAAGGATGGCGAACCAGTCCAGCTTCGTGGTGCGTTCTTTCAAGAACGGGTAGGCGAAAGCGGCCACGTACACCGGGGCCGTGTACTGAAGCAGGATCGCATTCGCCGCCGTCGTCATCTTGGTAGCCGTAACGAACAGCATCACCGTTCCCGCGTAAGCGATGGCCCCGCCCCATTGGTAGCGGGAAAAGGTCAACCGGACCGGCCGGCATAGAATCCAGAGGACCAGAGCTGCAATGGCGCTTCGAAATCCGGCGATGGCCAAGGGAGGCCACACCACCAATTTGATGAGGAGTCCTCCCAGGCTCCAGAGAACGGCTGTCGCCGCCAAGAGCCCCAAAGCGTGGGATCTTTTCATCGCAACCAACGTATGTGATCCCCCCCGTGGCAGTAAACTATTAAGGATTAACTCTTAAATGTGAAAACTATGGATGGCGGGGCTCATTAGCCTGGGGGCTGGCTGCTCAGCCCCGCATCATCCATGTGCATCCGCCGCCGGTGCCGCCACGTCCCATCTCGCCCACAACACCGGCGGCGGAGCAATGCTGAAGGAGTGCGACTAGTAGGGAGGCATCCCCTTCAGAATCGCCCCTCGGAATTCGTATAGGTCGAACGGCTTGTCGAAAATCGCCACTACCCCAAGTCGCTCGGCCTCGGCGTGCGTCGCCTCATCTCCGAAGGCCGTAATCAAAACCACGGGCACCGCCCAATTCATCTGCCGGAGCCCTTCCAATACTTCCAGACCGCTCAATCCGGGCATCCGGACATCCGTTACGATGAGATCCGGAGGTTCCTTCCGCGTGTAATGAGAGATCGTCGTGTCGAACGCGGAGAGATAACTCAGGAACTCCATGCCGTTGCGCGCTTCCCATACTTCGTAGCCGTCCTTTCTGAGTGACGACGTGATCAACTTCCGCATCTCGTCGTCATCCTCGGCTACTAAGACTCTCGTGGGCCGCTGGCTGAGCCAAACTTCGTTGTCAGCCGCGTGCTCTTTGCCGTACCTCTCCTCACGAATCGTGAACGTTTCAGCTTGTGTCATGATTTCCCTCGCCCTCTTCTTCATCAAGAATGATGCCAAGAGTAAGCCGTTGAAATGACGGGAATTCGATGTGAGAAATGCGTGGCAAAACGCCACACGTGGCAAAACGCCCCGGTTAGTCGATGCCGAAGGCTTTGAGCTTGCGATAGAGAGTCTTGCGATCCAGGCCGAGAGCCTTGGCAGCCACGGTCCGGTTTCCACCCAACCGCTCCATCACGTTCAGAATGTGGCGGCGCTCCATCTCCTGGATCGGAAGAATCTCCCCTGGATCACTCGTGCGCAACGCGGACGCGGAATGTTTCGGCTCACTCACGGCCTCCGGCAGATCCCCGACGACGATGGACTGGAAGCTGGTCAGCGCCACGGCGCGCTCGATACAGTTCTGAAGCTCCCGGACGTTTCCGGGCCAGTCGTACGCCAGCAATTTTTCGGCCGCCGGCGTCGATATCCCATCCACGGGCCTTTTCGACTTCGCCGCGAATTGCCCCAAAAAATGCTGCGCCAAGAGCAAGATGTCGTTTCCGCGCATCCTAAGGGGCGGAACGAAGATGGAGACCACGTGGATCCTGAAGAAGAGATCCTTCCTGAATCGGCCCTCCTCGACTTCCTGTTCCAAGTCCCGGTTCGTGGAGGCGATGATCTGAACGTCAAAAGGGACCTCCCGGTCCGATCCGACGGGGCGCACTTTTCGCTCCTGCAAGGCGCGGAGGAGCTTCGGCTGCAGCTCCATAGGAAGCTCTCCGACCTCGTCCAGGAACAATACGCCGCGATGGGCTTGAACGAAGAGGCCGTTCCGGTCGCTTCGGGCGTCCGTAAAAGCTCCCCGAACGTGGCCGAACATCTCGCTCTCCAAAAGCGTGGCCGGCATGGCGGCGCAATTGACGGCAATGAACGGCTCTCTGCTCCGCATCCCCGACTGGTGGATCCGGCGCGCCACGAGTTCCTTGCCCGAGCCCGTTTCGCCGTAGATGAGGACCGTGGGGTCGCCTTGAGATACTTTTTCGATCATCTGCAGGAGCTTGCTCATCGGCTCGCTGGCCCCAAGCATGATCTCCGGTTCCGTGTAACGTTGGACGGTTTGACGCAAGCGCCTCACCTCTTCGCGCAGCGTACGATGTTGGATCGCCCGTTCCAGGACGAGGACGAGCGCGTCGATTTCAAGTGGCTTCTGGACGAAATCGTAGGCGCCGGCCCGGATGGCGGCCACCGCCGTTTCCAGGCTTCCGAACGCCGTGATCACGATGACGGGCGTGTTAGGCCGGTTTTCCGAAATCTTCTGGCACAGTTCGATGCCGTTCATCCCTCTCATGTTGAGATCGGTAACGACGACGTCGAAATCTTCCGCTTCCAGGTCCCTCAAAGCGGCGGCGGCATCCAAGTGGTCCCGGATTTCGTACCCGCGCTTTTTCAGGCTTGCGTGAAGAAGTTCACACATGCCCCTGTCATCATCGACCACAAGGATGCGCGCGCTCATGGTCGGCTCCGGACCGGAAGATAGACTGAAAAGAGAGACCCCTTCCCCGTTTCACTGTGCACATCGAACCACCCGCCATGCTCCTCGACCAGGCCGTAGGAAACGGAGAGCCCCAATCCGGACCCCTCCCCGGTGCCCTTTGTCGTGAAGAAAGGCTCGAAAATGTGATCGATCACTTCGGGGGGGATGCCTTTTCCCTGGTCACGCACTCGGATACATGCGGCTTCAATCTCCAAGGAACCGGGGATAGGGCGTCGAGCGGGGTGCGAAGGGATCACCTCGACCGACAACGTGCCGCCTTCCGGCATGGCTTGAATGCCGTTCAGGACGAGGTTCGTCACCACCTGCTGCATCTGAATTGCATCCACTTCGGCATACACGGGCTTCCCGCTGTCTTTACCTTCCAATACCACTTTCTGTCTCGCCGCCAGCGTTCCAAGAACGATCAACGTCCTGGACACCATTTGGTTCAAGTCCGTGTGCACCCGCTCGAGTTTGCGCTGACGCGAAAAATCCAGGAGCTGGCGGATGAGCATCGTCATCCGGTCCGTTTGTTCGACGATCACTTGAGCCGAGTCGCGGAGTTCCGCGGCCTCCAATTCCCCCCGCAGGCACATCTTTGCCCTGCCGGAGATGACGTTCAGCGGCGTTCCCAGCTCATGCGCCATGCCTGCGGCCAGCTTTCCAACGGTAGACAGGCGGTCGGCGTGCCGAAGCTGGGCCAACACTTTCAACCGCTCGCCGGTCTCGGCTTCAAGGTTCTCACGGGCGGTCCGCAGGCGATCGTTCATCAGGTTGATCTCGTACGCGAGCTGTCCGACCTCGTCACTGCGGTAGGAGACCAACGGTTCCGAAAAGTCGCCGGAACCGATCCGCCTCGCCTTCTTCACCATGGCGCGCATGGGGCGTCCTACCAACAGGAACCCGAAAACCACGGAAAGGATCGCCGCAAGGAACGTGATTACAACCGTCGTCGCGACGATCCGAAGCTGCGTGCCTCTTGTGAAAGCCTTCAGCGCCGCAAGCGATTCCGAGAGCTCCATCCCCCCTCTTCGCCCACCCGGAACATCCACCAGGAAATAGCTGCGGAAGAAGCCCGGACTCTGCGTTTTGTCCTTCCAAAACACGGGGTGGTCCGGTGCCAGGCCCGCAAGGACATCGGGCGGCGTCTTTATGCCTTCAGCGGTTGCCGCAGGGGCGTCCAGCCACATCCACCGGAGGTGAATCACACCCCTGGCGTCGTTGACTTCATTAATCAACCGGAGAGCCTCGCCCATTCCCTGTTCCCGCCATGCCACGGCGATCAGGTGCCCCAGCGCCGCGCCTTCCGTTTGGTGGTCGCTGCGCATATCCTTCTCGAAGGCTGCGGTCTCCCGTTGCACTCTCAGAATCCCATTGCCGATCTGAATCAGACAGATCCCAAATACGATGACGGCCGTGAGTCTTAGCGTCAGCCTCATATCGAGGGGCTTTTCTATCACCGCCCGGCGGACATTTCACGAATTGCGCTCCGAAAGAAACGCACCTACGATGACGGCGCCATAATGAAAGCGATGGTCTTTTCCAACCAGGCTCCCGTCGAAACCTTTCCGCTGATCCTCCAGGAACGCCCAGTCCCGGAGCCGGGTCCCGGGGAACTTCAGGTCCGGGTCTCGTGTTGCGCCGTCTGCCGCACCGACCTCCACGTTATCGAGGGGGATCTTCCTCCCCAAAAACTCCCTCTCATCCCGGGCCATCAAGCGATCGGCCGGGTGTCGAAGCTCGGTCCGCAATGTCGGCGGTTCGGAATCGGCGACAGAGTCGGCGTAGCGTGGCTCAGACATACCTGCGGAAAGTGCGAGTTCTGCCTCCGCGGTTTGGAGAACCTTTGCGAAAACCAACGGTTCACCGGTTACCACGCCGACGGTGGGTACGCCGAGTTCCTCGCCGTTCCGGAAGACTTCGCTTATCCGATCCCCCAGCCGCTTTCCGATTCCGACGCCGTTCCCCTCCTCTGCTCCGGGATCATCGGTTACCGGGCCCTTAAGCTCACGGGGATCCCGGCGGCGGGCTCGCTGGCTCTCTTCGGCTTCGGGTCTTCCGCACATATCGTTCTCCAAATCGCCCTGAGCCGGAAGAGCCAAGTCTACGTCGTGACCCGTGGGGAAAAACACCGCCAGCTGGCCAGCGCCATGGGCGCTGCCTGGGTCGGGGAGGACATTCGGGGCTTCCCGGGAAAGGTGGACGGCGCCATTCTCTTCGCCCCCGTCGGGGATTTGGTTCCCCCGGCGCTCGGCGTTTTAAAGCGCGGCGGAACACTCTCGATCGCGGGGATTTACGTCACGGACATCCCGACTCTGAACTACGAGAAGCACCTTTTCTACGAACGGAATGTCCGCTCGGTCACGGCCAACACGAGGGCTGACGGCCTGGAGCTTCTTGCCGAGGCCGCCCGGATTCCGATCCGCCCGCACGTGACTACTTTTCCCCTGGCCAAAGCCAATCAGGCCCTCCAGGACCTGAAGGCCGACCGGATCAACGGCACCGCCGTACTAAAGATTCGGTAGCAGGTTGCCAGGGCGGATAGTTCTCGAGACAAACGGCATACTTACCGTTCTTTCTCCAATTGGAGGCGAGGTCGTAGGCAAAACAAAGCGGCGGAGGGATCGGGGGGTCTGTCGGAGAATACACGCATCTTGGAAGGATAACAGACGGGGTGGGCCGGTGCCGGAGCGGAGGTCAAGCGCAGGATCGCCGGGGTGGAGACACCCATCAGTGGGTGTCCCACGTGATGCGATCCGAGCCACGGAGCGCAGGCAACAGACCACCCCGCCTCACTCATCGCGGCCCGCAGATAATTCGGGCTAGAAAATTACCGTGACGATCACGCGTCGCTGCGAGCGGGGGCCGTCGAACTCGCACAAAAATATGTTCTGCCATGTGCCCAATCCGAGCTGTCCATTTTTAAGAGGGATCGCCACCGAAGGACCCACGATCGCCGCTTTGATGTGAGCGGCGGCGTTGTCGTCCACCCGGTCATGAAGCCAGCCGTTGTGATCGGGAACCATCCGCCTTAGGGCCTCGATAAAATCCACGGCAACGTTGGGATCGGCGTTCTCGTTCACCGTCACGGCGGCCGTGGCGTGGGGCGTGAACACCGTCACGATCCCGCCGTCGGCCTTCGAATCGCGGACGATCGCCTTAACCCGCGACGTGATATCGACCACTTCGTTCGCGGAGCGGGAACTTAGAACGAATTCCTTTTGGTACGAAGGCATTCGGCCTCCTCCTCGTAGAAGATCTCGGGGACGGGCGCCTCCAAGCGGATTACGCGGCCCGACACCTTCCCTTCCAGTTTCCAGGCGTGAAGAAACAGCCGCTCCCGCCCACCCAGGCCCGTCAGGTACCTGAGGTACGCCTCGTCCGGCTTCCCGTAAAGCGGGTCACCCAGAATGGGACATCCCAGCCATTCCGCGTGGACTCGAAGCTGGTGGCAACGGCCCGTCAAAGGGCGGAATTCCACCAGGCTCGTCCCGCCGATTTCGGAAAGCACGCGGTACCGCGTCAACGCCTGTTCTCCGTCCGGCGTCACGGTTCGCCGCACGAAGACCCGGCTTCTGATGTCCCTCCCGATCGGTTGGTCCACCTCCCCCTCTTTCCCCGGCGGCCGGCCCTGGACGCGCGCCACATAGATTTTTTCGACCTTCCGCCGCATCAGCGCTTTTCCCCATATTCTGGCGGCTTCGGCCGAGCGCGCCAAGAGGAGAACGCCGGAAGTCTCGCGGTCCAACCGGTGCACGAGCCTCAACTCCGACTCGCCGCGCTCACGGCGGAGCGCCTCGATCAGGCTGTTGGCACGGCAGCTGTTCGTGGGATGCACGACCAAGCCCGCGGGCTTATCCACGGCAAGGATGTCCGAATCCTCGTACAGGATCGGACACGAAATCGGGTTCGCCACTTCGTCCAACTTTGGAAAAGAGGCGATCACTCGGCCCCCGGCTTTAAGCCGCGTTCCCGCCGCAACCGTCTCACGCCAGCTCAACGAGATCCTCTCCCCGATGACTTTTTGAAGGCGTGTGCGCGACAACTTGGGAATCATCTCGACCAGAAACCGGTCCAACCGCCATCCCGCGTGGCGTTCGCTCACTTCCCAGACGGTGGGCTTCGGTTGTAGGGCTTCGCCGGTCATGGAGCACCCAAAGAAGTTCGTATATACAACCTGGAAGAATGAATCGAGAATCTCAGTGTCATCAACAGAACAGCAGGCCGGCTGTTACGAAGCTTTCCGTGCGCGTTCAACCGAGGGCGAGCGAAAACCGGATCCAGCTTCTGGCCGACGGCACCGTTAGAGTGCGCCTGACGTCCCCGGCCGTGGAGAACAAGGCAAACGAAGGGCTGGTCGAACTTCTATCCGCACTGCTTCACGTACCCAAGAGTGCAGTTCGGATCGTCCGGGGGCACGCGGGCCGGAACAAAGCCGTCGAGATTTCGGGACGCTCCTGGGCTGAAGTCATCCAGGCTTTTCCACCGACGCCCAAAAGACCTGAGGTTTAACCCGGGTCGCCGAAGTTCTACGGCGCGTTCGGTGTCGGTGTCGCGGCAGGCGTGCCTATGGCATTGGGTTCGGGCGCGGGTGCCGGCGTCACGGCCGGTGTAGCCTGTGGAGCGGGCACGGGTGTTGCCGAAGGAGCCGGAGTCACCTTCTCCTCCTCGTGCCGGGCCGGAAGCGTGACGAAAAACGTCAGCATCCCTTCGAAGTTGTGCTGCCAGTCGTCGATCACGCCTCCGACCTTCACAGGGATATATCTTCCCTCAAGGCGGAAGCCGCCGAACCGGCTTGCATAGTATTTGACGCCGATCCCGGCATTCGGGGCGAAATCTTTGTGAACTCCGATCGGGAGATGCGCCCGCTCCAGTCCCGCTCCCAATGTCAGAAACGGCCGAAATGTCTGGCCGGGATTCAAACCCCAGACCGCGTTGACCCGGTACGAATCAAAGTGGACGGTTTCGAGCGCCCCCGTCGCGTTCGAGAACACCCTGTGAAACGAGGGTTCCAGACTGAACGTGTCGCAGAACGCGTAACTGAAACGCACGCCGGCCAGGAACCCCGGATCGGGATTCACGGGCGCGTAGCGATCCGGAAATCCAACGCCCACCTCGGGGCCCAGCTCCCAATCCCCCTTGGCTCCGTTTTCAGCCCGAACGGAAGAGGAGAGAGCAAGCGAGAGAATCGCAACGCCGAACAAGTATTTTTTCATTTCAAAATACCTCACAATTTAAATAGGTTAGTTATGTAAACATCGAAACAAGGTGAGGCTTCGGAAGGCCGGAGCGCTCACCCCGTCAACGTTATTTCACGGCTTGGTCGAGCCAGTTCAGTTCCACGCGCCGGTTCTTCGCCCGCCCAGCCTTTGTCTTGTTCTCCGTGAGGGGCTTCGAGGAACCGTATCCCTTCACATCCAAGCGGGCTTTATCCACGCTCTGGCCGACTAGGGAATCGGCTACGGATTGGGCCCTCGCCTGTGAAAGACGGACATTGGCTTCTTCCGGACCCACGTTATCCGTGTGCCCCTGGACCTCCACCCGAACCTGCGGAAACTCGTTGAGGACTTTGGCAGCTTCCTTCAGAACCGGTCCCGACTCCTTTGTGAGTTGGGCGCTTCCGAATTTGAACGTCACCCCTTTGAGAACGCCGCGGGCCTTGGTCACGATGGGGCATCCCATCGCGTCGACCTTCGTCCCCGCAGGAGTATTGGGGCACTTGTCCAGGCTGTCCGGCACGCCGTCGTTGTCGCTGTCGAGCGAAACGGGGCAACCCGTATCATCCACTTTCGTTCCCGGGGACGTGTCGGGGCACTTGTCCAGATAGTCCGCCACGCCGTCCTTATCGCTGTCGATCGGGCAGCCGTCGGCATCCACCTTCACGCCTTCCGGCGTATTGAGGCACTTGTCCAGATAGTCCGGGACAGTGTCTTTGTCGCTGTCAATCGGGCAGCCTTTCTCATCCACGAGTGTGCCCTTGGGCGTGTTCGGACACTGGTCAATGCCGTCGGCCACACCGTCACCATCCCCATCGATCGGACATCCGTCCTTATCGACCACGGCTCCTCTCGGCGTATTGGGGCATTTGTCCGACTTGTCCGTAACATCGTCCCCGTCCCCGTCCTTGGGGGGCTTTCCGCCGAAAAAGAACGAAAGGCCACCGATGGCCTCGATGTTGTGCTCACGCTGACTGATCGTCTTTCCCACTTCCGTGTACACATAGTGGCCTTCAACGCGGAAAGCGATCCGGTCCGTCAGAAAAACCCGGGTGCCCGCGCCCAGGATCACACCCAAGTCCTGGGAGCTGAGCGTGTTATAAACTCGCGTGTTCTCCCATCCCAATCCGACGGACACAAAGGGATCCAGGATGTAATCCGGAAGGAAGTTGTAAAGGAAATTGAAACGGAGGGACCGGATCTGCATCCCCGGCCCAAGCGCCGTGCTCGTATAGAGGCGCTGGTACGAAGGCTCGAAGCTCACGTTGTCGTCGATGAAGTAACCGAATCGCGCTCCGAACAGCGCGTTATCTTTCGGAACGACGGTCTGGTAGTCGTCCAGCCAGGCCCAGCCGGCGTACGGGCCGATTTCAAAAGCCCCCTCGCTCGCCCCTCGGGCGAACGCCGCGGGAGCGATCAGAACCAGAGCGATGAAGAGAGCCGAAAGATTTTTTCGCATGGAGCCTCCGTTTTCAAGAAACGCCGGTACCATACCAAGGCGACCGGATCTGTCACGTTGAATCACGTCCTCGGACGGGCCCCTTTGACTAGGTTGAAGCCGGGCGCTAAGAGCTTGGGTAGGACATGCCCGATTATTCCAAAAGTCCGTTTCTCGTCATTTGGGAAACCACCCAAGCATGCGACCTCACGTGCAAGCATTGCCGCGCGTCGGCCCAACCCCACCCTCTCCCGGGCGAGCTGTCGTTCGAGGAAGGAAAGAAGCTCCTGGACGACATCAGCGGGATGGGGTGCCGGATCGTTGTCCTGAGCGGCGGCGATCCCTTGAAGCGCCCCGATCTCTACGATCTGATCCGGCACGGCAAGTCCAACGGCCTTAGGATGGCCACAATCCCGGCGGCCACGGAACTTCTTCAAAGGGACGTGCTCTTCGAACTCAAGGAAGCGGGAGCCGATCAGGTGGCGTTCAGCCTGGATTTTCCGACGGCGGAGCTCCACGACAATTTTCGCGGCACGCCTGGCGCTTATCGAAAGACGATGCAAGCCGTAGGTTGGGCCCATGAGGCCGCCCTTCCCGTCCAAATCAACACCACGATCACGGCGCTATCGCTTCCCTATCTGGAGGAAATGGGGCGGCTGGTTCAGAAGTTCGGGATCGTGTTCTGGGAGGTTTTCTTCCTGGTTCCGGTCGGGCGCGGAAGCGCGCTCCAGGCTCTCACGGCGGAAGACTGCGAGCGGGCTTTTGAGATCCTGTACCGGGTACACAAGGAATGTTCCTTCGTGCTCAAGGTGACCGAAGCGCCCCACTACCGGAGGTACGTGGCCCAGGTGGAACACGTTAAAAACGCGATGCCGGACCGGCTGCGGCAATCGGAGGGGCCGGGAGGAACCGTGGGTTTGGCCCCCCACGCCGTCAACGCCGGCAAGGGTTTTCTTTTCGTATCGTACAATGGGGACATCTATTCGAGCGGTTTCCTGGCTCTGGCCGCGGGGAACGTCCGACAGGGCAATTTGGCCGGCGTATACCGTCAAAGCCGCCTGTTCCAGGAGCTTAGGAGCGCCGCCATCCTCAAGGGGAAGTGCGGCATTTGCGAGTATCGTGAAATTTGCGGCGGTTCCCGCTCGCGGGCCTATGCCCTCACGCGCGACTACCTGGCCGAGGAGCCCTGGTGCGTGTTCGAACCTCCCACCAGCGCGGGCCAGATCATTTCTTGAAGAGTTTGCCTAAGCCCTTGCCTACATTCCCCGCGGTTCCCTTGACGCCCTCACCCAGGTTTTTTACGGCTCCCGAGATCGCCGTTGTCGAGCCGGCCAGGACCTTTCCGAGAACTTCCGAAACCACCTGGGAAGGTTCGGCCCCGCCGGAGGATTTGCCAATATCCGTCAGGCGGATTTCGGGGAGATCAACCGTCGTGGTCTTGCCCGTGAGCCTGGGAGTCCAAAGAAGCTTGGCGTTTTTCACGACGAGTTCGTGAATGATCACCTTCTTACCGCCCGAAGTTTGCTTTCCCGCCGTGGCGCCCGGCAGGGACTTCGTGAACTGCTCCACGTTTCTTTGGATCGTCTCGATATTGTTGCCCCTCTGGTTGGTCTCGTAGCTGATCTCCGGGCCGTCCACGAGGACGTGGTCGATCCAAACGACTTTCGACAAAACGGATTTGGTGTTCATCTGCATCGAGAAATCTTTCAGCGAGACTGCGAACGGCGTGGAGAAGCCCGCCGGGTTGCCCACGAAGAGATGATGGATTTGCGCTTTTCCGGAAAACGGGCGCAGCGTGACCATTCCCACGTTCAATTCGGTTTGGGTCATTTTCGGGCCCACCGTCTCGATTCCGGCCTTGAGAATGGGGCCTAAGAAAAGCGACGCGACAAAGAGGACTATGATCAGCGCTACGACGCCGGTTCCGGCGATCCAGAGAAGTTTTTTCATCATGAGGTTCTCCCGGGCGGCTTATACCACTCTATTTCCATCAGGTCCCGAGGCGTCAGCGCAGGAACAACATCTCGCGGTACTTCGGGAGCGTCCACAGCTCGTCCGCCACAAACCCTTCGATCTCGTCCGCCACG
>JAZDIZ010000023.1:0-5304 GCA_043804515.1 Pseudomonadota bacterium | reverse complement strand
TCGCGGGGACTCAGTGGGGCAAAATACGCGCCATGGTGGACGACCGCGGAAAGCGCGTGCGCGAAGCCGGTCCGTCCGCCGCCGTGGAGGTCATGGGGCTGGGCGGCATGGTGATGGCGGGCGATTCCTTTGTGTGCGTGGACGACGAGAAAAAGGCCAAGCAGTATTCCGATATTCGGCAGAAACAGGCCCGGGAAGCGGATCTTGTGAAGACACCCAAGGTCTCGCTGGAGGATCTGTACGAGAGAATCAAGCAAGGAGACATGAAAGAACTTCGCGTGGTTGTGAAAGCCGATATGAGCGGCTCGGTGGAAGTCTTGACGGATACGATCCAAAAACTCTCCACGCCGAAGGTGTCCGTCCAGGTCATCCACGGTGGCGTAGGCGGCATCTCGGAAAGCGACATCATGTTGGCCTCGGCTTCCCAAGCTCTTGTGGTGGGGTTCAACGTGAGGCCCGATCCTTCGGCTCGCCAATTGGCGGAGCACCAGGGAATCGACATCCGGCTGTACGAGGTCATCTACACGCTGACCGAGGATCTTGCGAAGGCGATGGCCGGTCTTCTGGCCCCACGGAAAGTGGAACAATTCCTGGGAAGGATCGAGGTCCGGCAGACGTTCACCATTTCCAAAGTGGGAACGGTGGCCGGCTGCACCGTGATCGAAGGGAAGATCGTCCGCTCGGCCAGCGTCCGCCTAGTTCGTGACAGCGTCCCTGTTTACACGGGCCGCCTTTCCTCGCTGAAGCGCTTTAAGGACGACGCCCGGGAGGTGGAAAAAGGGTTGGAATGCGGCTTGTCGATCGAGAACTTCAACGACATCAAAGTAGGGGACGTGATCGAGGCCTTCACGGTCGAGGAAGTGGCCCCGACACTTGAATGAACGTGCCCGCCAGACTTCCCTACAAGCGCGCTGAACGCGTATCCGATCTACTTAGGCAGATCCTTTCCGAGATCCTGATGAGCCGGGTGCACCATCTCGGCTTGGAAGGCGTGACCGTGACGGGCGTCAAGATGACGGACGACCTTCAGCAGGCCCATGTATTCTACCGGGTCTTCGATCAGGCAAAGCGCGTGGAAGTGGCGCGCCAGCTCAAGAAATCCGCCGGCCTTCTACGCAAGGAAGCCTCGCACGAATTGAAGATGCGGCACTCGCCCGTGCTTACGTTCGAATACGACGAGTCGCTCGAGTACGGCCACAGAATCGACGAACTTCTGGCTCAGATCCCTCCCCGGAGCGAGGAGGAATGACGCTGTTCGAGCCCCTGGAAGGGATCCTCCTTATCGACAAACCCAAAGGTATGACGTCCCACGATGTCGTGAGCCGCCTGCGAAGGATCTTGAAGATCAAGCGGATCGGACACACGGGGACATTGGACCCGGACGCTACAGGACTGCTCGTGATCTGCGTCGGGAAAGCCACGAAATCCAGCGCGACGCTTTCGGACGTGGACAAGACGTACCGTGTGGGCTTCCGGTTGGGTGTCGAGACCGATACGTACGACGAAACCGGGGACGTCGTGGCCCGGAACGATGACGTGTCGGTGTCGGAAGGAAAGCTTCAAGAAACGATCCGCGGGTTTGTGGGAGAGCAGGAGCAGCAAGTACCGCTTTTCTCCGCCGTGAAGGTGAACGGGCGCAAGCTGTACGAGTACGCCCGGAAAGGGATCGAGGTCACGCCCCCGACCCGCCAAGTGAAGATCCATTCCATCGACCTGCTCTCGTTCGCGTCGCCGAACGGCGAGATGGAAGTTTCGTGTTCCAAGGGAACGTATGTACGATCGCTCATCCATGACATGGGGAAGAAACTCGGCACCGGGGCGATCACGACGGAGATCCGGCGGGTTCAATGCGGTTCGGTCCGCGTGTCGGAAGCCGTATCCCTGGAAGAAGTCATGAAAGCCGAGAATGCATACGAGAATCTTTCCCGGGCCCTGATCCCCACGTCCGTGGGGTTGAGCCGGTTTCCTTCCACCGCCGCGTGAACCACGTTTTTAAAAACGCCTTCGTGGCGGTCGGCATGTTGGGGCTGATGGCCTGCCTTAAAGACGCTCCGGACTCTTTGGCTGCGGGAAAATTTCAAATTCTGGAAGGGGAGCGTCCCGGCGCGAGATTCGGTGCCTCGGGGGACTGGATCGGAGACTTCAACAAGGACGGATTTGCCGACGCCGTGATCGGGGCCCCGGAGGATCTTCAGGGAGGTGCCGGCGCAGGGAGAGCTTATGTCTATTACGGATCGGCTTCCGATCCGGCCCTGATCCTTCAGGCGACGCTGGCCGGAGGGCCGGGGGACGGTGTCGGGGTCTCGGTGGCCGGATTGGGCGATGTGAACGGTGACGGGTTTGATGACTTCGCCGTGGCCTCGCGAGGGGCCTCCCAACTGGGAATTTCGAATGAGGGCGCCGTGTTCGTCTTTTTCGGGACGGCGGATGGATTGCTTCGCGCGGGCGATGAAAAAACTTCGGGCGTGAGGGCCGCGGGGACGGCCGACGTCGTAATCCTGGACGACGCCTCGGGCGGAACCGCCCACGATTTGGTCGTGGCTTCGGCCGGAGACCTGGACCAGAACGGGCAGCTCGACCTGGCCGTGGCGAATCCCGCCGCAGGCCGCGTCTATATCTTTTTGAACGGCTCCCAGTTCCCGCGTTCGGGCCGCATTTTTACGTCGCAGGCGGATCTGACGCTTACCGGCGAGGCCGCCTCCGACGGTTTCGGCTCGGCCATGGGGGCGGTCCTGGATGTGAATGCCCAAGATTCCGTCCTTAAGAACAGCCGATTCGGAGACGATTTCGCGATCGGCGCCCCGTCGGCTCAAGGCAAAGGGGCGGTCTATTTGATCCTGGGGTCCCAAGGCCTTCCGCGCGGGACGCGTCCTGTTACGGACGTGGCATCCCAGGTCTACCGGGGCTCAAGGTCAGGCGACTTGTTCGGCACCAGCATCGCCGGCGTGGGGGATTTCGACGGGGACGGCGTTGACGACTTCGCTATCGGCGCTCCCGGAAATGACTCGGGACGGGTGGAGATCTATTTCGGCCAAGCGATCGCCGGGCCCTCGCCGTTAACCCCAGCCGTATTTTCCGGTGAATCGGTGGGAGACCGGTTCGGCGCGTCCGTCTCGGGAATGCTTCCCGTCCAGTTCGCCGCTACCCCGGAATTGGTGGCCGGCGCGGACCAAAACGATTTCGGCCAGACCGACGCCGGCGCCGTATATCTGATGTCCAAGCGGCTCTTCGTTTCCGATGCTTCGCTTCGCGGCGTGACGGGGTCCGCGTCGTTTGCGGACCGGAAAATTCGGAATCCGCTCAGCGGATTGGGCCCGAACCTCAAGATGGGAACGTTCGTAAGGGCAGGTTTGGACGTAAATGGCGATGGGTCCGGGGATCTCCTGGCAGGTGTGCCGGGGTCACCCGAAGGGGGCGCCGACACCGGCGCCGTCCTCGTGGCGTGGTAAACGCTCCCAACCGGTTAAATTAAAGAGAACGGAACATGTGTTCAGGCCGTCGGCTTGTGCACCCCCACGGGCTGCGGCCCGTTAGTCCTCGCCGCGGGGACTCCCAGCCCGCCGGCCGGCTGACCTTGGTCAGCGCGTCTTTACACGCTAACTCGCTTTATGAGCCACTTCGGAGACGGCGGCTTGGCTTGAGAGAAGAGACAAGAATCCGAAGGAATGGTCTGGAAAATCGAGCCCGAATCGAAGACTTCTATCATTTCAGGAGGTTAGGTTGAGTGGGGTGCCTTGAGAATTCGCAGTGTCGTGTCTCGAACTCGCCCATTCCTGATGTGTTGACAGAAATAACGCATCGCGGTATACAATATTTCAAAAATAAAGGACCCTAGGCTATGAAAATTACTCGGAGTTTTCTTCTCCTTTCCGCAATTCTTGCCATTCCAGGCCTTGCTGGGGCTCAGAAGGCCAGCAAGGGGACGGTGGACCTTAAAGAAGTCGCCCGAAAAGTCAGGGCCGCGTCTTCTAATAAATTGGCCAGGGTGGACATCCTTAATCCGAAACAAGCCATCTTTCCGTCATATTCTCATTGGGACCGACGCTATTACGATGAATGCTTCGTTCGAATAGAGGGCCCCTTTGCCGATGTCGTATTGCAGAAGAAGGATCCTCAAGCATTCCGTATGCTCCAAACTCAATTGAGGGGAGTCAGAGTACTAGAAAAGGAAGTCGTTTTCTTTGCGAAGGCGAGATTACGGGAGCCCGTGCGCGTCAGAGTACTAGGCGAAGAATATCTAACGGCCGGAGGCTGGTGGCAGACCTACAAGTGGATCACAACGAGTGATCCGACCGTCGCCTTTTGGAAAAACGAGCCACCTCCCTTCTTGGACTACTCCTCTGTCTGGGATTTCGAATACACTGGGGAATTGGCTGTGGTTTATCACCTGCCTCACTATAACTTGGTGGTTTGGGAGAAGACGGCCGACGGAATTAAAAAGAGGAATCTCGAAAGTGACGCCTTTGGGGGCGCCGGAATAGGTCCCTGATACTGGCAACTGGAATCCGGCGACCGGAATACCGGGGACCTGTGCCCGGGGCATGTTTCTTCAAAACTCGCAGATCGGTAACGATTTGATTTGTAAGGCGTCGTGTGCGAATATCCGCGCCGTTCAAAGATAAAAAAAGGAAAACAACAATAAGTATTGAGAAGGATTAGGTATTTTTGTGGAAGGTAAGGCTAAGATCATTTCCAAACATCAGCGGCACGAGCGAGATACGGGATCGCCGGAAGTGCAAGTCGCGCTTCTGACCACCCGCATCGAGAGCTTGACCGAGCACTGCAAAACGCACGCGAAAGACAATCACTCACGCCGGGGCCTTCTGAAAATGGTAGGCGGCCGGCGACGTCTTCTGGATTATCTCCGGAAGATGGATGCGAGCCGCTACCAATCGTTGATCTCGGACCTCGGGATTCGTAAGTAAGCTCCGAATCTCCGCTCCGACCCGGAATCCGCTCCTTCATTTCGAAAGGAATCATTTCATGTCACTAGCACGTCAAATCATTTTTCAAGGAAAACCCCTGTCGATCGAGATCGGGAAGGTCGCCACCCAGGCCAACGGTTCGGCCCTGATCCGTTGCGGCGAGACCGTCGTATTGGTCACCGCCGTGGCGTCCCCCACTCCGAAAGAGGGGCAGGACTTCTTCCCCCTCACGGTGGACTACCAGGAGAGGTATTCGGCCGCCGGAAAAATTCCCGGCGGATTCTTCAAGCGCGAAGGAAGGCCCACCGAGCGCGAGATTCTGATCTCCCGCTTGTGCGACCGGCCGCTCCGGCCGCTCTTTCCCGAGGGCTACATGAAC
>JAZDIZ010000022.1:0-11452 GCA_043804515.1 Pseudomonadota bacterium | reverse complement strand
CGCAGAAAACTTCTGATTCAATTGAGTCAAGAAAAAAATCATTCTTTTTTCAGATTTCTTCCACCATTTTTCGCGCCGATCTCCACTTACTTCACCGCCAAGGTGCACCCGAAAACCTGCCCTTTAACCGACTTCTGAATTTCGTCTTCCGACCTTCGCGAGACGTTCGCTCACTTCTCCGGCAAGACGTTTCAGTGAAAGAAATCAGGGGACAGCTTACCCAATTCCGGGAAATAGGATTGCTGCTCTTAACTCCCTATATCGTGTTTTTCGTTATCCGCTTTTTTTCAGCTTAATTGCTGATCGAACCGCGGGTCGACCCCTTTTCTCCCCTGCCTGGCTGCCTGATCCGGTGACCGGATTCCCGGTTGCCGGGGATCGTTACCCGATGCCTGAAATTCCGGGCTATCCCGCGTTCGGAAAATCGGCGGTGAGCGAGCCCGTCGTCGCGAGATAGCAGCGCTTCACATAGTCGATCACCATCCGGTCGGCGTTGTACCTCCAGGCCAGCGTCGAGAGCGCGTGCTGGATTTTTGCCATCCACCGAAGGGGAATTCCCTCCGAGGACCGGTCGAAAAAGTCGGGGAGCACCTGGTTTTCCAGGACGTCGTATAGATCCTTCGCATCCCGCTCGTCTTGTTTCGCAGGGTCCGTGTGCGTGAGCCCCCCGCCGAAGGCGTAACCGTTCTGTTGGTCGAACGCTTCCGCCCACCAACCGTCCAGAATGGAGAGGTTCAGCGTGGCGTTGAAGACGGCTTTCTGGCCGCTCGTTCCGCACGCCTCCAGAGGCCGGCGCGGGTTGTTCAGCCACAAGTCGCACCCTTGAAGCAAATGCCGGCTCATGTTCATGTCGTGATTCTCCAAGAGCAGCACTTTCCCCTTGAACCGCGGGTCCTGGGTCCAGCGATGGACTTCGGTCAGTACCCCTTTTCCGAAGTCATCGTGGGGGTGCGCTTTCCCCGCGAAGATGATTTGAACGGGTCGCTCCGGATTGGACAGGATCCGGGCCAGCCGGTCCGGGTCTTTGAAGAGCAGCGTCGCGCGCTTGTACTCCACGAACCGCCGCACGAAGCCGATCGTGAGCGCTTCCGGATTGATGTGCGCCGCCTCATCCTCCATTCCAAGGCGGTTGCGCCGGTATTGCATGCGCCGCTCCACGAACACCAGCATCTTCTGCCGCAAGGCGCACTTGGCGTCCCAGATGACAAACGGGTCGATGAGGGGAATCCGGTTCCAAAGTTCGGGACGGCACTGGTTGGTCTGCCAGCTGGGCCCCAAATGCCGATCGTAGAGCGCCGCCATCTCCGGGGCGACCCAGCTGGGGACGTGCACGCCGTTCGTGATGTGGCCGATCGGCACCTCTCCGAGCCTCCGGTCGGGCCACAGTTCCTTCCACATTCTCCGGCTGGTCTCGCCGTGCAAAGAGCTCACGGCATTCGAACGATGGGCGAACTTGAGCGCCAGGACCGTCATGCAGAAGAACTCCCGCGCATCCCCCGGCCGGACTCTTCCCAGGTCCATGAACCGCTCGTGCGTGAGATTGAGCCTCTCCCTCAAAGGTTCGCAAAACCGCCGGATCAGGTCGGACGAGAATCGGTCGTGTCCCGCCGCAACGGGAGTGTGCGTGGTGAATACGATGGTGCGTGAAATCCGCTCCGAAGCCTCCTCAAAGGAAAGCCCCTCCTCCTCCATCGAGTTCGCTACAGCTTCCAGGATGGCGAACGCAGAATGCCCCTCGTTGAGGTGCAGCGCCCCCGGCTTCACTCCGAGGGCCCGGAGGGCCCTCAAGCCACCCGCCCCCAAGATCAGTTCCTGCACCAGACGGGTCGGCGGGTCCCCTTCGTACAATCTTCGCGTCAGGTTCTTCGGCTCCTTAACGTCACGTGGTTGGTTCACGTCCAGAAGAATGAGGTTTGCGCGTCCCACGCGGGTCCGCCAGAGTTGGATGTCGATCTTCCCGCTGTTGACCGGGTAATGAATCGAAATGTGCTGTCCTTGGGGATCCAGGACCGGCTCGACGGCCATGGTCTCCAGGTCCATGTCCTGGTACATCTCCTCTTGCCGCCCGTCGGCGTCGATGAGTTGGCGGAAATACCCCTGCCGGTAAAGAATCGAAACACCGTACATGGGCAGCCCCAGGTCGGAGGCGCTTTTGATGTGGTCTCCTGCCAGAACCCCCAACCCTCCGGAATAAATCGGGAGGGATTCGTGCAGGCCGAATTCGGCCGAGAAATAGGCCACCGGGCGGGCCGCGAGGCCCGGAGCGCTCCAGGCCGCCCAATGCCGGTCGCTTTCGAGCGAGGCCCGCAGGAAGGCGCACGCCTTCTCCAAACGCACGCGATAGTGAGGGTCCAGCGACTTGGCCGAGAGCTTTTCCGCATCCACCCGCGCCAAGAAGTCCGTGGGGTTGTGGGTCACCTCCCGCCAAAGTTGCTCGTCGATCTCGCGAAAGAGCGGCTCGAATTCCGCATGCCAGGTCCAGCGAAGGTTCCCGGCCAGTTCCCGAAGGCGATCCAGAATCGAACTCACGCGTGACTCCCCTTTCCAGCTTCCATGGCCATCCGAGCCGCTCCCAACATCCCCGCGTCGTTCCCGCAACGGGCACGGCGAACCGGCACCTTTTTTGCCGGGTGTTTTCGAAGACGGCTGTCCATCTCCATGCGCATCGCGGGCCCGAATAACGGGAGCGCGGCACTCAATTTTCCGCCGAGAATAAACACATCGGGATCGAAAAGGAAGCTGAGGGAAGCCAGCCCCATTCCCAGATGGCGCCCCATCTCCCCGAAAGCTTTGAGGGCGTGTTTTTCACCGTTCTGTGCCTTTCGGTGCAGATCCTCGCCGCTGAACCCCGTATCCCGCTTGAGCGCCGTCCCGGAGACGAACGATTCGAGACACCCGCAGCCCCCGCAACCGCACAGAGGGCCGCTCGGATCGATCACGATGTGGCCCACCTCGCCTCCAGCGCCTCGGCTCCCCCTAAGGAGCCGGCCGTCCGCGATCAAACCTCCCCCCACGCCGGTGCCCAGGGTAAGCAAAACGATATTCCCATGCCCCTTCCCCGCCCCGAGCCATTGTTCCCCCCGCGCGGCGCAGTTCGCGTCGTTTTCCAATACCACGCGATAGGGAATTCTCCGTTTAAGGGCTTTCACGATGGCGTAATTTTCCCAGCCGGGAAAATTCGGGGATGAAATCACCGTTCCTGCCGCGTGATTCAGAAAGCCCGGAACACCGATCCCGACGGCCTTGGGATGCCGATTCCGGCCGACCCGGACGCCGCTCAACTCGGAGCAGATCCGGGCGATCTGCTCCAGGACTCTTGCACGGCCCCGGCCGGCGGAGGTCTTGAGAGCCTCCCTAGCCATGACTTTTCCCCGGTCCGTCACAAGGGCTCCGCTCACATGATGTCCGCCCAGATCAATTCCGATGTAGAGATCCACTCGACTCCTCCCGGTAGGGGGATGGTAGTACGATTCGGGCCGGTTCAGGGAGTGAATCTTGCGCGGCGTGCGCCAAAAAAAGGGGGGAACGCTCACGCGTCCCCCCACAAACAATACTATTAAAATGCGATTACTTCTTCTGCAGCGTCTTGACGTACTCCACGATGAGTTTGGCCTCTTCGGGTTTCACACCTTTGTCTTCCATGCCCTTCATCTTGTCTTTCCCTTTGAGGATGACGTTCTCCATCTCCCCAAGCTGTTTCGCATCCAGAGATGTGACAGCGAGCTTTTCGGGTTTGTCGAGTTTCAACGTCTTTGCGAGGGGAAGCCATTCACCGGACTCCTTCTTGCCGCTCCCGTCGGCGGCGTGGCACAGCTTGCAGCGTTTCACATAGGCTTCCTTGCCCGCGGTGGACTGAGCTTCTTTGCCCTCAGCGGCCTTAACTTCTTTCCCTGCGGCGGACTTTTCTTGCGCAAG
Source organism: Pseudomonadota bacterium (assembly GCA_043804515.1). GTDB lineage: Bacteria > Bdellovibrionota_G > JALEGL01 > JALEGL01 > DATDPG01 > JAZDIZ01. The sequence goes on along the minus strand of JAZDIZ010000022.1, from coordinate 7,537 downwards.
AGCATTGCCCAGCACCAGGGAAACACCGGCCACAAGGGCGAGTAGATAGAATTTCTTCATGTTCAAGGTCCTCTCCATCAAGATTTATTGATTCTTTTTTCGGATTGCGGTCCGAAGCGCGAAATTTTTACCAAACCCTCCGCCTTTTTCAACGTATTTCTAGGGCGGGCCATTCCGATCCGCGATTCGAGAAAAGACCCTCCTGACCCGCTCCGGGCCACCCTGGACGCCACGGGACACTATCGGTAGGCGAACAGCATCGCGTAGACGATCAGGCCGATCACGCCGAGACCGATCCCAAGGGCCGTAAAGCCGAAAATCCGCCAGAATCGTTGGGCCTGAAGAGAGGGGGCTTCTTCGAGACGGCCTTCCAGTTGACCGGATGCCGCGAGTTCTTCGTACTCGCGTGGGCGGTCGGCTTTGAATTCCTCGAGTGGCGTCATCCCGGTGAAGATGACCGTGTCGATCGGGAACTTTTCCGGGCGGAAATGCGTATTGAAGAAGTGAATCGTGAAGATGAAGCCCACCGCCAGCAAGGCCTCGTCGCTGTGGACGATCGTGGCGACGTTGATCACCCAGCCCGGAATAAAATGGGTGAAGAACTCGGGAAACCACAGGATGAGGCCTGTGGAACCGATGATCGCCACCCCCCAGAACACGGCGAAGTAGTCGAATTTCTCCCAATATGTCCAACGCCCGTACATCGGCCGGGGGCCGAGACCCACGAACCATTTCATCGAGCCCAGGAACTCCCGGAAATCCCGTTTCGTCGGGATCATCGTCTGGGGTCCGAACAACAAACTCTTGATGCCTCCCTCCTTTTTGCGGACCTGTTTCAAGAGGTCCCAGAGGTGGGCACCGAAGTAGAAGAACGTGATGAGGGCGCCAACCCGGTGGATGATGCCGGCCGCCTCGAAGCCACCGAAGAGATGCGCCAGGAAACGGGCCCAACCGGTGTAGGAGAACTTCAGTGTCATTCCGGTCAGCGCTAATGCGAGAAAACTCACGATCACAAGAATATGAAGCTTGGAATAGAGCGGCCTCATCCTCCGGATGTATCGCGACGAGCCCTCGACATGCTCTTTCTTGAGTTCCCTACGGAACTGAATCGAACGGGGGATCCACAGAATTGTGTGCAATCCGGCTGCTACGAGCGTGCCGATCAGCAGAAATGTCATCCCCCAGAAGGTGTAGTAGAGGAAGGGGTATTTGTCCGGATCATGATGTGTGGCGTGAGTCAGGTAGCCGGCAAAACGCCGGTTCGCCCCCGAATGACACTGGGCGCAGGTCTTCACGATATTGTCGCGGCTCAGGTGGGATTTCGGATCCCAGGTCGGGAGAATATCGTGCGCGCCGTGACAATCGTAGCATTTCGCCGTCTTGAGATACCCAAGTTTCGAGACCTTCCCGTGGTAAGTCTCGAAGTAATTTGTTGCGATCTCCTTATGACAATTCCCGCACTGGTCCATGATGTGCAGGCGGAAGTCGGAGAGATCGGTCCTTCCGATCGTATGAGCGGAATGACAAGCCGAGCAGGCGGGCAGAGGTTTCTTCGATTTCGACACCAGAGGTGAATGAACGCTTTTTTCGAAGAGTTCGTAGATTCCGCGGTGGCACTGCGCGCAGGTTTTCGGAAGATTGGCCGGATTCACGCTTGAGAGAGGGTCGCTGACCGGCCGTTCGCCGTGAGCCGTGTGACAGTTGGCGCACGTGGCCGTGACCGTAAGACCGCTTTCGAGGAGGCCCTTTCCGTGAATCGATTCCCGGTAGTGTTCGACCACGTCCACCTGGGATCCCTTGTAGCGGACGGTCGCTTTTTCCCCCCGACGGTGGCACTTGCCGCAAAGGTTCGGGACGTTTCTCGCGAAGGTGGGCGAATCCGTATTGTTCTTACCTAGAACTCCGTGTGTTCCGTGACAGTCACCGCAAAGAGGTGCATCCGGACTTCCATCTTTGGCGAGCGTGCCGTGGATGCTTTTCTCGTATTCCTCCACCGCCTCGTTGTGGCAGACGGAACAATCCACTTTCCCCGTTATCGTCGCACACGGGCGCAGAAGCGAGGGGGATCCGCCCTGGTGGCACTGGACGCAGGCCACCCGGGAGTGGCGGGACCCGCCCAATTCCTTCGGATCGACAAAGAGCTCCCCGGCCGAGAGCCCCTTTGCGGAGCGAAGATCCTTCCGGGAATGACATCGCAGACAGTCCGCGTCGGCCATCCCCTGCGTGTAAAACACCTTCCGGATTTTATGAGGCGAATGGCAGTCCACGCAGGCCGGGATCAGGTGAGGCTTTTTCTCCCACAACTCGCCTTTGATCACCTTGCGGTGGACCCGCTCGATCTGGACGTGGCACTTTGTGCAGGTTTTCGCGATCTGCTTCGCGTTGATCGAAGAGCGCGGATCCGTGTGGGGGAGGATGAAATGTGCCGTGTGGCAGCTGGTGCACACCGCCGTGACCGCCAGACCCTTCGTGAACAACCCTTCTCCATGAATGCTCTCGCTGTAGTTCTCCAGGATTTTGTCCTGATGGATCTTGTGGGTTTTCTGGACCGGGGAGCCCTCGTGATGGCACTGCCCGCAGAGTGCGGGAACGTTCACGGTGTTGGTCGGCGAATTTAAGTTGGAATTCCGCCGGATGCCGTGGGTGCCGTGGCAGATTCTGCAGGTGGGGGCCAGGGGGTCACCGCGCTTCGCGGCCTTCCCGTGCAGACTCTCCAGATACTGTCGCTCGGCATCGATATGGCATTTCCCGCAATCGACCGGCTCCAGTTTGTCCTTGTGGGGAAAATCGGTGATGTCCGAGTGACAGTCGGTGCAGTTGACCCCGGCATGCGGCGAGTTCAGGAGATGGACCGCGGAAAAACGCGGAGCTACGCCCGCCTCACGCTTTGGTGAGGGGATCCCGATTTCATGACACGAGAGACAGTCATCCGCGCCCGCCAAGGCCGGGGGTTCAGCCGCACCGCTCCGGCCCGATGCGAACGCCAGGACCGCGAGCATCAACCGGGCCACTGCGGATAAGCGCCGGATCCGTGTCACGCAGGCCCCTTCCTGGATTCTAGGCCGCGGTCCGGGTTCCGTTTGTCGCCCGCTTTCATCAGGAAGGCCTGCACGTGATCTCGCCTATGGATTCCGTCACGGCTGCAGTTCGGTAAGGATCTTAGGATTTTCTTCTTCCTGCGCCAGAAGCGCGTGACATGTGTCGCAGTCCGCCGAAATCGTGTGCCCCGCGGCGGTCTTGTGGTCGCCGTCGTGGCAACGCTGGCATCCCGGATAATTCTCATGCCCAAGGTGGTTGGGGTGCGTTCCCCACGTCACTTTCATGAACGGGAAGACGTTGCGGGAATACGCATCACCCAGTGAGTTCGCCGCGGTCTCGATCGCGTCTTTCTCTGTAGACAAGACTTGGGGATAGTTCTGCCGGTAGAAATCCTCCAACCGCATGCGGATCTGGTTTCGGGCTTCCTCGTGCGACGGATAGTCCGTGTTCAGCAACTCGATTCCCTGGCGGCGAACGTACGGAAGCGCCCTGGAGATCGCTCCGGATTGGAGCGCCAGATCCACCTCTTCGAACGGCATTCTGAAGACGTGCGTGGGACGGTTGTGGCAATCGATGCAATCGAACTGTCTCCAGCCGTTTTTTTGGCCGGCTGGCGGTTTTTCGGCCCCCGCAAACGTTTCTTTCGACCCGTCCGCCTTCGTTAACTCGACATCGTAAATCGTATTGCGGCTCTCGTCCCCTAGATACCGGATCCGATTCCGCGCATCCACGTGCCAATGAATCCCTTGTGCCCGGATCCCCCGGATTCCCCCCACCTTGAGAAGCAGAACCGTCTTCGTTTCCGTGTTTTTCTCGTCGCTCTTGGAGCGGGAGATGATCTTGAGGCGGTCCCCCTCGAACCTCTCGGGCCAGTGGCATTCCTCGCACGTTTCCCGTGCCGGACGCAGGTTCTTCACGGGCGACGCGATCGGCCTGGGATAAATCCGAAACACGGTCGCGATCACCTGCCAGGACCCCGAAAGCTTGGACTTCACGAACCATCCGGCCCCGGCGCCGATATGGCACTCGACGCACTTCACGTGGGCATGGGGGGATCCCAGATACGAAGTGTATTCGGGTTCCATCGCGGTGTGGCACGTCGTGCCGCAGAACCTCACGGACTCCATGACGTGGAATCCCTTGTACGAGGCGATTGCGATGATCAGGAGGTTCGCGACCGTCAGGCCCATCAAGATGGCGAGGAATCGCCGGTTCCGCGGCTGATTGAAGTCGATCGCCGACCAGGTGAACGGAGCCGCGATCCTCCTTCCCCCTTTTCTCCGTGTGCGCTCGAGCCAAAGGGCTGCGGGGATCAGCAGAAGCCCCAGAACGAACAGGACCGGAAGAATCAGGTAAGTCAGAATTCCCACATAGGGATTGTCGGAAGAACCCACCAGTGCCTGAAGCCCGATGGCGGCCAGAAAGCAGAGTGCGCTTGCCGTGGCCAGTGCGGTCCCGGCCAGGCCGATCCAATTTGGGCTCAGAAACACGAGAAACCGGGTGAACCATCGGATCATGCGCGCTCTCCTTGGTGTCTTTAGGGCGGTTACTTAAGCATCAAATCTAGACGAGGTGAAGAAAATCGTTTCTGAAATTTCCTTTCATCTCAAAGACATAGAGCCGCACACCTTGACAAGAAAATCAATCTGGATCATGCAACAAGAGCAAGCGAACGGGGGTGTAAGCGCTTGAGCCGACTGGCGTCTGAATCAAGGGAGGCGGGACGCACAGGTCCCGGGAAGGCGATTCGCGACAAAATCGTCATTCTCTCCATTCAATCCTGCTACGAAAGAAAACGTAAGGCATCCGAGTGTTTCGAGTTGCCGGACCCCTATGTATTGATCGGCGCCGGCGACCTCAAAGAAGGCTCCCACATCATCAAAGGCCGATACGTGGGTCTCGTGCTCCTGGACCTCATGCTGAAGGAAACCCAGGGCTCCGAAACCCTCCTTCGGTTCCGCCGCGATTTCCCCGACGTTCCCGTCGTGGTGGTCACCGACGTGGACGATAAGAGCTTGGCTCTCGATGCCATCCGGAACGGCGCGCAGGATTTCGTCCTCAAGAAGGACCTCACGTCCAGACTCCTCACCCGAATCATCGATTTCGCCCTCACGCGACACGAGTATTTCGATCGAGCCGAGACGGCTTCGGAACGTGAGCGGCACCTCGCCACCCACGACAAGGCCACGGACCTCCCCAACCGCTATTTGTTCAGGGATCACCTGACCAAAGCGCTGGCCCAGGCCGAGCGCTCCGATTCCAAACTCGCCGTCCTTTTAATGGATCTGGAAGGCTTCAAGCCCTTGTCCGATGCGTACGGAAAACTCGCCGGCGACGCGGTTCTCCGGGCGGTGTCGGAGCGCCTGCTCCGTTCGATCCGCGCCAGCGACATCGTCGCACGTTTTGAAGGTGAGGAATTCGTGGTGGTGCTTTCGAACGTGGCGCGGAGGGAGGACGTGGAGCGTTGGACGGAGGAGCTCAAACGGCAGATTCAGCTCCCCGTCGATTTCGAAAAGAGGCAGCTCTGCGTGGGGCTCAGCATGGGGGTTGCCATGTTTCCGGACGACGGCCGCGGCGCGGAGGAATTGATCGGAAAGGCCGACCTCGGCATGTTCCGTTCGAAGATGACGGGCGGTGAGGTGGTTTCGTTCTTTTCCGGCGCGCCGGTCACGGGCACCGAGGCGGCCGAATCCTCCCCTGCTGCCTGAATCCTGCTAACGGTCTCCGGCTTCCCGAAAGGATCACTGAATCGGCGCGAGGCGCGCAGTGAAGTGCCGCAGCACCTTCGGCTCTTCGACGAGTTTAAGGCCCCGGATCCGATCCCGGTTCTTGTGCACCTCAATGATGGCTTCGATCACGTAATCCACGTGGCTTTGCGTATACGTCCGCCTCGGAATCGCCAACCTCACCAATTCCTGTTCGGCCGGAATTTGCTTTCCCGTCTTGGGGTCGGTGCGCCCGAACATCAGCGTCCCGATCTCCACGCCCCGGATTCCCCCCTCGACGTACAGAGCGCACACCACGGTTTGCGCCGGAAATTGGCCCGGCGGAATGTGTGGAACGAAGGCGCCCGCATTCAGAAACACGGCGTGGCCGCCGATGGGGTGCAGTACCGGAACGCCGGCTTGTGACAGATGATCGCCTAGGTACGCCGTCGAAACGACCCGGTACTCCAGGTAACCCTCGTCCAAGACCTCGTCGATCCCCTGGGCGATCGCCTCCAGGTCCCGTCCCGCGAGGCCGCCGTACGTGGGAAACCCTTCCGTCAGAATCAGGAGGTTCCGGGCCTGCATGGCCGTCGTATCGTCATTGAATGCGAGCATTCCGCCGATGTTGGCGATCGCGTCTTTCTTCGCGCTGAACGTGCAGCCGTCCGCGTACGAGAACATCTCCTTGGCGATGTCGCGGACGGACCGGTTCCGCTGCCCCTGTTCCCGGATCTTGATAAAATAAGCGTTCTCGGCGAATCGGCAGGCGTCCAGGAAGAACGGGATCTTCCGCTCCCGACAGAGCTTGGAAACTTCCCGGATGTTGGCCAACGAGACCGGCTGGCCTCCCCAAGAATTGTTCGTGACGGTCATCATCACGAGCGGGACTTCGCCCGGTTTGGCCCGGTCCAGGAAGGCGCGGAGCTTGGCCACGTCCATGTTGCCTTTGAAGGGCTCATTGGTCTCGAAGTTCCGGGCCTCGTCCACGACGAAATCCAGCGCACGGGCCTGGCGGTGTTCCACGTTCGCGCGGGTCGTATCGAAGTGCGTGTTGTTGGGAACCGCCTGCCCTTCCCTCACCATGACCGAGAACAGGATCTTCTCCGAGGCCCTCCCCTGGTGCGTGGGGATGATGTGCTTGAATCCCGTCAAATCCCTGAACACCTGCTGGAAGCGGAAGAAGCTCTTCCCCCCGGCATACGATTCGTCCCCCTCCATCATGCCGGCCCACTGCCGGGCGCTCATGGCCCCCGTACCGCTGTCGGTCAGGAGATCGATCGTGACGTTCTCCGCCCGGAGGTTGAAGAGGTTGTAATCCGCCTCTTTGAGATACGCTTCCCGCTCCTCGCGGGTCGTGAGACGGATCGGCTCCACCATTTTGATTCGGAAAGGCTCGATGATCGTTTTCATGGTGCAGTTGGCAGGCACTATATCGCGGGCTGCGAATTAGCCAAAATCCTCGGAGAGAAGGAGCTCCGGAACCCAGAAACCGGAATCCGGAATCAGAGATCAGAATCGGAAGTCGATTAGGGATGGTGGACTCGCGCGCCTTGCCGGTGAAGTAGCGTCAACGTTGACCGAAAGGCCCGGGAAGGATTTCAGCAGTTGTTTAGGGGACTGGGGCGCCGTTGTCATGCCGGCGTCATAGCCTCTCCCGAAGGAATTCAGCCTCGGACTGGAACATCTTCACGGCGAAATACTGATTGTGAGCCCGGCAGAGGTGCCGGATGTTGTCTTCGTCGGACGCTCCTCCTGTGCAAAAGGGACCCATGTGATCGTATTGGAGAAGG
>JAZDIZ010000021.1:0-17088 GCA_043804515.1 Pseudomonadota bacterium | reverse complement strand
TCCGCCGAGGAGCGGAGCCTCAAGCACATTCAGTTCATGCGCCTTCGAGCGGATCTGGCGCTCGCGATCCTCGTAACCTCCACGGGAATCGTGGAGAACAAACTCCTGGCGTTGGACAAGCCGTATACGCAGGAGCAGCTGAACAAGATGCACAATTACCTCAACGAGAAGCTGGCCGGATTGACGGTCGTGAACGTCCGCCGGCAGATCCTGCAGGAAATGGCGCACGCCCACCGGGCCTACGACGAGCTGCTCCAGAAAGCGCTCATCCTCGGAGAGCAGGCATTCTCAGACGGCCCGAGGGAACTTCACATCGAAGGGCAGAGCCTGCTTTGCGCCGACCCGGAATTCGCCAACGTCGACAAGATGCGCCACGTCCTGCGGACCCTTGAGGAGAAAACCGAGCTTCTGCGCCTCCTGGATCAATCGCTCCAGGGCCAAGGCGTTAAAATTTCATCGGCGAGGAGACGCAAAACGCCGAGATCAACGGCCTCTCGCTGATCACGTCGACGTACAGCGACGCCGAAGGGAATCGGGGCGTCCTGGGCGTCATCGGCCCGACGCGCATCAGCTACGCCAGCATCGTGCCTCTCGTGGATTTCACATCGAAAATTCTCACGGATGTGCTGGGGGGGGATCGGGAGAAATGAGCAAGAAAGAAAAACATCCAAAGACCGAGATCGACCCCGCGCTGATCCAGGAGGCCGTCGAAAGCGTCGAGCGCGTCACCTCGGGCTCGGACGAACCGCAGCCGGTGAAAAATGAGGAAGCAAAGAAGGCCGTCCCCTCGGGTGAAGGCGCCGACTTGAAGGATCGATACCTCCGCCTCGCGGCGGAATTCGACAACTTTCGAAAGCGCACCCTTAAAGAGAAAAGCGAGTACTCCAAGTACGCCAACGAGAACCTGATTCGGGAACTCCTTCCGGTTCTGGACAATTTCGAGCGGGCGGTTCTGCACGCGGGACAGGAAGCCGACCGGGATTCCCTGATGAAGGGCGTGGAGCTCACCCATTCCCAGCTTCAAAACGTCTTCACCCGCTTCGGCGTGCGCGCGGAATCGGCTCTCGGCCAGCCCTTCGACCCCCTCCACCACGAGGCCGTCAGCCACCTCCCGTCTGCGGATCACCCCCCGCATACCGTTATGGACGAGTTGCAAAAAGCGTATTTCCTGCACGATCGTTTGATCCGGCCGGCGCTCGTGACGGTTTCCAAGGAACCGCCGGAAGACGCGCCGCCCGCGGACGAAAAGAAGGAAGAGCCGGGAAACAGCGGCGACAATTCCGGTCAACAATCGGAGTGAAGCTGCTATACTAATCTCTTTTTAGGAAGCGGTATCCCATGGGAAAAACAATAGGCATCGATCTCGGAACCACGAACTCCTGCGTCGCGATCATGGAAATGGGGGAACCGGTGGTGATCCCGAACGCCGAGGGATCACGCACGACCCCGTCCATGGTGGCGTTCAACGAACGGGGTGAGCGCCTCGTCGGGCAGGTGGCGAAGCGCCAAGCCATCACGAACCCCGAGAACACGTTTTACGCCATCAAGCGGCTCATCGGGCGGAAGTTCGAATCGCCCGAGGTGCAGAAGTCGATCCAGTTGTGTTCTTTCAAGATCGTCCCCTCGAAGAACAACGATGCCTGGATCCAGTTCGGCGATAAATTGATCAGCCCTCCCGAAATCAGCGCGATCGTGCTTCAGAAGATGAAGGAGACGGCGGAGGACTATTTCGGCGAGGAAGTCACCAGCGCCGTCATCACGCTTCCGGCCTATTTCGACGACAGCCAGCGCCAGGCCACGAAGGACGCGGGACGCATCGCCGGTTTGGAGGTGGAGAGAATCATCAACGAGCCGACGGCGGCCGCCCTGGCATACGGCCTGGATAAGACCGCGAAGGGCACGGTGGCCGTGTTCGACCTCGGAGGCGGCACGTTCGATGTCTCGATCCTGGAACTCTCCGGTGACGTTTTCAACGTGAAGTCCACGTGCGGCGACACGTTCCTGGGGGGAGAAGACTTCGACATGCGGATCGCGGACTGGCTGGTCGCGGAGTTCCAGAAGAGCCACTCCATCGACCTTCGGAAAGACCGCATGGCGCTTCAGCGCCTCAAGGAGGCCGCCGAGAAGGCCAAGCACGAGCTCTCCTCGTCGCTCGAAACGGACATCAACCTTCCGTTCATCGCCGCCGACGCTTCCGGGCCCAAACATCTCAACGCCAAGCTCACGCGGGCGCAGTTGGAGACCCTCGTCGAGGATCTGATCCAGCGCCTCGAGGCACCTTGCCGGACGGCTTTGTCGGACGCGAATCTTCAGATTGCGGACATCAACGAATTGATCATGGTGGGAGGGATGACCCGGATGCCACGGGTGATCCAAAAGGCCGTGGAAATTTTCGGACGAGAACCCACCAAGGGAGTCAACCCGGACGAGGTCGTGGCCATAGGAGCCGCCATTCAAGGTGGCATCATCAAGGGAGACGTGGCCGAAGTCCTGTTGTTGGATGTCACGCCGCTTTCCTTGGGAGTGGAAACCCAAGGGGGCGTGTTCACAAAGCTCATCGAGAAAAACACGACGATTCCCACGCGGAAGAGCCAGGTGTTCTCCACGACGATCGATAACCAGTCCATGGTTCGCGTGCACGTTCTTCAGGGCGAGCGCGAGCTGGCGAAGGATAACAAATCGCTCGCCATGTTCGAGTTGGTGGGGATCCCCCCGGCCCCGCGCGGCGTTCCCCAGATCGAGGTTTCGTTCGACATCGATTCGAACGGGATCGTATCGGTCAGCGCCAAAGATCTGGCTACGGGGCACGAGCAAAGCGTGAAGATCACGCCCACCAGCGGCCTGGCCGAACCCGACATCCAGCGGATCATCCAGGAAGCCGAGCAACACCGGGCGGATGACAGCGACCAACGCCGGATCGTGGACGCCCGCAACGAGTTGGAGGGGCTTCTTTATTCCGCGGAACGTTCGTTCAAAGAGCTCCAGAACAAGATCGGGCAGGCCGAGTGGACGGAATTCGAGAAATCCCTCGAAACCGCGCGGACCGCTTCGCAGAGCAGCGACCTGAATACCATCCAGGACGCCCTGACGCTCCTCAACGAAGTCACGCACCGGATAGCCGAGACGCTCTACAGCAGTGCCCAGCAATCCTAATCGGCATATCTATGAGGGAAACGTCATATTTGTCGCATCTCTGCGTTGGCACCTGCGCGCAGTCCTCATTGGCCTTTCAAGCCAACTCCGGTCTGTGCTCGGTGCCTGCCTTGATCTGCGCCAAATCTGACCGTTTCGTAGTGGTTCGATGAGTTCGGGAATAATGCGGGCTGAACTGCGCGTTGGTTTGATCGTCGCGCTGATCGGCCTGTGGGGTTCCTGCGCCAAGCCGCCCACCGTCGTCCGGAACGGCGTGGTAATGCCCGTGGAGCAAGCCGCGAAGATGGATTACGCCGAGGCGGAACGCTTCTTCGCCCAAAAGCAGTACAAGAATGCCGGCGCGATCTATCAACGGATGATTTCCCAATTGGGAATGACCACCTTGGCGCCCGACGCGATGTTCCGGATGGCTCAGATCCATCGCATCCGCAAGAATCCGAAGGACGCCGCCAAGCTCCTGGAGGCCATTCTCTCCAAATACCCCAAGAGTGACGTGTACGGCGGCGCGAAGGAGGAGCTGGGCCTTTTGCTCTACGCCGAGAAAGACTACCGGAGATCCGCGGAAATTCTCGCCTCCATGGACTGGAAGGGCTTTTCGGAATCCAAGCGGCCGAAGCTGGAGAAGGTCGCGCGCTCGGCGTTCGATCAGGCGAACGTGCCCTCCGTCAAATTCAGATGGTTGGTCCAGCTTTCGGACCTCACTCCCGAGGGCCCGGCGCTGTTCGAACGCAAAAGAGAGATCGTGGCCCTGCTGGACGAGGGCGTCGATCCGGAAACGCTCAAGGCCGTGGCCGACGAACGGGAAGGCCGCTTCCCGGCCGATTACATCTGCTTCAAGCTGGCCAAGATTGCGTACCACCTGGGCGATCTGGATTCGGCTCGCAAGCTGGTCACGTCCTTCCTGAACCGCTACCCCAACCACGAATTCTCCCGCGAGGCCGTGGAACTCTCCGAGCGTCTTTATCGCTCCGAGAAGGTGGACCCGAAAGCGATCGGGCTCCTCGTACCGATGAGCGGGACGAACGAGGCTTACGCGCAGCAGGTTCTGCAGGGAGCGGCTTTGGCGCTCAATCTCTTCACGGCTCCGTCTCCCGCCGAGCCGGTACGCTTGTACATCGGGGACTCGGGCGACACTCCCGAGCAAGCCGTAGGCGCGCTGGAAAAGCTCGTCCGTGAACACAACATCATCGCGGCCGCGGGACCGCTTTTCGCCCGCCAAAGCCAGGCGGCTTCCATCACGGCCGCGGACATGGGCCTTCCCATCATTTCATTGAGCGCCGCGGAGGGCATAACCCAGATCGGCCCGACCGTGTTCCGAAACGGCCTCACCAAATCCGAGCAAGCGGCGAACCTGGCTTATATCGCGAAGGACGTTCTGGGAATCCAACGCTGTGCGATCCTTTATCCGGCCAACAATTACGGAACCGAATTCATGCGGCTCTTCTGGCGCGAATTCGCGGCTCGGGGCGGGGAGATCCGGGGAGCGGAGGGGTACGACGCCGCCAGCCGCGATTTCTCCACGGCGCTCAAACGCATCGTGGGCCTCGCGCCGCTCTCTTTGCGCCAAAAGGAGCTCTGCACGAAGACGGAGCTCAAAGAACCCACGGGCCGCGTATGCTACGCCCCCGACAAGATCCCGCCGGTCGTGGACTTCGAATGCCTTTTTCTTCCGGACAACTACGACATGGCGGATCAGATCGCGCCCATGCTTCCCTACTATGACGTGCGCGGCGTGCAGCTTCTGGGGACCAATCTTTGGGACACCGCCGAGCTTCTGCAATCCGGGAACTCGGATTACCTCCAAGGAGCGATTTTCCTGGACGGATTCACAAAGGACCGGAAGTCGGCGCCCGTTCCCCAATTCGTCGAAAGATTTTACTCCACGTTCGGACGGGAGCCGGGGATCTTCGAGGCTTTCACATACGACACGCTGGCCATCATGATTTCGGTGATCGATCGGGGGAACCCTCCCTCGCGAGAGGCCTTCGCGGCCGGGCTCGCACAGGTCAAGGACTTCCCCGGCGTGACGGGCGCGACTTCGTTCCGCCAAAACCGGGACGCCGCGCGGCGCCTGGCAATTCTGACGGTGGACGGCTCCAGAATCGTCGAGTTGGAATAACGAGAAGAGGCCACGGCCTGGAATCCCAAGTTGTCTTGCGGCCGGCTGCCGGGTCTTTTAGAGATTCACTTCGGTCCCGACTTCTTCCTTCTTCTTTCGAAGCCGCGATAAGAGGGAATCGAAGCCGGATTTCATGATGATGCTGTTGAATTGGCTCTGGTAATTCTTAATGAGGTCGACACCGTCCAGAACGATATTGTAGATCATCCAGTTTTTCGGGTTTCGGTGCAGCTGATAGACGATCTCCACGTCGGCGTCGTTGCGAACCACGCGTGAGTGGACCTTCGCTTGGTTCTTTTTCACCTCTTCGCGGCCGTAAACGATCTGGTATTTCCCGACGATGTCCCGGGAGCGGCGCAAATAGGAATCCTCCACCAGCGAAACAAACAGGTCCTTGTATTCCCTTCTCTGGGCTCCAGTGGCGCGGCTCCAGTGGCGCCCGAGCGCCATCCGCGCCAACCCCTCGAAGTCGAAAAACTGGCGGACTTTATCGGCGACTCTCCGTTCCTTGGCCGCGTCCCTTTTCCCCTTGTCCTTCGAGCCCTCCGGATCCACGATCACTCGGAGCTCCTCGGTGTACTTCTGGATCACCTGCGTGGGGGAATCGACGGTTACGTCCATCTCCGGAGGCTGGGCCGCTTTCGGAGCCTCTGCCTTTGGAAGCGCTACGGGAGTCTGCGCTGCAGGCGCGGGTTGTGCGGCTCCGGCTTCCGGAATGCCGGTCGCAGGGGTTTCCTGCTTGGGCGCGGCACCGATCAAGGCCGCCGCGGCCAACCCGCACACGAGCCATCGAGTCATCATTCCCGGGTTCCCTTCTCCGCCAGAACCCGCATCGTGTGCCGGATCCGGCGCACCGCCGTCCAGTTCGTGGATGCGGCCAGAAACGCCAATACCAGAATCAGAAGGTGCTGGGGAGGGCGGTTTCCCTGCCCCCAGAAAGGCATGAGCGAAACCTGAAGGGCCGAGCTGATCATGGAACCGAATCCGATCAGGAAGATCCGTTCCGGCCGCTGCATGGACCCGATCGACGAGAGATCGACGCCCAGATTTTCGGCCCGGGCGCGCACGTACGACACGAGCACGGAGCCACCCAACGCCGCTAGAACGATGTAAAGCATCACGCTGTTCCGGTAAAAGACGCAGAGGCCGAACAGGATGATGAAATCCTGGTAGCGGTCGGCAACGGAGTCGAAGAACGCCCCCTGGGTCGTCACCTGATTCGTGCGGCGGGCCACCCGGCCGTCCAAAAAGTCGAGACTCCCGGCGAACAGCACGACCCATCCGGCGGAAAGGATATGGCCGGTGGCGTAAAGGACGCCGCATACGCAGGAGAACGCTGTGGCCAGAACGGTGATCGCGTTGGGCGTGAGGCCCACGCGGATTGAAAAATCCTCCACCCATTTCATGACACGCATCACCCACCACTCGCGCAGTTCGGTCTGCAGAAGCGGGCTGCTCCGCTCGAGCTGCGCCCTGGAGACGTCAGCCCCTGACATCCGCAGCCTCCTCCCCGACGGCACGGGTCAGGTCCGTGATCGCCATGTCGAATTCCTGGATCGTATTTAAAAACCCCACCTTCACTCTTGAGTACGCCACGAAAGCTTCCAGAAGATCCTTGATCGGCACCAGGTTCACGCTGAAATTGAGCGTGGTGGCCGTGACCCAACTGCGCCCGGCCCGGAACCCTTCCCGGGCCGCTTTCACGGATGCCGTTTTCGTCATGGCGTCGGAATAGGCTTTCCGAATTTCCAACTGGATTCCGAGGAGCGCCTGATCTCGATCGGCCATGGCCTTGCGGTAGTCCGCTGTTACCTGGTCATAGCGGCTTCCGGTCATGTGAAAGCTCAGTTTCTGCTCCATCCCCAGGGCCCCGCCCCCGGAGTTAATGTTGAAATCGTCTTTGAGGAACGGACTGTCCACGTGCTCCCGGCCCGGCGCTGTTCCGTAGTTGTAGTACCCGCCCAGGAAGAACGAGGGGAAGAAATCCGCCTTCGTCGCCCGCATCAACGCCTGCTTCGCGCGCACCATTCCGTCCAATGCGCGGAGTTCCGGCCGCGCCACGGCGGCTCGCGAAAGATAATAGTCGAGGGGCTTCAGGGCGATCTCGTTGAAGAGCAGGGATTGGTCCTCCGGGGAGACCGGCGGCGATGCCATGCCGCCCGTAAGAACACCCAAGGTGGCCATTCCGAGATTGGCTCCGTTGTGCGCTTCGATCAAGTTCCGCTCCGCCTCGGCGGAAAAGACGTCGAGGCGCATGAGATCGATCTCCGTCACCTCGGGATTGTGTTTTCGGATCAGGTCCTGCAACTTTTCCCTCGCACTGTTTCCCCGGTCCTTCAGCTCGTTTAAGAAATCCTCCAGGCTCCTCAAAAACACGATTCCGTAATAGACCTTCTTCACCTGGCGGGTGATCTCGGCCCGTACGACCTGTTCTTGCGCTTCCTTCGCCTCCACGCCGCGTCGGGCGGCTTGTTTCAAATTGGAGAGTTTACCGAACGTATAGAGCGGTTGAATCCCTTCCACGCGAGCCTGGATAAACGGACCCAGATCCATGACCCCCGTATTGACGGAGGGAAAATTTCCCTCCGGCCCGGACCCCGCAGGAACATCCGGCACCACCCCTCCCAACACACGCAGCCTGATGTCGGGGAGAAAGTATGCGGATTTGGCCTGTTCCAGCTGTCCTTCCACCGCCTCGCGATCGTAGCGAGCGGACCGCAAAGACGGCATCGTGGTAAGGGCCTTCTCGATGCATTCGCTCAGCTTCATCGTGACCGCAGGCTGGTTGGAAACGGATCGGATGGACGTATCCGCCGAGATCGCCCGGGACGGAAACAGGGCGGCCGAAACCAGGAAAACCAGCGCTGGGTGCAATAGGAATCGATTCATAACGAGAAGAAAAATGGAGCCCTCAGGCTCCAAGCCGGTTTTAGAAGGAAGGCGTGAAATGTCAACCATTTACCCTCGTCTTTCACGTGTTTGGGCGTTGATGTAGAGTACAGCATGGGAGCTCGATTTTGACCAAGCGGTATCGCGCAAAACGACGCAGGCATCGGGTTCTGTATTTTCCGCTCCTGGGAGCGGCCCTTTCGTTCCTTGTACCTTTGGGGTGGCTTTTTATCCAGGTGGGACCGGAGGCCCTGAAGGACCCGCTCCACATTTTCGCGATCCTCGGCAGGGAGCTCGCCGCCAACGCGGTGCTTTTTTCGTACATGCAATTGATCGGGCTCGTCACGCTGACACTCGCGGGGCTCGCTTTGGGTTTGGGCGATGACCGGCTCCGGGAACACTACACTCGGCTTCTTTCCCAGCGAAGGCTTCTGTCGATCAAGAACCGGCAGTTGGCGCTCCTCTCGATCACCGACAACCTTACGGGCCTGGCCAATCGCCGGCGTCTTTTCGAGATCTACCCCGTCGAGTACAAGCGCGCGCTCCGCTACAAATCCGACCTGTGCGTGCTCCTGGTGGACGTGGATTTTTTCAAGCGGATCAACGACGTGCACGGCCATTTCTACGGGGATTTCGTGCTTCACGAGCTGGGCCAGATTTTCGCTTCCAGCAGGCGGGAGACGGATTACGTGGCTCGGACGGGCGGGGAGGAGTTCTGCTTCCTCCTCACGGAAACGGGAATCCAGGACGGGCTCCGGTTCGCCGACCGCCTGCGCGAGAACGTGGCGAATTACCGCTTCGAACACAAAGGCATCCGGGCGGACGTCTCCCTGAGCGGGGGGGTGGCCTCCATCAAGGACGTCGAGCCGACCGATCTGGACGACAAAGGGCATCGCCTTCTTACGTTGGCGGATGAGGCGCTGTATGAGGCAAAAGAACTCGGCCGGAACCGCATCGTGCGCTACGAACACAAGCCGCCCGCTTTAGTCTCGCTCTGATCCATTCTTCCTGGTTTTGAACAAGGTATTCGCTGCGGGTCCTGACCGGCCGTGCACCCCCATCCTCAGGTTTTCGGACGGGGACCCCCAGCCGGTCTCCCGCGCGAAGGCTATGTTTCAGAAAAAGGGGGACTCAATCATGAGAGGCCCGTTTCGCGCTTCGAGGTCCATCCCGCAACGGCGATGTCCTCTCTCGAAGGAAGGGAAGACACATCGTTTGGCTTTGAGAAACCCGCGGTGTCGGTTAAATGTATACGTTTCTTTATGCTTCGGCTTTTGTGTGCATTTCTGTTTCTGCTGATTCCTCGGGCGGAGGCACTTGAGGCGACGAAGACTCCTCTCCCCGTTTCAGGCCCCAAAGCGAAGGCTTTGATCGAACAGGTGGAGGCCGTTTTCTATCAGGCGGACCGGTCGGATCGTTACGATCGCACCGAGGAAACTTTGAATCAGCTGGAGAAGGTGGCCCCCGATGAGCCCTACCTGTGGTGGGCCCGCGCCCGCTTGGCCTTCTTTCGGAGGGAAGCGCTCCTTCTGTCACACGAACAGCACGACCTCCTCCAAAAGAAACGATTGGACTTGGCCGAAGAGTGTCACAAGGATGCCGATCGTTGCCTGCGGTTGGCGCCCAAGAATGCCGAATGCCACATGCTGAAGGGGGGCTGCTATGCCATGCAGGCTTCCACGTGGGGTGTCAGCCTCAAGAGCGTTCAGGTCCTCATTCCCATGGACCACGAATGGGATCTGGCCATGAGTCTTCCTTCCGATTTCAAGCACATGAATTCGGACGTCACGACCCGCCAGCTGACGGAGATCCTGCGGGCGATCCTGTACAGGGTCATGCCTGATTCGTGGTGGTTCCGCTTTTTCGCGGGAATACGGGGGAACAAAGAGAAGGCCTACCGTTGGATGAGAGAAGCCATGCACGGCTCGCTCCTCAAAGAACCGATGCTGCTGCTGGAAGAGGCCGTCGCCTCCCTATGCTATGCGCAAGATGAAAGCCGGCCTGAGCTGGCTATCGAAGGCGTGACGATTCTCAAGGAGGGTCTGGCTCTCAAACCGCGCGACGCGTCGGACAAATTCGACCAGTCCAGGATGAAGGCCATCCTCGCGAAACCGCAGGATTCGTGCAACTACCGACGGGAGCAGACGGAGGATCTGAGCGACGCCGGTGTCGCCAGCAAGCTCCACTCCAATCCGTAGACTTCGATAACGCGCCGGTGGGGTCCGCAGCCCAAGGATTAACAGGTTCCTGAAAAACTCTCTTTTAGGAGCAGGAGATAGGCGTGCCGGGTGACTGCCTTCGCTCCGTGGCTCGGATCGCATCACGGGGGACACCCACTGATGGGTGTCCCCAACACGGCGATCCTGCGCCTTACCTCCGCTCCGGCAGCCCCCCGACCCGCCATTCAAGCCCAAACACCGCGTGGCTTGTCGAGGCCGTGCCGCGGCTGGATGCCGCTCGGAGCGAAGTTAAGCGCAGGACCGTTCCTGCGGTCCGAGCCATGAGCGGAGAGCGGGGTCCAGCCGCGTTCACTCACCAGGTTCCCTGAATCATTCGGGTTGACCGGTTCCTGCACAGCTCTCTTTTTCAGGAACCTGTTAAGGCTTAATAGTTAGGAGGCCCCCTCGAAGAAGGGGGATGACGGGACGCGTCGTCGCAGGTCCGCGCTCAGAGGGGATGGGGAGCGGATGCCGCATTTTTCCCCTTACTTTTCGGACCCAGTCGAGGTAGTCTGTAGTCGTCGTAGGGGGGGATATGCGTCGATTGCGGATCGGGTTGCTCGGGGTGCTCGTGTGCCTGGGGGTGGGGGGTTCTCTCGCCATCGCGGATTCGTGGTTTCCAAAAAAATTCATCGGCGTTTTTGAGAAGAAATCGAAACGGGTTCACACGGCGTGGGTATTCTTCAGGGAGAAGTCGCCCGCCGCGAGCCGGATTCCGCTCGTGGCGGAGGTGCTCCGTCGCCGATGGAAGGCCGGCTTTACGCGGCCGGACGATCGGGACGTCCCCGTAAACCCAATATATTGGAAAGCTCTGGAGGCTCTGGGCGCGAAAGTCCGGACCACGTCCCGGTGGTTCAATGCCACAAGCGTGAAAGCCACTGAGGAGCAGCTCGCCGCGATCCGGATTCTTCCCTTTGTCCTTGCAGTCGAGGAAGTTCGGTCGGGGCCGAGAAGAAGAAAAGAGCGGATCGCCCCGGCACCTAAACCCGTCGAAAGACATATCGTGCGGGAGGAGGCTCCGGCCCCGGAGATTCCCGTCTACGGCCTATCCCAAGCCCAACTGGATCAGATCGGAGTTCCCGCCTTGCACCAGAGAGGCTTGACGGGGAAAAACGTGATCGTCGCCATCTTCGATGTCGGTTTTAAGGCGTCGCACGAGGCATTCCGGTCCGCAAATGTCCGGGCCGCGTGGGATTTCGTCCATGGGGACGGGAGCGTGGAGCGAAACCCCAACGACCCGAACGATTACGACGATAAACACGGCACGATGACTTGGTCGGTCCTGGGCGGGAACGCGCCCGGCTACGTCGTCGGCCCCGCCTACGGCGCCACGTTTCTTCTGGCACGCACGGAGGACGCCCGCAGCGAAACACCCGTGGAGGAGGATTATTGGATCGCGGCCCTCGAGTGGGCCGAAGCACAGGGAGCGGATATCGTTTCGAGTTCCCTCGGCTACCTGAAATTCGACCGGCCTTCGGACGATCATCCCTATAGTTCCCTGGACGGCCAGACGTTGATGATTTCCAGAGCCGCGAATCTGGCCGCTCAACGCGGGATTCTCATCGTGAACTCGATCGGAAACGACGGAGAAAAGGGAGAAAAGACGCTTTCCGCTCCATCGGATGCGCTCGGCGCGTTTGCCGTCGGGGCCGTAAACGGAAAGGGCGAATTGGCGGCTTTCAGCTCCCAGGGACCCACAGCCGACGGAAGGATCAAGCCGGACGTCGTGGCCCGGGGCCTGCGCGTTGTCGTGGCGACCGACGGGGGATACGGCCAGATTGACGGCACATCCTTTTCCGCCCCATTGGTGGCCGGAGCGGCTGCTCTGCTTCTTGAGGCTCACCCCGACTGGACACCGGACCAAGTCCGCTACGCTTTGACGCAGACCGCGTCCCAGGCGGACCGTCCCGACAATAAAATGGGGTACGGCATCATCAATGCCGAAAAAGCGGTGGATTGCGCTGTGCCGAGACTTATAGCGGCGTCTCTCAACCCCGAAGGGGATCTCTTAAGGTAGGGTTCGGGCAAAAGAAAAGGGGAACGGTTTCCCGCTCCCCTTTTCAAACATCAACTTCTAAAAAACTGCTTAGAAGTAGTAGTGCGCTCCCAGTCCGAGACTGCCGCCTATACTGCCGCCGACCGTATTGAAGCTCCAGACCTTTCCGGACTTCTGATAGTCGATCATAAGGCCGACTTCAGCGCTGAAGCCGACTTCCGGTAGACCCGCGAAGCTGACTTCAAATCCCAGGGGGAGATTGAAGCGCATCTGGTCCGGCTGGTCCTTTATGTTCTCATACAGAAGGCCCGCACCGGTGTAGAACGCGGAGTTCTCATTCTTCACTAGGCTGTAAAGCACGCGAACGCCGAATTCCACTTCCTTCAGCCCGCCTTTGTTGATGTAGGTGGTGCCGAGTAGGAACTGGCCCGTCAGTACGTCCGTGAAGCCATACTTAAAGGACCATTCGCCCATCGCCGTCCCGAGATTACCGCCAGCTCCGAATGTTTCCTGATAACCAAGACCGATCTTACCTGTGCGATCCATCGCCGATGCGGTGCTGATCGCGCCAGCTACTGCTACAACTGATAGAATTACCAAAAACTTCTTCATCTCTAAACCTCCAGAAAGGTTGTCTTTATAGGTTATTAGCAACCGTTTGAGAAGGGGGAATTCCCTTTCACTTGAAGCGGATGATTGCAGCGATTTTTGGACTTGTAAAGAAAACTGTTGTCTTTCTAGTAGGTTCGCAAAAAGTTATGCTGCGTGGCGGCGAAGAATGTCTTCGCTGAGACCTGATTTTGAAACCAAATATGTCCTCAGCCCGTCTTCCAACGGTGTCAATCGCGCGTCGAGGGTTTCGAGAAGTTCCCGGTTGTCCACCACTTCCTCCATCGTTACGAAATCCACGCCGCCCGATGTGATGGGCCTTTCCGGCAGATACTGAAGCACCGCCGCCGCCATCTTCACGAGCGGCTTAGGAATGGGAATGACGATCCGGCGTTTGCGCATCACGCGAAGGAGGGTCTTAACGATTTCTTTCATTGTGAGGAGCTGGGGGCCCCCGATCTCAAAAACCATTCCGTGGGTCCTCGGGTTGTTGAGCACTAACCGCACGATCTCCCCCACGTCGTTGATGAACACCGGTTGAACTTTCTGCCGGCCGGCTCCGGCAATGGGGACGATCGGGAAAAGGCGGGCCCAGGACGCGAAACGGTTCAGGCTTCGATCCGTCGGCCCGTAGATCCATGAAGGCCGCAAAATCGTCCATTTCAACCCGCTTTCGCGCACGGACTTTTCCGCCCGCGCCTTGGCGTGAAACCAAGGTTCCGAACGCCCCTCCCGGGTTCCTGCTCCGCTTATATAAATGATCCTTTCGACGCCGGTCTCCTTCGCGGCCGACACTTGGAGCTCGGTTCCCTCGCCGTCCACGTGTTCATACGTCATCCCCTTCCGTGGGTTTTCAAAGGGGGCGTTCTCGAACTGCGTGGCGATCACCAATCCGTTGCATCCCTTCATCGCCTCCCGAAGGGCGCGGGCGTCAAAAATATCCCCCATGAAGAACTCCGTGCCGGCCGTCCGCCGCCGGGGATCAATGGATTCAGGATGTCTCGTCAGAACGCGGACGCTCTCACGTCCCAAAGCCAGCTTCTTTACGATCGCCGATCCGACAAAGCCGGCGCCGCCCGTGACCAGCGTTTGAATCATTCGGATCCTTTCTAGCACGCTTGTGCGGCCGCGGAAGAGGCCCCTCTGGGACAGACTTGGACCGGATAGGCGTGCCGCAGGCCTTCGTTCTAAAACCTGACCGTTCGTCAACTATCTGAAATTACATGATAATTTTGGGTGCCGGTGGCCTCCGTCCCCAATCTTGGATGGTATCGGCCTTGCACTTTTCGGTGGTTTACAGAGTCTCCATGCTTCGCTTCCTAACCAGAGTCCGCTTCGCCCTCTTCTTTTTGGGGATTGTCCTGGCTCTTTCAGTAGCGGCCTGTGCCAAGAAGGCGAATTCAGAGACCGAGGCTAAGCAACAAGCCGCCCACGCGGGCAACGAAACAAAACCACCGACAGCGGAACCGGCCCTCGCCGACTTGGAACGCTTCGCATGCCAACAAACGTTCAACACGGCCGATCATGCGTTGATGCGGCATCTCACGCACAAACCCTCCGAGAGGAATCAGTTTCTCATGTCGGGTCTTACGAAATTCCTGACCGAGCAAGCGGCCACGGACGAGCGAGCGGAGGTTCGGGCCGCCGCCCAAGCGGCTATTTCCAAGCTCCAAGGGAGGGTACCGGACTGTGCCCTCTTCCACGACGTCACCGCCATGTATCCCGCGATCGAGGGCGTCGATTTTTTCTCCCAATTGTTGTGGGGTTCGTTGCGTTGGCTCTTTAGATCGCTCGACGCGAATTCGAATTATGTGCCTCCCTCCACCGCCGCGCGGGGGATCGCCGGATCGATCCGGGGCGCGGGCATCCGGTTTCTCTGGCGGACAGACTATGGTTTGGGTCCAAAGAACGGGGGGCGAAAACCGAACTACCTCGTCGTCGACGGTTTTTACGACGGGTCGTTCAACAAGGACCTTCCGGAGCTTCAACCCGCGACCCTGACAGAGCGCACTCCGACGTATGTGTTTGCGATCACGCGAAACGACGAGAAAAAGAGCGTATCCGAGCTGGGATTTTGGCGTGCCTGGATTCGGATCAACCTTGTGCTCGACGACGCGAGCGAAGTCATGTTGTGGGTGAAGCACTCCCTCGAGCCCGACGCGCCTCTCGAATCCGTTACGGCCCGCATAGGACCCTATAATTTCAGTCTCGCTCACTTCCTCCCGATCTCCACGACCGACAGAGTGGGCTACGTCCGCCTCGCATCATTCCTTCCGGAGGAAGCAGGCCAGTTCTTCAACAACGCGTTGTCCGGTGTCTTCCAAAGCGATCTTTCAAAGCAGGAAAACATCAACGCGCTGATCTTCGATCTGCGGGGAAATGGCGGGGGCCAATCCGAACAAGCGGGCGCCATCTTAAAAACCCTTGTTCCCTCGCATTCGTTGATTTGGCACACGGTGGGCGTGAAAGACACGCCGGACACAAGTCCGGTGACGGACAACAAGGCCTTGGAACGGGAAGGGGTTTATACCGTAGGAGACCAGCCTCATATCAGTGATAAGGCGCTTGTGGTCGTTCTGACGGATCGGTCGACCGCCAGCGCGTCTGAAATGGTGGCGGCCGCCCTTCGGGATCACCAGCGGGCGTTGATTGTCGGCGAGAAAACGTTCGGGAAGGGCGTGGGTCAACTCGCGTATACCCCTCCCGTCGGAGGTTCGGTCTTTGTCACAAACTTCCGCTGGTTCTCCCCTACCGGTGCCTCGGTTCAATTGGACGGAATTCTTCCCGACTTGGATGTCGGGGACGATCCCGCAAACCGGTATCAACATGAAAAGGCGCCGGCTCCCGCAACGATGGCCGAATGGAAGCAGGCTTCGCCGGATCTGGTGATTCCGAAACCCGACCCGCTGGACATGCGGGATTCCGATTTTAAACCGGCGGGGTCAAGCGGGTTGATGGACGGCCTCCGTGCGCGGATCAAGGATCTTCCGTGGAGATCCCTCCAATCGTGTGATCCCAAATGGACGCCCGACAATCCGGCGTTCAAGGAGACCGATGATTGCATCCTGGACGCAGCGAAGCTCCTCGTGAACAGCCTCCTGCGCCCCAACGCACAGACCATGATCCGTAAATAGGGATTAACAGGCTGCGGAAAAACTGGCATCGAAGTCTGCCAGCGGCGCGTCCCAAGCAGAGGAAAGGTTGTTTAAGGGATGAAGACGAAGCCCTCGCCCCGACCGCGGTCAGAGGCTACTCGAGACCATTTTGGCTTCTGACTGAAATATCTTTCCTGCAAGATACTGATTGTGCATGCGGCATAAGTGCCTGATGTTCTCTTCATTAGATGAGCCACCCGAGCAGTACGGATCCATATGGTCGAACTCAAGAAGGTAGCGGCTTTCGCATCGGCGTCCGCTCTTTGGATCGACATATTCACACTGTCCTTTGGATCGATCCCGAACCATTCGTTTGGCGTCAGCTGCAATATACCGCGTCGGAGGCCTGGCGTCGGTCGAAGAGTCGGGTTGAGTCTTCAACCTTACCGGTAAGGTTAAGGTCTTCTTCTCGTCCTTCCGGCTCGGATCCTTCTGGCTCAGATAGAAGTCGAGACAAACCGAAAAGAGTTCGGAAACACTGCATCGGCCTTTGAGGCCCCAGAACCTCTCCATGGCTTGCCGGGTCTCCTCGGTGATCGGGAACCTCACCTCGCTGACCTCCGCCGTGATGGGCCGGACGGTCTCGGATGTAAGGGGTCTTTCAGGAGCCTCTCTCAGAAGGACCTTCTCGGTCTCTCGCTTACTCAATCCCTCAATCCGGCTGATCAGAGATTCCACTCTCTCCGTAGGAAAGGGTCTTTCTTCGGCCCGCTCCTCCGCCCGGAGGTGCCTCTCCGCCATAGCCGCCTGGGTTAAGGTGAGTTTTCCTCTCTCCAAAGCCGTTTTCGCCTCGTCGCTTCGAAACATGAGGCGCATGGCCGAGATCCGTTCATAGGCCTGGTTTTCGCTGTAGCCCAAGGCCTTTTGGACGTAGTCCCACAAAGACCCATAGCCCTTCTCAGCGAAGAGCTTTCTTCGTTCGACCTCATGAAGGTGGTTAAGAAGCTC
>JAZDIZ010000020.1:0-12748 GCA_043804515.1 Pseudomonadota bacterium | reverse complement strand
ACCGGCCTCCCTGCAGCTTCATCGCGTCTGAGGCTATGCCAGCTCGCCTCATCCGCGTGAATCTGCACGGTCGGTGACACGCTTTTTCGTCCCGCCCGCCTTCCCCTCGCAGCAAGGATCTCCCAATTTCTCGTGTGTTCCGGTCAATCGAAAGTGCACTGAACACGCCTGGGGTCTCCGATGGACCCCCCGAAACGCAGTCCCCAGCTGTGCGACCAAAGTCCTTCTTTTATTATAAAGAAATGAGATGCAGGCCGGCTGATTCCTTTCATTCCAGACATATTCTCTGCGATGAGAATGACTTGATCGGCGCCAATGAAGTTTGGAATCTCTAAGCCCCGTCGTCCCGGCGGGCTGGGGCGGTGCCGATTTAAATGCTGCTTCAGGGACGCCGGGGGCTCCGGCGGCGGAGCCTTAGATTGCCGGCGGAGCCGACGGAACACCGGCGTCCTTCGCAGCCAGAGCGAAGGCAACGACCCGGCCCGCTTAAACTGTTGCGATAAAGGATTCAGAGATCGTTGTACGGGACGACGGTGACTTTCTTGGCGTTCAATTCCTTGCCGATCTTGTCCTTGAAGTCCTTGGCCGTGCACAGGATCGAAATGACCAGATTCTTGGTCTCCAGGTGTTTGCGGGCCGCGCTTCGGGCCATCTTCGGCGTCACCGCTCGGATCCTGGAGATGTAGTTTTGAAGGTAATCGTCGGATCTACCCAAGAACCGGTTCGTGAGAACCTGGGAGAGCACGCGCTCGGGGGTGTCCACCATGAACGGGTAGGAGCGGGCCAGATAGTTCTTGGCAAATTCGAACGCGTCGTCCTTCAGGCCGTCGCCGGAAACCGCCTGATCCAGAAGCTCGAGGCTCAGCTTGAGGGCCGGAATGGTGTCCTTCGTGGCCGGGAACGTATAAAGAAAAGCGCTCCCTCCGTCCCTTCGGGCATCCAGCGAAGCGTAGGCCCCGTACGACCACCCGCGCTTCACGCGGATCTCTTGCATGTATTGGGCTTGGAACATGTGGCCGCCGAAGGCGGTCAGGAACACCACCATCGGGAAAAAGTCGGGGTCGTTCGCGTCGATTGAGGGCTCCCCGATCAGGAATTGCGCCTGCGTCCGATCCGGTTTGTCCACCAGGATAATTTCCCGTCCGTGGACCGCGCCTTTGAACGGGATGCGTTTTTTCTCCGACGAACCCTCGGGCAACCCGGCGACGAGCTTCCGAACAATATCCGTCAACGCCGCCCGCGTAAGATCTCCCGCCCCTCCGGCGATCAATCCCTTCTTCTCGATGTGGGCCCTGTAAAACGCAAGCACGTCCTCGCGCGTGATGGATTTGAGGCTCTTGATCGTCCCGTCCAGATCATTGGCGTACGGGTGCCCCTTATATACCGCCCGCATGAAGTGGATACGCGCCAGCGTGGCGTCGTCCTCCAGCTTGAGATAAAGCTGTGAGATGTCCTCGCTGCGCAGCTTTTCGATCTCCTCAGGAGGGAAACTCGGATTTTGAAGAACGTCGGCGATGAGCTCCACCAGCTTGACTAGATTCTGGCTCAAGACCTGCCCCTGCATCGCAAAGGACTGGAACCCCACATCCGTTCCGAGGCTCGCCCCCAAATAATCCAGCTCCTCTTCGATCTGGGCGCGGGTCCGCGTCTTCGTCCCTCTCAAAAGCATGTCTCCGACGAAGTTCGCCAGGCCGCTCTTGCCCGGAGGGTCGAAATAGGCCCCGGAGGGAAACGCGATGGCGAGCGTCACCAACGGTGTGTCGTGTTTTTCGGCCAGAACGGTTTCGATCCCGTCCACATTCACCCAGGAAGGAAGGGGCATTTGCGAGGGCGCCGGAAACGAAGCAGCCCCGTCGGCGCCCCACGGGGCGCCCCCCAATAAAGAAAAAACCAATGTAGAAATCATGATCCGCACCACCTCACTCCTTTGAGACACCTTTTTTCTGAGGATACGCCGTCACGACGGTCCGGCTCTCGGCCCCGAAATAGGCCTTGGCGGCTCTCATGACGTCCGCCACCTTGACGCTGCGGTACCTGGGCACTTCCTCGAACAAACGCCGATAATCCCTCTCCGCGGTCTCGTAGAAACCCAGGGCCTGCGCCTTGTCGTCGTCCGTCCGGAACCCCTGCCAGAAGGAAGTTTCCAGGCGGTTCTTAGCCTTCTCCATTTCCCGTTCGGGCACGGCCTCGCGCCCCAGCCGCCCGAGTTCCTCATAGATCGCTTTTTCGGCCTCGGCCGCCTTCCTCTCCGGTCGGATCGTGATGTCCATAATGAAAAGCCCGGGATCCTTCGTCTGGTTCACCCAGCTTCCCACATCACTGGCGATCTGCCCGTCGGTCACGAGCCGGCGATAGAGCCGTGAACTCTTCCCGTCGAACAGCACGGAATTCAGGACCTGCAACGCCGGGAAATCCGCGTGCACCGACGCGGCGCTCTTGTAAGCCACGAGGAGTTTCTCCGAGGGGAGCGGCTGCTCCAGCGTCACCCGACGCTCGGCGGTCTGTTGGGGCTCCACCGGAATCTTTTCAGGTTGGAGCTTGGAGGACGGAACCTTTCCGTAGGCGTCGTTGATCCGCTTCAGGACGTCCTCCGCCCGGACATCCCCAACGACCACCACGGTCGCGTTGTTCGGAGCGTAGTACGTGGAATGGAACCGGACGCACTCGGCGGTGGTGATCGATTCGATATCCTTCATCCACCCGATGACGGGCCAGTAATAGGGATGGGTCGTGAAAGCCGCCCGGTACAGCTTCTCGTACATCAGGCCGGAGGGGGAGTTGTCCGTCCGGAACCTCCGTTCGTTGGCCACGACCTCCCGCTCCGCATTCACCTGTTTGTCATTCAAGATCATGTTCTGCATCCGGTCCGCTTCCAAAGGCGGAATCAAGGAAAAGGCCTGGGCAGGGAGGCTTTCACGGAAGAACGTCCAATCCATATACGTGGCGGCGTTCACCCGGCCCCCTTGCTCCTCGAGGGCCCGATCGAAAGCTCCTTCCGGCTGGTTCTTGGTCTCCTTGAACATGAGATGTTCGAACAGGTGGGCGATCCCCGTGCTGCCTTCGCGCTC
Organism: Pseudomonadota bacterium; assembly: GCA_043804515.1. GTDB lineage: Bacteria > Bdellovibrionota_G > JALEGL01 > JALEGL01 > DATDPG01 > JAZDIZ01. Next base: position 9,680 of record JAZDIZ010000020.1, on the reverse strand, counting down.
GTTGCGGGATCCAACGTCAAACCAAGTGTGATAGGCGAAAATCGGAGCGGAATGGTCCTCCATGACGATCACCTGGAGACCGTTCGTGAGCCGGAATTTCTGGACCCGGATGTCCCGCCCGAACAGGATGCTGTTGACTTCATAGACTTTCGACGCCGCGTTTGATGCCGATTCCAACGTTCTGGCCCTCCAACGGTCGGATGCACATCCGGCCGACACGATAAAAAACAATATCCAGCAGATGCTCCGCTTCATGAAGGCGACACTCTAACCCGAAATACCGAAGAGGGGAACGTGGGTCTGATTCGGATGTCGGAAGCTTGGGCGCCTGTCCGGAGCTTACGTCTGCGGCGCGCGAAAACTCTCGCGGACCCCGTCGAACGTCTTTTGGAACTCTCCTTCGCGCTCCTCCCGGCACGTGAACGTGAAGACATAAATCGTATCGAGGGTCAGCGCGATCACCGTGCGCACGATGCGGGGCCCCTCCCGCGCCAGATAGCGCCCGCGCAATTCGAGGGCCGAGATGTCTCCCAGCGTCGTCTTCGCCTCTCCCAGAAGGCGGTACTGGTTGAAAATCAGCTCGAGTTGCTTGGAGGATTGGGCCGCCATCTGCTCCAGCGTCAGTTTTTCCCTCCGCAACTGGACCACGATGTTGATGTTCGTGCGGAACACGGGGTCGTCCTCCGGAGCAAGCAGCATCACGGCGGAGCCCATCACGGAATCCTGCTGGAACGACCAGCTCCGCGGCATACGCAAACGAAACCGGTACGTGGGATGTTCGTACGTTTTCCACAACCACGGAATCGAGGGGTTGTCGCAACCCAACGAAAGAAGGAGCGGAAGGAACAGTAATGCCCGGAGGATCACGGGGCGTTGAACGCTTCGGGATTGAGGATCTTGAACTCGATGCGGCGGTTCTTTGAGCGTCCTTCCGGCGTATCGTTCGTGGCTATCGGCCGGGAGGAGCCGTACCCCGCAGCCTCCATCCGCTCCTTGCGGACACCCTGTTTGAGAAGGTACTGCCGGACGGCCTCGGCACGCCGCGTGGACAGCTTCTGGTTGAATGCATCGCTCCCGGTGTTGTCCGTGTACCCCCCGACTCGTAACTTGAGCTCCGGGTGTTTCACGAAGAAGCCGGCTGCAAGGTTCAACGTCGTATAGGAGTCCTTCCGGATGATGTATTTCCCGGTCTCGAAAGTGACCCCTTCGATCACGCCGCCGAACTGATCCAATTCGCTGACGGGCGTCGGTAACGGAGTCGGTCCGGCCGTGGGCATCGCCGTTGGCTGCGGTGTCGGTGCAGGAGTGACCTGGGGTGGAGGCGGGGGAGCGGGCGACGGCGCCACGGGTTCGAGCACCTTCGGAGCGGGTCTCTCCCCACGGAATTGGAAATAATAGATGAGGCCGTAGCTCAGAAGGAGCGCGGTGTGCGTTTCTTGAAACGAAGTTAGACCCCGGGCGTCTGCGGCCAGCGCCAGGTTCTTGAAGATGAAGTACTTGAGGCCCCCGCCGTAGTTGATCGCGAAATCCGTGTCCCCCTGAGTCCGCTTCGGGTCGAAGAAAACGCTCCCGGCGCCGAACGTAAGATACGGAACCAGGCGATCGGCAAAAACCGGGTATTGACCGGTCACATTCGCGCTGAACAGGTAGACGTTCTCGGTGTCCGCCGTGAGCCTCGTCCGGGCGAAGCCGAAGGAGAGGTCGGTCTCCACGAACTTGTTGAACGCCCATCCGGCCCGGAGACCCGTATCCCAGATTTTCGTCTGCCTATCGTGCGCTGTGATGAGATCCTGGCCCAAGCCATTAAGATAGTTCCCGCCGTACATCGTGAACGTGAGCGATCCCGGCTTGGGGCCGTAGGAATCGCCTTCACGGCCGAAAAGCGTCGTGTCGGCGGCAAACGCGGAAGGGGCCAAAAGGATCAGAATCGGGAAAAACCAGCGAAACTTCATCTGCTTCATGGGAATGCCTTGACTTCAAGCGCCACATTAGATTCCCTGAATCCGCTTCGTCCAGGAAAAAGAGGACCTTTCATGCTGACTCGGGAAGAACTGGAACATCTGGAACGGGAACGATTGGCCCCCTACGCGGCCTTGGCGGCGGAATCGCGGGGCCGCCGTTACCCGGAGGAAAAGGCGCGCTCGCGCACGGACTTCCAGAGGGACCGGGACCGGATCATCCATTGCACGGCCTTCCGGCGGATGGAGTACAAAACACAGGTTTTCGTGAATCACGAGGGGGACCACTACCGGACCCGGCTCACGCACTCCCTGGAGGCGTCACAGATCGGGCGGAGCGTCGGTCGCTCCTTGCGCCTGAACGAGGATCTGATCGAGGCTTTGGTGCTGGCCCACGACCTGGGGCACACGCCGTTCGGACATTCGGGGGAGCGGGCGATGTCGGACCTTATGAAGGATCACGGGGGCTTCGAACACAACGGTCAGAGCCTCCGGGTCGTGGATTTTCTGGAGAGAAGATACCCCGATTTTCCGGGCCTGAACCTCACGTACGAGGTGAGGGAGGGGATCATCAAACATACGTCCTCTTGGGATCACCCCGAAGGCACTCCTCCCGATCTCGCCCCGGAGGAACAACCCACGATCGAGGCCCAGCTCACCAACTACGCGGACGAAATCGCCTACAGCAACCATGACGTCGATGACGGCCTCTCGTCGGACTTGATCGATATCGAGTCGTTGACTACCGTCGGCCTCTGGAAAGAGGCCTCCGGGCGGGTCCGGAAGCGGTACCCGTCCCTCCGGTACCCGGATACCAAGCACGTCACGATCTCCGCAATGATCACGATCCTGGTCGAAGAGCTGGTGCGCCAGACGACTGAAAACATCCGGCGGGCGGGGGTCCGCTCGATTTCCGATGTGCGCGCGTACAAAGGGCTTCTGGCGTCGTACTCTCCAGCGGTAACCGAGGAAGGCCTGAAGCTCAGAACGTTCCTGTGGGAGAACCTCTACACGCATTTCCGTGTCGTGCGCATGGAGGAAAAAGCTAAGCGGATGCTGTCGGACCTCTTCCACGCCTATATGGCGCGACCCCAGCAACTGCCTACGGAATTCCGGGAACGGATGAAAACGGAACCGGCCGCCAGGATCATCTGCGACTACATCGCGGGAATGACCGACCGCTTCGCCCTCGAAGAGCACCAGAAGCTGTTCGATCCGTTGACTAGGGTCTAAGACACATGAAATGGGGGTGGCCATGATCTTCCCTAAATGCCCGAACTGCCATGAAAGGTATGACCTTTTGGGAAATTACTGCAGCGCCTGTGGCATTCCGCGCAATGACCTGGCCCACAACCTGGATGAGTTGAAAAGGCGCCGATCCGCTTTCGAGAGCACGCCGAAAGAGGCTATTGATCAGCAAAGGCTTTCGATTCGAAAGGGCCGACATAGGGCTTACAAGGTGCTAATCGCAGGTGGAGTACTGGTCTCGTTATTCTTTCTATTGGCCCCGATACAGAGGATTCGTGACACGTCCTTTGGCGGTGTGAGTCTTCTATCAATTCTTCTTGGCGCCGCAGCTGGCTGGCTCCTGACATTTCCCGGAAGCAGGTGTCCTGTCTGTCACTTGCGGATCCTCAAGGCGGACCGGGGATTCATCCCTCCGGGAACGCTCCCGCAGCTTCGGGTGAGGCCGTTCTGCAAACGCTGCGGCTACAATCTTTTTGAGTACTTCAAACTGGTCTAGAGCCAGGCTATCTAAACGTCAGATTGTCGACGCTGATTTATTAATAATGTCAATGGCTTGGTCTACATTTTCTCGTGTAAAGCTTAAATGTGGACGCAGACGTAGGCTCCTGGATCCGCACCCCAGAATGATAGCGCCGTTTTTGTGGATCGCCCCCCGGAGACCGTTGCGGGTTTCCGTGTCGGGCAGGTCGAATGCGATCATGAGCCCCCGGCCTCGGACGTTGCTGATCTTCGAGCGGCTTCGCGCCAGGTCCTCCAGGCGCGATAGGAAGTAAGCCCCCACGGAGGCCGCGTTCTCGACCAGGCGCTCCTCCTCGATGATCTCCAGGTATCGCTGACAACGAACCATGTCGGTGAGGTTCCCCCCCCACGTCGAATTGATCCGGCTGGGCACGTGAAATACGTTCTCCTTCACTTCGTCCACACGCTCGGTGCAGGCGCACCCCGCGATCTGCGCCTTCTTTCCGAAGGAGAGGAGATCGGGCTTCACGCCGAAGTGCTCGAAGCACCACATCTTTCCCGTCAGCCCCATCCCGGTCTGGACTTCATCGAAAATCAGGAGGAAATCGTTTTCATCCGCCAGCTGTCGAAGCTGACGGAGGAACTCCGGCCGGAAGTGGTTATCTCCGCCCTCCGCTTGGATCGGTTCGATGATCAGCGCGGCGATGTCGTGGGGATTCTTCCGAAGCGCTTCTTTGATTTCCTTCACCGCCTGTTTCTCGGTTTCCGCGGTTTCCTTGAGGACGGTTTCATCCACCGGGAAACGGAGCTTCGGGTTCGTGATCCTGGGCCAGTCGAACTTGGCGAAGTATTTGTGTTTGTTCGGATCGAACGTATTCGTCAGCGAAAGCGTGTATCCGCTGCGGCCGTGGAAGGCTTCGTGAAAATGGATGACCTGGCTTCCCTTCTCGCCGCGTCCGGCGGCCAGGTTCTTCCTCACTTTCCAATCGAAGGCCGTTTTGATCGCGTTTTCGTTCCCGAGCGTGCCCCCCTCCACAAAAAAGTAGTATCGGAAAAGCCCACGTCCCGCGATCCGGGCGAACGTCTCCACGAACGACGCGTATTCGGTCGTGTACACGTCGGAAAGCGTGGGCCGGTGCACCGAAATCCGCCCCAGCAGGGCCCGGAATTCGTCATTGGCGATTTTCGGATGGTTGTAGCCGATGGGCTGTGTCGCAAAGAAGGAGAACAAATCCAGAAATTCCCGCCCCGTACGTGCATCGTAAAGATAGGCGCCGTGGCTTCTTTCGGCGTCGAACACCGGATCCAGGCCATCCGCCAAAATGTACCTGGAGAGAATTTCATGGACGGTTTTGGGCTCGACGGGGGAGTTCTTCATAGAACTTGAAAATATATAGGTGGCCCGGAGGTGGGTCAAACGAACGTGGCAGCGGGCATCCGGACGCCAGGCACCCGGCTTATTCTCCGGTTCCAATCCTCCACGGCGGAACTATGATAAAAAGCGGCAAACGATGAGTCCCCCACCGAATCAGGCTGTGAGGCGCCACGAACAGCTGGTGCGTGAGATCACCGAGCACGACTCCCGGTACTACGTTCAGGACGCACCTACGATCTCCGACCGGGACTATGACCGCCTGATGAAGGAGATCGTCGATTTGGAAGCGGCCTACCCGGAACTGAAGACTGAAGATTCGCCCACGTCCCGCGTGGGCGCCCCTCCCTTGAGCGATTTCAAGAAGGTCCCCCGGAAAGAGAAGATGATGTCCCTCGACAACACATACAACGAGGAGGAACTCCGGGCTTTTGTGGACCGGGTTTTCGCAGGTCTGGGCACGAAGGACGTGGATTTCGCCGTGGAGCCCAAAATCGACGGCCTGGGGATCGAGCTGACGTACGAGAAGGGGCGTCTTGTTCTGGGAGCCACGCGCGGAGACGGCCTGGTGGGAGAGGACGTCACGGAAAACCTCAAGACGATCCGCTCCATACCTCTCAGGCTCGCGGGCAAAGCCAACGAGCGCACAGTGCACATCCGCGGCGAAGTCTATATCGAACGAAACGATCTTGACGGGATCAACGTGGAGCGCGCGCGGGAGGGGCTTCCCGAATTCAAGAACCCCCGGAACGCCGCAGCCGGATCGCTCCGCCTCCTGGATTCGAGCCTCACGGCACGGCGGCCCCTCCGGGCACTTTTCTATCATCTCCTCGAAGGAGTTTCGCTGGATCGCAGGCACAGCGAATCCATGGATCGCCTGAAAAAGTGGGGCCTCCCGATCAACAAGGGCCTGCGCGTGGCACACGGCGCGGAAGGCGTGCTCGAGGCGTGCACCGAGTGGCGGGAAAAGCGGCACAAGCTCCCGTTCGACGTGGATGGATTGGTGATGAAGGTGGACCGCTACGACCAGCAGACTTCACTGGGTGCCACATCGAAATATCCCCGTTGGGCAATCGCGTTCAAATACGAGGCGGAACGAGCTGAAACACGCGTCCTAGATATTCGCGTGCAAGTTGGGCGAACGGGCGTTCTGACGCCCGTCGCGGACTTGGAACCCGTCTTACTCGCGGGCACGACGGTGTCTCACGCCAGCCTTCACAACGCCGAAGAGATCGAACGGAAGGACGTGCGGATTGGGGACCGGGTCGTGATCGAGAAGGCGGGGGAGATCATTCCGCAAGTCGTCCAGGTTCTCAAAGACGACAGGTCGGGCAAGGAGCGGAAATTTCAAATGCCGTCGAAATGCCCGGATTGCGGCGGCCCCGTCGGAAAGACCGATGAAGAGGAGGTGGCAACCCGCTGCCTCAATGGCTTTTCGTGCCCGGCCCAACTCAAGGAGGCCATCCGGTATTTCGCGACCCGCCGTGCGATGAACGTCGATGGTCTGGGTCCGGCTCTGGTGGATCAGTTGGTGGATCAGGGACTCGTGAAGGATCCCTCCGATCTTTTCAGCCTCAAGTTTGAGGATTTGGCAGGTTTGGAGCGGATGGCCGATAAGTCGGCCCAGAATATCCAGGACGCCCTCGAGGTGAGCCGGAAGAATGCGACGCTGGCCAGGCTCCTCACGGCCATAGGAATCCCCCAGGTGGGGGAGGTGGCGGCTGCGCAGCTCGCGGAGCATGCGAAATCGATCGATTACCTTTTGGAGCGCCCGAAGACCGATTTGGTGAACGATCTTTCGGAGCTGCACGGGATCGGACCCAAGATGGCAGCCGCAATCGCCGAGTTCTTCGCAAACGCGAGGAACCGGAAAATCCTTCAGAAGCTCAAAGGCGTCGGAATCAACCCCAAAGAAAAGGGGGTTCCCACCAGCGGGAAATTGAAGGGGCTCGCGTTCTGCATCACCGGCACGCTTTCCCGACCCCGGGACAAACTGCGCGACGAGATCCTTCGGGCGGGGGGAAAGTGGTCGCCCAGTGTGACTTCAAAGACCGACTACCTCGTCGCCGGCGAGAACGCGGGTTCGAAACTGGCCGAAGCCCAAAAGAAAGGCGTGAAGGTTCTCTCCGAGGCCGAATTGGCCAAGATGCTCGGCTGAGCCTGAAGCCTCCGGTCTGCTCTCCTTAACAGGAGGCGCCGCGGGTCAGCGTGCACGACAAGACACTCAGGATGTCGTCGCTCGAATTGCAGGTGGTGGCCTTGTCATGGATGTCGCATACGGCTTTCGCGGTTCCATTTCGATCCTGAATGTCGGCACAGAGCGTGGCGCATGAGGCATCCACGCTTTTCAACGTCACGACTACGTTTCCACCCGTCGCTTGAACCAGATACTGCGAATCGGACGTATTGGACGTCGTCACGCAACCTTTGAAGCTATAAGACTGGTCATTCATCGAGAACTCCAGGTCCGAGCACAAGTAGCCGGGGTTTCCCCCCGTTCCCACCGTAGCCGAGATCTCGGCGTTGAAAGCGGACAAAGAGTAGGGGTTGGGAGGGCATGAGGCGGACAAGTCGCTGATCGAGATCTTGCTGAAATCCCCCGTTCTCTGGGCGAAGACCGTTCCGGACCCGGTACACGGTTCCACGATCTCCTCAGGGTCCACTTGCCAGCCTCCGAATCCGCCCAGATCGCTCAGACATTTCACGTCCATGTTGGTCGGAAATCCCATAGTGGGGTTCTGATCCCCGGAAAAGCATCCGGCGAACTTGGCTTCCCTCGATGAGAAATAATTGAAGAGGACGAAAGCGACCTCCTGGCCCGCCACATTTCCCTCGAGTGCCTCGTTCACGATGGACGCGATGTCGGCATCGGTCGCCGAACCGGACGGGGCTTGGAATTCCGCCGCCGCCTGAATCGGATCCTCAGGACTGAGGGCGGTTCCCGAGCAGCAAACGACGGTCATTGCAAGCGCCGAGACGGTAATTTTTTCGATGATGTTCATGGTCTATCCTCCGTTCTCTTTTACCGGCACCTTTTGCACCGCTCGGTTACTCGATATGCACCGTCGAAATGTTGGCCACCCAGCCGGATCGGCATCCCGCGAACGTATAGATCTGTTCCTGGAACTGGAGTCCGGAGGCTGAAATCATGCCTTCCGTCCCGGCACAGGACTTCACCTGGTTCATGAAGTCGGTCAGCAGGCCCATGCCGTTCGGCGTGACGGTGCCTAAACCTAGGTTCAGGTCCTCCAAGCCGTCGGAGAAGTGAACAGTAAAAATGTACACGCTCCCCCCCGTGGTTTCGGTGATTTCATCAAAGCCCGAGATCGATTTGCAAGGAAAGCGCACCGTGTCGAAAGTGAACGGACATCTTGGTAATAGACGAGGGCGATCTCTTCCTTTTCCCTAACTCGCGAACGCGTGCCGCCAAGGCTTTGTATTCGGCCTCACTCAGAAGCACGTTCTCGAAGCCGAGCACGCTTTTATATTCCATGAACACCTGCAGGGGTTCGGTTGCATAATAATCAAACTCGTTCACGCCTCGCAGAACGGCCATGAAGCGCCGCCGCGCATTCTCGATGTCGTGCGGGTTGTCCTGAAAACGGTCCGCCGCGACGAATTTCTTCCCATTCCCGAGGTCCACAAGAAATCCCTCTCCCTCCACGGCCTCGTCCTTCACGGTGGAAAAGATGAACTTCTCGGAAACGGACCCGGCCGTGCCGTCGGTTGAATCCGATCGTTTGAGAGTCTGGAGGCCGAAACCGGCTTCACTGGGCGTAAACCCCTCGGAACCGGGTGTCGGATCGTTCCCGCCTCCGCAACCGAAAAGGGCAAATGCAAGAACGAAAGGGATCAACTGAAGGCGTGTCATCGATTACCTCCTGAGATTTGAGCCAATCCAATGCAACACGCGCGCCAAGATCTTTTAACAATTGTTTTGCATAATCCCAAGGACTTACGCCGGGCATCTGGCGTCAGCTGACATGAATGAGGTGACAGGTTTTGCGTGCCCGTCAGTTTTTCGGCGCCCCGGGCACTTTCTTGAGCAGTTCCAGAAAGTCGTCCACCGCCAAAAATCCCGTCAGCGTCAAATTTTCGTATGCGTCCCCCTTGGAGGAAAGGAACAGAACTGTCGGTAGCCCCACCACGCCGTACCGGTTCGTCAGCGCCGACACCCCGGGCGCATCGGCATTCGTGGCGTCGATCTTGATTGCGACGAACTTCTCTTGGATCTCCTTCTGAACCCCGGGATCGGAATACGTCCGATCGTCCAATTCATGACATGCGGAGCACCATTCCGCCCAGAGATCCACGATGATAGGGCGCCCTAATTCGGACGCTTTCCTAAGACCCGAATCAAAGTTCGTGATCCAGACCACACGATCCTTATCGGGTTGTCCCGGGCCGCCCGTTGGGCTCCACGCCGACCAAAAAAGAAGACCTGCCGCAATAATCCCGCCAGCTCGCAACAAATTGTGGAAACGGCTTTTTTGAACCGCCAAGGGGAACACGGACCGCACAAAAAGAGTGAGGAGAAGAACGCCTGTTCCTACGAGAGTGAACCACACCGAAGCCGGGAGCTCCTTCCGGATGTACAGGAAAAAGGCCAGGACCATGGCCAGGCCGGCCGCGTGCTTGACCCA
>JAZDIZ010000019.1:0-8304 GCA_043804515.1 Pseudomonadota bacterium | reverse complement strand
TCCTTCAATCCTGAAAATCAGGTCTTTGGTTACCTGAGCGGAGACCGATTGATGGCTTTCCTTCTCTTCCGCCCGAAGGTGCCGTTCGGCCATGGCCGCCTGGGTCAGGCCCAATTTCCCATTCTCTAAGGCTTCTTTCGCCTTCTTGAACCCGAAACATCAGCCTCATGGCTGCGAGGCGTTCCGAGGCCTGTGATTCGGAATAGGAGAGAGCGGAAACGACGTACTCCCACAGTGAGCCATAGCCTTTCTGGGCAAAAAGCTTTCACCTTTCGACCTCATGGAGGTGGTGCAGAAGCTCCAAGGTCGTTTGTTGCTCTTTCTTGGCGAACTCGATCGTGTGCTGATGAAGCTCGGAATCGGTTAAGGCTTCGAGATTCGAAGAAGTGGCCATGGTGTTTCTCCCTTTTGAGAGCACACTAACACCGGTTTTCCCGCGTGTTCTTTAGGGCTGCCTGGCGACGATGGCGGACCTGAAGCAGTGATTTCACAATAATGGCATTTCATGCGACCAGCGGCAAATACGCGCGGAATAAGGGCGTTACGGAGATGAGGACTTTCGCGCAGAAACCTTCTGATTCAATTGAGTCAAGAAAAAAATCATTCTTTTTTCAGATTTCTTCTACCATTTTTCGCGCCGATCTCCACTCACGTTGCCGGCAAAGTGCCCCGAAGAACTCCCCCTTAACTGATTTCTGAATTTCGGGCCCAGTCTCTCGATGAAGGCAACCTCTCGTCACCGCCAATGCGTCTGACCCACCTCTCCCTTAACCGATTTCTGGAAATCGTCCTCGGCCCCTCGAGCCAGATCAGCTCACAATTGTGGCGGCTTCCAGGTCACGCCGCTCTTCAGCCGACTTCTGATTGTCTTCTCCCCATTCGCGCGGTATCAGCATCATTCGACCGGAGGATTTTTATGGGCGCGGATTTGGAAAAACCGGATCCGGCGTACCCGGACCTCTCCCATTGAACGCCTAAAATAGGCGCAACCACGCATAATTTAGCCGGTTCGACGTCCATTCGGAATCGTAAGTGCTTGATATCACTGCACATATTCCCTGGCGCGTTCTTTGCGACATTGCACACTTGGAGAACTATATGCCTAAGCGAATCATGACTTTTGGTCTGATCTCCCTCCTCTTCGCGTTCGGTTGCGGAAACTCCGGAAGGACGGGGGCCCCCTTCCTTGTCGATTCCCAGTCCGTGACAGTTGATCCCACCTCCGGAATTCCGGCCGATGGAATCATGAAGGCCGCGATCTTTGTGACACTAGCCAAAGCCGGCGCTCCGCTGGTTGGCGTGAATGTGCATTTTTTGGCATCCGGGAACGGCAACATACTCTCCGCCGATATAGCCACGGACGCGGATGGGAAAGCGCTCGGAAGCCTTGCATCCACCGAAGCCGAAGAAAAGACGATCAGCGTCGAGGTGACTTCCGGCGGCCAGACCCTCACGCTCGCAGAGAAACCCACAGCCGTTTTTCTTCCGACAACGACCGAAGTCCTGGCTCCCAGTTCGCTGGACTGTACGGCGGGTTATCAAGAGATCATCTGCACCTGGCCGGCGGCGGCGAAGGCGACATCCTACAAAGTCTACGTCGGAACGACGAGCGGGAGCTACAATTTCACCGGGAGTCCCTTTGAGGTAACGACCCCCTCCGCGACGATCGATGGCCTTACCAACGGCACCACGTACTATGTCTTAGTCAAATCCGTCTCCGCCGACGGGGAAAGTGCGACTTCGTCACCCGAGAGATGGGCCTCACCCGGCGAGTATACGACGTTGGTTCAAATCTCTCCGAAGTTCGACGCGTATATAGTCGAGCCTTATTGCACAGAATATGACCCAAGGCCGGAATTTGACGACCAATGCATCACCTGGGCCCCGGCGGCAGTGATAGATGATACAAGGTTCAGAGTCGGAAATTGGACTTGGGACAGCACCCCGATTTTGACGGGTTATGCCAAGTCGTATCTGACGTTCAATTTCGCGGATTCGGCTGTCGAAAGATCCAAGATTCTCGAGGCGACGCTTGTGCTGACGCGAACGGGTATAGGCGGATCTGGGATCTTTGACGGAAATCCCGACATTTCGCTCCACAACATCCCTGATTTCGGAACCCTTGATTATGCCGGTGACTGGAATCTCGATCTAGGAGTGCCGGCCTGCTCCAGGTCCTCGGGGGACCTGACCCTTCACGAACTCGATATCCCCGTCGGCTCGTTGCGCGACGGCGACAACTTCTTCATTCTTAATGGCGGCGGTAGCATACGATACTATTATTTCGCCTCCTCTACTTACAGCGACGCCGGCAAACGGCCGGTTCTGAAACTCAAGGTCAAGAACTATTAGCCCGGATCCGATCAACGGAAACCGTCGTATCGAGTTCTAACACCGGACGATCACGAGCTACTCGGGATTGGATCGGGCGAATTTGTGACGTGTGAGGTAAGCACGGCTTTAATCACTTTACGCAAAGAAAGGAGCGCGGTATCAGCATCATTCGACCGGAGGAATTTATGGGCGCGGATTTGGAAAAAGTCGAAAAGGCCGTCGGCGGCAACCTCAAGAAGCTGGATCAGGCCCGCCTCTTCGAGGCGTTGGGCCTTTCGACAGAAAACGAAGGCGCGTTCGACGGAAAATGGTCCGGAAACGGCGCGCTTCTGGACTGCCTCACCCCCATCGACGGCAGCAAGATCGCAGCGGTCCGCCAGGCCGACGCCGCGGATTACGACAGAGTGGTCGCCAAAACCCACGAAGCCTTTTTGAAATGGCGGACGGTCCCGGCTCCCAAGCGCGGCGACGTGGTCCGGCAGGTTGGATTGGAACTTCGGGCCTATAAGAAGATTCTGGCAACGTTGGTCACGCTCGAGATGGGCAAAATCCGCGCCGAAGGCGAAGGCGAAGTCCAGGAGATGATCGACATGTGCGACTTCGCCACGGGTCTCTCCCGCCAGCTCTACGGCCTCTCGATGCACTCGGAGCGCCCGTCCCACCGGATGCTTGAGCAGTGGCATCCTCTCGGCGTCGTGGGCGTCGTCACGGCGTTCAATTTCCCCGTGGCCGTCTGGTCCTGGAACGCCGCCATCGCGTGGGTGTGCGGGGACGCCGTGGTGTGCAAGCCCTCCAGCCAAACGCCGTTGACGGCGATCGCCGTCACCAAGATCGCGGCCCGGATCTTCGAGCGGAACGGTTACGATCCCGCTCTCGCCGGCCTTGTGATCGGCAAGGGCAGCGAAATCGGGGAGAAAATGCTTAACGATCGCAGGGTCGCCCTGTTGAGCCTTACGGGCTCCTCGGAGGTCGGCCGCCACGCCAGCGAAGTTGTGGCCGCTCGATTCGGCCGGACGATTCTGGAGCTCGGCGGAAACAACGCGATCGTCGTGACGCCGACCGCGGATCTCAACATGGCCGTCCGCGCCATCCTCTTCGGCTCGGTGGGAACGGCGGGCCAACGTTGCACGTCCACGAGGCGGATCATCTGCCACGAGAGCGTTTTCGATCAGCTGCGGGACCGGTTGCTTGCGGCGTACAAGCAGGTCCGGATCGGCGATCCGCTGGAAGAAGGGACGTTGATGGGGCCTCTCGTCGAAACCCGTTCCGTCGAAGACATGATGAAAGCCATCGGTCGCGTGAAAGTCGAGGGCGGCCGCGTCGTGTGCGGCGGCGAGAAGCTGTCCGGCGCGAGCTACCCGGGCGGGCATTACGTCACACCGTGCATCGCCGAAGCGAAGAACGAGTACAAGATCGTCCAGGAAGAGACGTTCGCTCCGATTCTCTATCTCATCCGGTACAAGACGCTTGACGAGGCCATTTCCTATCACAATGGCGTGCCGCAGGGGTTATCGAGTGCGATCTTCACGACCAACCTTCTGGAAGCCGAACAGTTCCTGAGCGCACGCGGAAGCGACTGCGGAATCGCCAACGTGAACATCGGTACGAGCGGGGCGGAGATCGGCGGGGCGTTCGGCGGTGAAAAGGACACCGGCGGCGGGCGCGAAAGCGGCTCGGACGTCTGGAAGCTCTACATGCGCCGCCAAACCAACACGATCAACTGGAGCAACGAACTTCCGCTCGCCCAAGGAATCAAGTTCGGCGAATAGAAAGCCTCGGGTGTCCGGAGACCGGAACTGCTGCCCGTGTGCCTGATTGCCTGATCTTTTCAGCCTGCAGACTTCGCGAGTAATCGTTTCTTCGTGTAGGCGATCAGGCCGCCGGCGTCCACGATGGCCTGCCGCGCCTTGGGGAGCGGAACGATTTCGAACTCACGCCCGCTCGTGACGTTACCAATCCGGTTCGGAAGAAGCTCCAACTCGTCACCCACTTTGGCATCAACTGCAGGGGCCGTGATGAGCCGAAGACCCAGGTTCACGGCATTTTGGAGAAAGATCCGGGCGAACCCCTTGGCCACGATGACCAATTCGTGCCCCTTGAGCGCGGATGCCGCCTGTTCGCGTGAGGAGCCGCAGCCGAAGTTCTTTCCGGCCGCGATTACGCTGCCGGCCGGGATCTGTTTGGCCTTGAGTTTCCCGTTGAATTCCGCATCGTCGGCGAACGCGTATTGCGGCGTCTCCGTCGGCAACACCGTGGCCATGTACCGGCCGGGATAGATCACGTCCGTGGAAACGTCGTCGCCCACTTTGTACAAAACCTTGGCCATGGATCACTTTCCTTTTTGCGGGTTGCTGATCTCTCCCTTGATGGCGGAAGCCGCAGCCACAGCCGGCGAGCAGAGATAGACTTCGGAGTTCGGGTTCCCCATCCGCCCCTTGAAGTTCCGGTTGGTCGTGGACAGCGCCACCTCGCCGTCCCCCAACGCCCCCTGGTGGACGCCCAGACACGGCCCACAACCGGAGTTCATCACGACGGCTCCGGCCTTGAGAAACGTGGAGACGTATCCCTCCTCCAGCGCCTGGGCGAAAATCCGGGCCGATGCCGGAAAAACGAACATCCGCGTGCCGGCGGCCACCTTTTTCCCCTTCAGGATCTTCGCCGCGGAAGCCAGATCATCCAGCCGACCGTTGGTGCACGAGCCGATGACGACCTGTTGAATCTTTTTTCCGGCGACTTCGTCCACCGGCTTCACATTGTCGACGGTATGAGGACAGGCCACCAACGGCACCAGCTTCGATGCGTCGATTTCGAACGTTTCCGAGTATTCGGCGTCGGGATCCGGGATCGTCCGTTCGGTCTTCGCCTTCACATGGGCTTCTTCCTTGAGATAACGTTCGGTCTCCTGATCGGCCGGAACGATTCCGGACGTTGCCCCGGCTTCCACCGACATGTTGCACAGAACCATCCGTCCCGATGTGGACATCTTGTCGATCGTCGGGCCGCAAAATTCCAGGACCTTGAAGTTGGCTCCCTCGGCGCTGATGCGCCCGATGAGATGGAGGATGAGATCCTTCGGCCCCACGAATTTTGGAAAATTCCCCTTCACGTGAACCCGAATCGTCTGAGGAACTTCCACGTTGAGGGCGATTCCGAGCGCCCAGACACTGGCCATTTCCGTGGCGCCGATTCCGAACGCGAAAGCGCCCAGCGCCCCGTGGCTCGTGGTATGCGAATCGGTTCCCACGATCACGGTCCCCGGCAGGACGTATCCGTTTTCCGGAAGAATCTCGTGGCAGATTCCGCCGACGTCTCCCCGGATGTCGTGAAACCGATCGATCCGGTGGGCCCCCACGAATTCCCGAATCTTCTTCTGGTTCGTCGCGGTTTTCGACGACTCCGCGGGCACGCGGTGGTCGAAGATGATCGCGATTTTGGACGAATCCCAGATCTTAACTGGAAGGGGTATCCCCTTATAAACCTCCAGGAACTGGTTGATCACCAGCGCCCCGTTTTCGTGGGACATGGCCAAATCCACCTTCGGTTCGACCACGTCGCCGGCCTTCACCGACTTCCGGCCGGACGCGCGCGCCAGGATCTTTTCTACGCAGGTCATTCCCATATTGTTCTCCTAGGCCGGATAATTTAGATGACCTTTTCTTTCTTGAGAGTTTTGATCTCTTCCCCGCTTAACCCCAGTTCCTTCAATACTTCCTCCGTATGGGCGGAGAGGCGGGGCGGCGGGCTCTGGATTCCTCCCGGCGTCTTGCTGAACTTGGCCGTCACGTCGAACAATTTCAGGTCCCCGATCCCGTCGGCGCGGACGGATTTGATCGTCGCCCGGTGCCGGATTTGCGGCGCGGCCAGAGCGTCCCCCAGGGGCAGGATGGCGCCTGACGGGACGTCCTTGGCATTGAGAGCCCCCACCCAATGCTCCGTCGTATTCCGGCGGAGTTTTTCCTCCAGGATGGGCGTCAAAAGTTTCCGGTTCTTCTTGCGGGTGTCCCGCTCCTCAAAGCGCGGATCGGTCTTGAGTTCCGCAACGCCCAAAACCTCCGTCAGGGCTTCCCACTGCTCCTGTTTATTGGCGGCGATGTTGATGTATCCGTCCCGGGTCACGAAAGTCCCGGAGGGAGCCGCAGTGAAATTGTCGTTTCCCAGCAGTTGCGGCGGCTGTCCGCCGATCAGGAGATTTGCCGCCACCCATCCCATCAAAGGCATGATGGAGTCGAGAAGGGCGATATCGATGAACTGCCCCTCCCCGGTCTTTTCCCGATAATAGAGCGCCGCCAACACCGCGAAGGCCGCGTTCAGACCGCCCACCGTGTCGCACACCGGGAACCCGCAGCGGAGGGGATTGAGGCGCTCGTCCCCGTTAACGGCCATGGTCCCGCTCAGGCCCTGGATGATCTGATCGTAAGCCGGCTTGAGAGCGTCCGGCCCCGTCTGCCCGAACCCGGAAATGGCGCAGTAGACGAGCTTCGGCTGAATCACACTCAAAACCTCAAACCCGAGGCCGAGGCGTTTCATGACATCCGGCCGGAAATTTTCGACGAGCACGTCGGCCGTCCGGACCAGCCGTTTGAAGATCTCCTTCCCTTTGGGATCCTTGAGATTCAACGTGACCGATTTCTTGTTGGCGTTCTGGGCAAGAAAACTCGTGCCCATCAGCTCCTTGTTGAGTTTCGGAACGTTCCCCAGCTTGCGCGCGAGATCACCGTCGGCCGGGTTTTCGATCTTGATCACCTCCGCGCCCAGAAGAGCCAGATGCAGCGTGGCGAACGGCCCGGACAAAACGTTGGTGAGATCCAGGACTCGGACACCCGACAAAATGTTCATGCCGCGCCTTCTCCCTTCGAATTCAGGCTCCTCGGATTCGGGATGGGACCGGCCTTGTACACGACGCCGGACATTTCCCGCCCGAAGAAAGCGCTGATCTGGCGGGCCGTGTCGATCAGCTTTTCCAGGCGGATGTCCGTCCGGATCCCCATCCTTTGGAACATGTGCACAAGATCTTCCGTACAGACGTTTCCGCCCGCAATCGCCGTGAAAGGGCATCCGCCCAACCCCGCGATCGAGGACTCGAAGCTCGCGACGCCCGCCCGAAGCGCGGCCCAGCAGTTGGCCAACCCCATCCCGTACGTGTTGTGGAAATGGCATGCGCAATCCACCGACTTGTCCAGCCGCAAGACGGCCTCGTAGAGTTCCTCCACTTTGTCGGGCGAAGCGTGGCCGGCCGTGTCCGCCAGGCTGATCGACGTGAGCCCCTCATCCACGTACCGGCGGAGAATCGCCAGGACCCGTTCTTTCGGCACCGGGCCCTCATAGCCGCAACCGAAAGCCGATTGAACGGACACCTGTACTTTTTTCCCGGCCGCCAGGGCTTTCTTGGCCATGTTCACGATCTCACCCGTGGCTTTCGCGACGTCCATGCCGGTGTTCTTGAGGCTGTGCGTTTCGGAGGCCGACACTCCCATGCAGAACATGTCCACGCCGCACTTGAAGCCCCGCTCGAGGCCCTTCTCGTTCAACACGAGCGCGGAGAAAACAACGTTGGCGGGTTTTTGCGATGCCAGCCGTTCGAACAGCGCGTCGGTGTCGGCCATCTGCGGGACTTTTACGGGATGCACGAACGACCCCACCTGGATGATATCCAAGCCGGAATCGGCTGCGCTGCGAATCCACTCCAGTTTCTTCTCCGTCGGAACGACCGTCTTTTCCATCTGCAGGCCGTCCCGAAAGCCCACCTCGTGAAGGATGATCTTTTTCACGGTGCCTCCCTTCACGGTCTCAGAGCGCGGTCGCGACGGCTTCGGCCATCTCCAATGTCGTGCTCGTCCCCCCATATCGTACGTTCTGACTTTTCCGTCCTTCACCACTTTGGCCACCGCTCGCTCGATGGTGCCGGCCTTCTCGGTCTCCTTGAGCCAATCCAGCATCATTTTAGCCGCCAGGATCGTAGCCAGCGGATTG
>JAZDIZ010000018.1:0-7065 GCA_043804515.1 Pseudomonadota bacterium | reverse complement strand
CAAAAACGCCTGGCTGAGCTGGCGGCACAGCCTGCAAAGCAATAAGTATCGGTAATCCGGCAGACGGGCATTCCGTCCCAGGCAACCAGGCATCGGTCCCTGAACCAGAAAACCGAATACCGGTCTCCGGTCCTCTGACTGGACTCGCAGGCCGGATCTCGTCTATTACACTTGCGAACTCTATGTTGGTCCTGGGCATCGAATCATCGTGTGACGAGACCGCCGCCGCGTTGGTGGAAGACGGGCGGCTTATCCGCTCGTCCGTCGTGGCCTCGCAGGATGACATTCACGGAAAATACGGCGGCGTCGTGCCGGAACTCGCGTCCCGGAAACACATCGTGTCGATCCTGGAAGTGATCGAGGGGGCGCTGTCCCGCTCGGGTGCGGGAATCGAGGACGTGGACGGGATCGCCGTCACGCGCGGGCCGGGGCTCATCGGTTCGCTCCTCGTCGGACTTTCAACCGCGAAAGCGATCGGCTATGCGCGAAAGATTCCGTTCGTGGGCGTGCACCATATCGAAGGCCACATCACGGTCGCGCTCCTGGACGCCAAAGCCGATGATTTTCCGCTGGTCGGGCTCGTTGCTTCAGGCGGGCACACGAGCCTCTATCGGGTGCCCGAGAGAGGGCGATATGAGCTTATCTCCCAATCTCTCGATGATGCCGCGGGCGAAGCATTCGACAAAGTCGCCAAGATTGCAGGCCTCGGCTACCCGGGGGGGGCCGCGATCGACCGCGCCGCGGAGGGAGGAAATCCCCGCGCCATTCAATTTCCACGTCCGGCCCTGCACACGCTGGATTTCAGCTTCAGCGGCTTGAAAACGGCCGTGGCGCTATGGGTCCGCGATCATGGGGTCCCGACCGGAAAGGCGCTGTCGGATCTTGCTGCGAGTTTTCAGGAGGCCGTAGTGGATGTCCTCGCCTCCAAGCTCTTTGAGGCCGCGGACCGGGAAGGCGCGGGGTGCGTCGCCGTCTGCGGCGGCGTGGCCCGAAACAGCCGCTTCCGAAAACGCCTTGCGGACGAGATCTCGCGAAAGAAGCTCCGGATTCACCTGGCCCCCCTGGACCTGTGCACGGACAACGCCGCCATGATCGCGGCTGCGGGGTATGCACGATTGGCCCGCGGCGAACAGGACGATTTGACATTGAACGCTGTTGCCACCATGCCCTTCATCACAAGATGACTTCGCCACGCCAGTTCGTCCGCGAGACGGGATTTCGCCCCAAAAGGGCCTGGGGACAGAATTTTCTGATCCATGAAGAAAGTGCCGAAAAGATCGTGGCGTGGGCCGGCGTCCGGGAGGGAGACACGGTACTGGAGATCGGACCGGGGCTCGGAGCCCTCACGAATGCGCTTGGCCGCGTAGGGTGTTTCGTCGTGGCGATCGAAAAGGATCCAACATTGGCGGCGGCACTTCGCCGGCGATTCACCGACGCGCCTTGGCTGACACTGATCGAAGGAGACGCCCTTACGCTGGACGCGAGAACCGTCCGAAAGCCTCTCGCGCGCCTCAGAGTCGTCGCCAATCTCCCGTACTCCGTGTCCACGCCCATTCTGGAAAGCCTTCTCGCTCGGCTGGATTGCTTCGAGGATCTGGTGCTTCTGTTCCAGGAAGAAGTCGCGGATCGGATCTGCGCGGAGCCGGGAATTTCCGATTACGGTCGCCTCACCATTTGGGTTCAAGCGCTTTGCGAGGCCGAACGGGGCCCCAAAGTCACAAAAGGCAGTTTCTATCCGGAGCCCGATGTCCAATCCCGACTGGTGCGTTTGACTCCGCGTTGTGAACCTCTCGTCCCGCGCGGTGAAATCGATTTCTTCCTTGAAACGGTGGCCTTGCTCTTTCAGCACCGGCGCAAGACCGTTCGAAACTCCCTCCGGGACGCCCGCCGCCGGGAATGGAATGTGGAAGGAGCTCTTTCCCGCGCCCGGATCGAGCCCACGCGCCGGCCCGAAACGCTTTCCATCCCCGAACTCCGTGCCCTTGCCCTTCATCTGAATGTCCCACCTGACTGAGGACTCCAGGTCACTGCTCTCGACAACGCCCTTTTAACAGCGAATGATTTCAATAGGTTCCGGGCGTGTCCTTTGGTATTCCTCTTGCTCTGATATCCGGTATGGCCCGCTTCACGTTCCCGGTTCTCCTCCTGGCGTTCCTCAACACGTACCCGGCCGGCACCGCTCTAGGCGCGGAACAGCGACCGAACCGCCCCGAAATCCGTGTCGTGACCGTATTGGCCGTTGTGGACTGGTATTTCGCCGAAACCTATCCCGATTGGAATGAACGAATCTGGAATTGGTTCAGCGTGGCTTCGAAAACATTCCAGAGGCAAGCCCCAATCCAATTCGATCTCATAAAAGTGAAACCGGTTAAAATGCCCCGCGACTTGCGCCACGATCCCGCCCCCAAGGACCTTTATAAGGAAGTCGACGGGATCGACGATCCGGACGCCGAGATTGTCGTCGGATTCACCGTTGCGAATCTTATATGCAACGATATGGACCATCCGCCCCAGGGGGAACAACGCCGTTTGGTCGTAAGAGGTCAGGGGACACTGTTCGGGCGGTCTCTCGTGGTCCGTTCCGTGACGACTCCCAAACTATGCCCGGATGCCGATCACCCCGGAGAATTCTGGTCCGCCGAGAGCAAAGACAGACCCGGACAAACACTGATTCACGAGCTAGGTCATCCCTTCGGACTCATGGACGTGGAGACCGCGGGTTCGTTCATGAACGGCGGCGACAATTCGGGCTTCGATCTGGATAGGAGCAACGCAGCTCTCCTGCTGGCCATGAAGGATTTCGATTTTCGCTGCGGCATTTCCGAATACACCCCGGGGGAGCTTACCGACCGGATCGCCGCACTGATGGAAAAGGATAGTCTCGTTCCGGGCTTTGCAACGGACTTCTTGACGAACCTCGCCAACAGGTACCGCGAAGTGAAGAATGAAACGGCGGCACAAGAGCTTTTCGCCTTGGCCAGAGATTACGAGCCCAGGCCTGTGATGAACACCCGAAATCCGTACTGACGCAGACACCCGCTCCCCAAAACCGCGAAGAAAGTCGTTGGCTGAGCCGGGTCCTCCGGTTACATTCCGCCCGTGGACGGAAGATACGTCGTCGTTGAAGGCCCGATCGGGGTCGGCAAATCGCAGGTCGTCCGTCTCCTTGCGGAAAAACTCAAAGCCCGCACGTTTCTCGACGCGCCGAATCCTTTCCTGGAAACTTTTTACCAGGACATGGACAAGTACGCTTTTCAGGTTCAGCTCTTTTTTCTGCTCTCCCGTTTCCAACAACAAAGCCAGCTCGCCCAGCGGGACTTGTTCGAGGCCAACGTCATTTGCGATTACCTGTTCCAGAAGGACCGGTTGTTCGCTTCTCTGACGCTCGACGCGTCCGAATACTCGCTGTACGAAAAAGTTTACTCGCTCCTACAAGGCACGATCGCGACGCCGGACGTCGTGATCTATCTTCAGGCTGACGTCGACACGCTGCTGGACCGCATCTCCAAAAAGGACGAGGGGCTGGCGCTCCTCCTTCCGGACAGTTACATGCGGGACATCGTTAAAGCCTATCAGGCATTTTTCTTTCACTACGACCAGGCGCCCGTGATCGTGTGGAATACCGCGCAGAATGATTTTCTAAAAGCGCCGGAAAACATTGCTCTTTTGGTCCGAAAGATTCATGAAGTCCGGTCCGGCGTTCATTATCTAAACCCGCAGGAGAAATAAGTGGCGATTCACATTGAGAGCATCAGAGCCCGAGAAATCCTGGATTCCCGTGGGACTCCCACAGTGGAAGCCGACGTATACCTTTCGTCCGGCGATTTGGGGCGCGCGGCGGTACCGTCGGGCGCATCCACGGGGTCGAAGGAGGCTCTGGAGCTGCGGGACAAGGACCCCCATCGCTTTTTTGGAAAAGGCGTGAAAACCGCGGTTACCCACGTGGTGGAGGAGATCGCCCCTAAACTGAAGGGGATGGATCCGTTCCATCAGGCCGAAGTGGACCAGCTTTTGTGTGAGCTGGACGGGACGGAAAACAAGTCCAAGCTGGGCGCGAACGCCATGCTGGCCGTGTCCATGGCCGTCGCTCGGGCCGCTGCGGCCGCCCGGAAGCAACCGCTTTATTTCTATCTCGGCGGCAAAGCCACGCACGTGCTTCCCGTTCCCCAGATGAACGTGATCAACGGCGGCGCACACGCCGACAACTCCCTCGATTTCCAGGAGTTCATGATCGTCCCGCACGGATTTTCGTCATTCTCCGAGGCTCTCCGCGCGGGCGCCGAAACGTTCGCGGCGCTCAAGGCCATTCTGAAGGAGCGCAAAATGATCACGGCGGTCGGTGACGAGGGCGGGTTCGCACCAAACCTCACTTCCGCCGAGGAAACGATCGGCCTTCTCGTGGAAGCGATCGGCAAGGCCGGATATCGCCCCGGATCACAGATCTCCGTGGCCCTGGACGTGGCCGCTTCCGAACTATTTAAAGACGGGAAATACGGGTCGATGAAGACACAGGCCCCGACAAAGACATCGACCGAGATGGTGAGCCTCTATGGGGATTTGATTGCGAAGCATCCCATCATTTCGATCGAGGATGGCCTCGCGGAAAACGATTGGGACGGCTGGAAGCTCCTCACGGAGAGCCTCGGCTCCAAGGTCCAGCTCGTGGGGGACGATATTTTCGTCACGAACCCCAAGATTCTGGAGAAGGGGATCCGGGAAAAGGCTTGCAACGCGATCCTGATCAAATTGAATCAGATCGGAACGGTCACCGAGACGCTGGAGACGATCGACATGGCCCAGGAGGCGGAATTCGGAACCGTGATCTCCCACCGCTCGGGGGAAACGGAGGATACGTTCATTGCGGACCTCGCGGTAGCCACGGCAGCGGGACAGATCAAGACCGGGTCGGCATCCCGAACGGACCGCGTCGCAAAGTACAATCAGCTCCTTCGGATCGAGGAAGCGTTAGGAAGCCGCGCCACGTACGCCGGCACTACGGTATTCAAAGGCCGCTGAACCGGCGCAACACCGTACGCACTCACTGCGGCGATAGGCCGATGTCGATGGCCGTCAGGAACCCTTCGGAGGCTCCGCCGAACGTTCGATCGAACGCGGATGCCGAAACCGGGAACCCGGAGCCCCTCGTATATCCGGCCAACACGACCCGCCCCGAGGGTTGAATCCCGACGGTGTATCCCACGTCCTCGGATGAAGAACCTAAATACGAGGAATAGAGAAGTGCCGATCCGTCCGCTGACAGCAGCGACACGAAAGCGTCAGCCACTCCGGCCGACCCATTCAGCCCGTTTTGATAGGCTCCGGAGGTGGTCGGAAAGTACTGTGTTTGAGCCCACCCTGTCGCGACAATTTTCCCGTCGGATGCCAGGTGAAGACCCCATAGCGTACTCCCGGCATATGTCATAGGGGCTGTCCAGACGCTTGAGCCGCCGAGAAACGTCGCGAACTGCAAACCGGCGAACGCGGGTTTGAACTTGGCCACAAACCCCATACCCCCGAGACCGTCCTGGGTTGTCTGGTACGCTCCCGCCGTGACGGGGAAATCTCCGGAGAACGTCCTGCCTCCGACATAAATGGCGCCTTGCGCATCCACAACCGCGGCGGAGCACTCGTCTCGCGCGTACCCCCCCAGCAGGGAGGAGTACAAGAGACCCGAAAAATTGCCGTTTAACTTGCTGATGAAGCAATCCCGGCCGGGCCCCGTGCATACCGTTTGAAACGCCCCCGCCGTGGTGGGGAATAAGGAACAGGCGTTTGTCGCACCCACGACGATCGGAAGATTGTCTTTGTCCAGGGTTACTGCGGCCGCAGTCTCTTCTCCGCCGCTTCCCAGGTATGTGGAGGCCTCGACGCCGCTCAGGTCCGGCCTGAATCGGGTCACGAAACCGTCGATGCCGCCGCCGCCCATATCCCCGGCGCTTTGAGTCACCTTGAACGCGCCGGGAGTGGACGGGAAATTGACGGATTGGGTACTTCCCGCGATGGTCACATAACCTGAGCCGTCCACGGCAACCGAGGCTGCCACGTCCGAGGAGGATCCCCCGATCATCGTGGAATAGACAAGGCTCCCGTCCGAGACAAGCTTGGCCACAAAAGCGTCTCCACCGCCGCTGTTCGTCCGCCTGAAGGCTCCGGCTGTCGTTGGGAAATCAGCCGACGCCGTCTGCCCCGTGACATAGATTTCACCCGCTGCATTGACCGCTATTGCGGCCGCCTGGTCGTTGGATGCACCGGCCAGAAGCGTGGACCAGATCAGAGAGGAGCCGTCGGAACTCACCTTGGCCACGAAGACGTCCTGCGCTTGGCGGGATCCGTATAAATGTGTAGCCGGAAATTCCGGCGAGTCCGTGTATCCGGCTACGATGACGTTCCCGAGATCGTCGACGGCCGTCGCGTACACTATTTCGGCGCCGGAACCCCCTATAAATGTGGACCATGGCAAACCAGCCGAAGGGATTGGCGTAACCGCGGGTGTTCCCAGTGGCGTCGGGGTCGGGCACGGATATCGTTTTGTTCCGCACTTCCTGGCAGCGTACGTCCCGTCCTGGGACGCATCTCCGGCGAGATCGATCGATTCTCCGCAGGCGAAAACCCCGCCCAAGATCGTGAGGAGAGCGAAAAACGAAGCAACCGGCTGGAATTTACGTGTCGACAGAAACATTGGAACCTCCGAATGCGAATGCTGACCGAATACATTGCAATTGCGATGCCACCGGTTACGACGTCGAACCTGTTGAAACGTTTGACTTTTTCGTTTTCGGCGAAGTGATCCGGCTACGCAAAGCTTGGCGTCCCTATGAAAAGAAGTAAGGAACCGCGTGAGTGAAAAGCGGAATTCGCCCGACCCATCCAGCCAGGAAGCCTCAAGTTGCCGGAGGGGGCGGGTGTGGTAGAGTCCCGCGCCCGTATGCCCCACAGCGCCAGAAGCGACGTCGTCGCCAGCCGCTACGCCAGCTCCCAGATGGTGGAAGTCTTCTCGCCCGAGCGCAGGATCCGCCTATGGCGTGAGCTCTGGCTCGCGATCGCCGAGGCTCAACACGAACTGGG
>JAZDIZ010000017.1:0-38953 GCA_043804515.1 Pseudomonadota bacterium | reverse complement strand
AGCGACGGCAACGAGACCAAAGCGGGCCCGGTAATCAAAGCGGCGGTTTTCGGGACGATCAGCGCCCAGGAGCGGGGAGTGAAGCTCCGCGTATTCAAAAAGATACGCCGCAAGGGTTACCACAAGACGATGGGCCACCGTCAGCCCTACACGAAGATCAAAATCACAAGGATCGAGGTGTAGTTTGGCGACAAGTAAATCCGGCGGCAGTGCCAAGAACGGCAAGGACAGCAACGCACAACGGCGCGGGATCAAAGTGTACAGCGGAACGCGCGTTACCGCAGGCAGCATCCTTGTGCGCCAAGTGGGCACACGCATTCATCCGGGAGCTAACGTCGGCATGGGCCGGGATTACACGATTTTCGCCAAAGTGAACGGCGTCGTTCAATACGAACGGCTGGGACGCGAGCGCCGCCGGGTGAGAGTCATCCCCGCATAGTTTTCTCGATTGCCTCACAAGAAATCATTTATCGATCAGGCTCGGATCTTCGTCCAAGCGGGAAACGGCGGGGACGGCCACGTCGGGTTCCTGCGCGCCAAATTCATCCCCAGGGGAGGTCCCGACGGCGGCGACGGAGGTCGCGGCGGCGACGTCGCCCTGATCGGATCGGAGGGCCTGTCGTCTCTCCTGGATTTTCAGTACAAGCGGATTTTTCGCGCGGGAAACGGCCAACCGGGGGGGCGCAGTCAGCGCTCGGGCGCGACCGGCGCGTCGGTGAATCTCTCGGTTCCGCTCGGAACCCTGGTGAAAGACGACAAGTCCGGTGAACTGCTCGGAGAGGTCCTCCGCGACAAGGAAGCCCTCGTGCTCGCCGAAGGCGGAAGGGGCGGCTTGGGAAACGTTCATTTCAAAACATCCACGAACCGTGCGCCCCGAAAAGCCACGTTCGGCCGAAAACGCGAGGGAATTTGGCTGCGTCTGGAACTTCGCCTTCTGGCCGATGTCGGAATCGTGGGGCCGCCAAACGCAGGGAAATCCACGTTGCTGGGAGCGCTCACATCCGCAAAGCCCAAGATCGCGCCTTACCCTTTCACAACGCTCGCCCCTTCCTTGGGCGTGGCGCGGGCCGGGGACCGGACGTTCACGCTGGCGGACCTCCCGGGCCTCATCGAGGGAGCGCATCAGGGCAAGGGTCTGGGAATCCAATTTTTGAGACACATCGCCCGAACGCGTGAATTGCTTTATCTCGTCGCGGTTGATGCGGGAGAGCCGAAGGACGCGTGGAAGGAATATCAGAACACACACCGCGAAATTCTGGAGTACGATCGTTCCATCGTGGACCGGCCGTTCCTCGTGGCCCTGAACAAGATCGACCTGAAGTCGGATTCCGACGTGGATCAATATGTGGAGTTTTTCAAAAAGAAGGGAATCCGGCTGCACCCCATCTCGGCGGAGAAGAGAAGGAACCTTGAGGATCTCAAGGCTTCCTTGCTTGCGCATGTGGCGTAGCTTATTGGCCGGAGCGGCGGTCTCAATTCTGGCCGCCTGCCATTCCAACCGCGAAACGGTCCCGGCCGCCGACAACGCCGACCATCCCGAGCCCATGTCGATCGGCAACGTTCTCACTTCGCAACATCCCGCGGATCTTTACGAGGAGGCGTTCGGTACGTTCCGGATGGAGTCATTTTCCCATTTGAACCTGGGAGCCAAGGCGCCGGCCGCGATCGAGGGGCATACAAAGCTCGCGGTGTCCGAGTCCGGCGATTTCGAATTCGTGCGCGAGCCGCTCTCGCCGAAAGGTTCCGTCGTCCTTCGATGCGTCCAGAAGCGGTACTATTTGAAGAGCGGTGGTGCCGAAACGTTCCGCCGCGTGAGGGGCCAGAAAGAATTCGAATGGTGGCTGGACCACGCTTTCCGCGAGCTGTTCGACGAGTTCGCCAAGGCGGGGTTTTCCGATCCCGGCCAGGGCACAATCAGCCAAACGCAGATCTGTTGGACCAAATCCGCGGGTAAGCTCTGCGTCGATCCGGCGAGCGGCCTTCCCCTGAGCGGTTCCCTGACCGTTCAGAAAACCGACGGCCTTGCCCCCCGGATCGAGTTCAAGGTGGAGGCCTTGCCCCCTCAATCCGTGCGGATCTCGGCCCCATGACCCCCGTTTCCTTCGGTATGGATTGGAGCTATATTTGACGCGTATTTCACGGAAGGATGGCCTTATACCGACCCGCCGTAAGGCGCTTTTGGTCGCGGAGACCGCGCAAGACCACAAAGCCCTCAATCTTCGGATTTTAAACGTCACCCGCCATTGCGATTACGCCGATTATTTCTTCCTCATGAGCGCCACGTCCACGCGTCACGCCAAGGGCTTGGCGGACGCCATTCGGGAGGCCGTTCCCGGTCCCACGCCCAACGCGGAGGGATATACAAACGGAGAGTGGGTGCTTCTGGATCTCGGGGATGTCGTCGTTCACATTTTCTACGAGCCCGTCCGTTCCTACTATTGCCTCGATAAACTTTGGGGACACGTACCCACCGTGACCTTGGCCGCTCTCACGGGCCGGCCGAAAAAACGCGCCTCGGCCGCCCGCGCCCGCTCGTGACGATCCGGATCCTCTGCGCCGGCCGGCCGCTCGCGGCGCACGAACAGGCCTGGGTCGAAGATTACGAACGCCGCGCCCGAAAATACGCCCGCGTCGAGATTGTCCGCATAAAGGAAAAATCCCGCCCGTCCGCCCCGCAGACGGCGTCGGCCACGTGGGCCGACATTGAGGCCCGAATACCTCCCCAAGCCTTCCGGGTTCTCCTGGATTCCTCGGGGAAGGATCTCTCGACCGAGGATCTGGGCCGGATTCTCACGCGGGCGGAGCGCTCATCGAAATCCAATTTGGTGTTCATCGTCGGCGGGTCGTACGGCCTGCCTGAAGAGGCCAGAAAATCCGCGAACGTTCTCTGGTCTTTGAGCCGACTCATGCTTCCGCACCGGATCGCCCTCCTCTTGGTCGTCGAGCAGATTTACCGCGTGCTTTCGGTTCGCGCTGGTTCGCCTTACCATCATGGCTGAACAGGCGGGTTGATTTTTGAAGCGGGTTTGATTACGACCTCCGATATGACCGATCGAGTGGTTCTCATCACCGGCGCCAGCCGCGGTTTGGGTTTGGGAATGGCGGAAAAGTTCGCGTCGCGAGGCTTGAAGGTATTCGCCGCCGCCCGCCATCCGGAAAAAGCCGAAGCCCTCAAGAAACTTCAGAAGAAGTTTGAGGACCGGATTTTTTTGATCGCGATGGACGTCGATTCAGATGCGAGCGTCGAGAACGCCCGAAAGGAAGTTTTTCGCTCCACGGACCACATCGACATTCTGATCAACAACGCCGGCCGCTATGCCAAGGAGACCGGTGAATCGCTGGCCGAAGTGGATTTCGACCAGATGCACAAGACGTATGAGACGAACGTCCTGGGCCCGCTGCGCGTCAGCAAGGCTTTCTGGTCCCTGATGCGTGCCGGTAAAGAGAAGAAGCTCGTCCACATCACGTCCCAGATGGGCTCCATCGAGGAGAACAAGAGCGGCGGAACGTACGATTACCGGCTCTCCAAAGCCGCGCTCAACATGCTGAACAAGAACCTTTCGATCGACCTCGCCGCCGACGGCGTTATCTCCGTCGCCCTGCATCCAGGATGGGTCCGGACCGACATGGGAGGGCCCGAAGCTCCGATGGACGTCGAAACGTCCGTGTCGAAGATGACGGAGTGCATTCTGTCGCTTAAACCGGAGCAGAATGGAGCCTTCATTCGGTTTGATGGCAAAAACCTCCCTTACTGATACTCAGGAGATGCCATGAAACACACGCCCCAATTCCTCAAAATCGTCACCGACGCCAAAGAACGGATCACGGAGATTTCCATCAATGAAGTGGCCGCGAAGATCGAACGAAACGAGCGATTCATTCTCGTCGACGTCCGCGAGGACGGCGAATGGATAACCGGCCACATCAAGGGGGCGATTCATATCGGCAAGGGCGTCATCGAGCGGGACATTGAACGCCTCGTCCCCGACGCGTCCGAAGAGATCGTTCTTTATTGCGGCGGAGGCTATCGCTCGGCCCTGGCCGCCGACAACCTCCAGAAGATGGGGTACACGGACGTCTCTTCCATGGACGGCGGCTGGCGGGGCTGGAACGACAAATCCCTCCCCACCGAAAAACCGAAGGTCTGACTACCAATAGAGAGACCTCGAGATGTCAAAAAGGAAAAGGGGCTATCAGTTGGAGGCGCCGCATATTCGCATAAGCTACGGGGAAGCGATCCAAACGCTGCGGAAACTCAAAGGATGGACACGGGCGGAACTGGCCCGAGCCTCCGGGATCGCGGCCACGAACATCAGCCGTCTGGAAAACGGCCACCTTTCGCTCGGCAAGCAAAGGGCCATCGCCCTCGCGAAGGCTTTGGGAGTCCATCCGGCCACACTGATGTTCCCCGAAATCTCCCTCAAACAAGTGGCATAGAAAACAATCCCGCTTTTTGCGTGGATTGGGTAACGATCATGAGGCCAGGCCCCTTTATGAATATATTTCAAATGATTGCAGATACTTACAAGAGTTGCGGCGCCCCCAAAATGATATTAGGATAATACTAATATGTCGATTATCCGTTCCAAGCTCAATCTTCTGGCCCTCCTCAAGGAGCTCGACCGGCGATTGTCCGAACCGCTTGAGGTCTATGTCATCGGTGGGGCGAATCTTATCGCCACCGGGATCAGCACACGACCGACCGCCGATATCGACGAAGATCGCGGCGGCGTTCGATCGCCGTGCGGAGAAAGATGTTCAGGACATCCTGGCGATCAATCCGACAGATGAAGAATGGGAATTCGCCCGGGTTTGGGCGCGGAACTACGACGCGAATCCCGCCTGGCCCAGCCTGATCGATCAACTTGTAACGGAACTCAAGGAGAGGCAGCGTGGATAATCTTCTTTCCCGCTGGGCCTCTTTGGGAATGTATGTCGTCGGCGACATCGATCCTCTGGAGGACCCGGAACTCCTGATCATGGACTCCGTGGCCCACATGGAGAGCGACGGCCGGCTCCTGGAGATCGTTACCTCGTGGCTCGCCCGGTACGGCCATCTTCTTCTCACGAAAAAGCTCTATTTTGAGACTACGCGGGAGAGGCGGCTCTTCTCGGCCATTATTGAGGCCTCAAAGAGCAACGAAGGAAAACTTCGCCGGCTCATTGTGAAGGGACGAGTCCCCAAGACGGAGCATCTATATCCAAACCTTCCCAAGGTCCTTAAAGATCTCATCGAGAAAGATCCGGATCCGGCTTTTCTAAGGCACGGATTTCTTCTCGCACGCGGGGAAAGAATTCGGGAAGGCGTCGTTCTCCCGCCGAGAGGAGTGTATGAGCGGTCGTTGATCCTGCGCTACCGCGCACTCCATGGGCCGACATTGCGGAGCGACGTTCAGGCGGTTCTGCCCGATGCCGGGGCAATCTCCCTTCATGAACTTGCCAGACGACTTCACGTGGCGGCGTCGAGCCTCCATCCCATCATTCGGGATTACGTCCGGTCCGGGTTGGTTGAACGCCTCCACCGAGCAGGGCCCGGAGCCCGTTTCCGCTGGGTCGGGCCGGAGGAACGAAAAGCGGCTTGAATTGGATTAACTGACGGTCACGCCGTGGATGATTACTTCGGGTTGACTCGTGGGTTCGGGGGCTTTTTTGGGAACGCGCACTGTGAACGTCGCCCCCTTCTCTTCGCCCTCCGACGCGATCGTGAGTTTCCCGCGGTGCTGGCCTTCCACAACGTCCCGGACGACGTAAAGCCCCAGCCCCCACCCTTCTCCCGGCGTCTTTGTCGTGAAGAACGGCCGGCAAAGTCGCGGCAGAATCTCGGGCTTGATCCCCATCCCGTTGTCGGAAACCGTAATCTCGACTTCCTCGCCCAAGTCCTTTCCCACTACGCGGACCACGCCGCTTCCGTCGTCTTTCACGGCTCCTATGGCGTTTCCGATCAGATTCACAAAAACCTCATGAAACGCGGAGTATCCCTGGATGTGAATGTTTTCCAGGCCCGAAATCTCCACCCGGACCGCGCGCTTTTTGATCAAGTCGGCATGAAGCTCCAGAGCGAGGTCGGCGCTGTCCTTCAGGTTGATCAACGTCTGCTGGACCGAGCCGGTGCTGTACGTTTTCACGGCATCGGTCAGCCGTTCGATCCGATCGGTGGCCCGTCCGATTCCGCCTTGCGATTTCTTGAGGCGTTCTTCGATCTTGGCCCTCCGCTCCGCCGGCATCTCGCTCGCCAGCGTCAGAAGCTCGTCGGCCATCTTTTGTTGCGCCTCCACCTGGTTCTTCAAATTGGCCAGGCCGTTCCGGATCTGGTGCGCCATCCCGCCGGCCAAAAAGCCCAGCTCGATCACTTTCTCGTTTTTCGCGATCCAGTCCGCCGTCTTGTGGGCTTCGATCTGTGTCCGCACGCGCGCCAGCAGGATGTCCCTGTTGAACGGTTTGTTCACATAATCGTTCGCACCGGACCTGAGCACCGTCGCCGTCAGCGTTTCCTCCTGATGCGAGCTCACGACGATGACCGGAAGCCCCGCCAGCTTCGAATCTGCCCGGATCTTTTCCACCAGCTCGTCCCCGCGCATTTGCGGCATCACGATGTCGGTAATGAGACAGTCGAACGGCTGCGCCCGTAATTTTTCCCATGCCTTCTGGCCGTTCGGCGCGAAATAGACGTTGAATTCATCCTGCAGCGCCGTCACCAGAATCTGCGCCACTTCCGGATTGTCCTCGGCGGACAGGACGGTCGGCCGCGTCGGATCGATCTTCCTGGGCTGCTCGGGCGGATACGCCACGTCCAAAGAACCGCGCAATACCTCGTCGGCGATTCCCGGCATCACTTCGTGCTCGCCCGTCACTTCCACATCCTGGGCCAAAGGCATTGCCACAATGAACTTCGCGCCTCCAAAATCGCTCTTCACAACGGAAATCGTACCGTTGTGGAGATCCACCATTTCCTTCGCGAACGAAAGACCGATTCCCGAGCCGCCATGATCCTTGAGCGACGTGCGCGAGGACTGGTAGTACCGGTCGAAGATCTTGTCTTTCTCGTCTTCCGGTATCCCGATCCCGCTGTCCGAAATCTCGATATAGAACCGCGCATCGTCCGTGCGGAGCGTCACTTGGACGATTCCCGTCGGATGATTTCGCCGGTTCGCGTCCTGTCTTCGATCCGTAAACTTGACGGCGTTCGAGAGCAGGTTGTCGATCACCCGGCGGAGTTTCGAGACATCCATCGGTACTTTGAGCTCGCCGCACCCGGAGACGTCCAGCTCCAGCGTGATCCCTTTTCGCTCGCAAAGCACTTCGTACGGTTGGATCCACTCCCGCAAAAGCTCGGCGGGTTTGGCCGTCTCCCAGAGCATCTTAAGTGTCCCCGACTCGGCTTTGACCGTGTCCAGAAGGTCCTGAATCATCCCGAGAAGCTGATGCAGGCTCCGCTCCGCAGGCAAAAGCGTCGGTGCCACAGCCTTGCCGCCTCCTTCAGCGGGGGCTCGTTTGGCGTCCTCGATCGATCCCAACGCCACGGTCACGGGCGTTTTAAAATCGTGCGAAATGTTGGCGAAAAAGCGCTCCTTCATCTTTTCCAGCGCGCGGAGCTGATTTAACGCCGTGCCCAGGTCTTTTGTGCGCTCGGATACCTGCTCTTCCACGTGCTGATAAGCGTCTGCAGACTCCTTGGCCAAAGCTGCAGCGACCGCTGCTAAAATGATCACAAAGCCATTTGAAATAAGATACGGCCGATCCGCTCCTTGATACGTGACGATAATGTCGTGCAGACACGTTAAGATAAGAATTGAAAACCCAACCAGATAGATCCACGTGTCTCGTCGCCGATTGCGAATCGTCGCAATCAGGAATTCGAAATAAGCAAGCACGTACACGACGAGAAAGAATGCGAACCATTTCTCGTACACAGAGTAGACGCCATCAAGAGTCCCTTGAAGGAGCCCCATCCCCCCAGCCAGAACACCTCCGATGGCCGCGGCCCAAATTATCCATCGCCTGATAAGGCCGAAGCGTGCTCTGAGGAAGAGGACAAGAAGATACGAGGACGCTGCAGCACTGAGAAAATTCAACTTCATTACGAGCGTGCTGTTCGATGTATATCGATAAAGGATCGTGCTCGTGATGAACACGAACGTCCCGACCGCCATACAACAAAGACCGAAAATCCCATGGTAGGCGCGGCCAGGCGCGAGAAGATAAACAAAAAGATAATAAAGTCCCACCGCCCAAAAGAGAAGAATACCAAACACGCCAAGCGAACCGAATCGGCTGATTTCGTTTAACGACGCGTATCTGAACACCCTCTCCGATTCACCTATGCCGAGCGGTCCACCAAAGATGCCAAAGGATGGGCCTCCCCACTTGTGAACTTCCACGCTCAAGACGGCTGAGGGCGTTCGCAATTCGTCCACACAGTTGGCGGGAATGTCATAGTAGCGAAGAATCCCCCACCACCATCCGTTTTGTTCCCCCGCTTCCGTGATTCCCGTTCTGCCGACCTCACATCTTCCTAAACGCACAACATCAGAATCCCCAATTCGCCCTAGAACTAGCGCCGGTTTCTTCAATGTCTTGATCTTTGCCACGTCTAGGGTGGTTGAAAAGAGCCATGACCGACTCGCAGAAAGTAAAGGATCCCGGCGAATGTCTTGGGGAAGTTGAATCTCACGCGTCTTTCCGTTTGGTTCGTCAAGAGCGTGCGCTATCCAAACCTGATCCCCGTCCAACCGGATCGGTAATGAAGCTCCAAGCTTTGTGCCAAAGGAGTAATCGAGTGCAACCGGTGCAAAGACTGAGACGAGCGAGATCCAGAATAAAAGCTCAAGCCGCCGGCTTCTGGAAAAGAGACTCATTCGTCCGCCTTGCGGAAAATCTTAGTCAGCTTCGCTCGGAATGTCCTCGAATTTGTGCTCGTTTCGTCAGTAGGTGCCCATAGAGCATCTGTGTATACGCATGGTATCGCCGTGCAGCTTCGCATCGCCCAATCCATCGAACACCATCCCAAATGTAGGCTAGGCCGCGATCGGCGTAATACTTCGCTCGGTTGTCATCCAGCGCCACAATGACGTCATCCTTTCCCAGTTCTTTGAACCGGGCTAATCCTGCGAATACGAGGCTCTCGTGAACCTGCGACGCTTGTGATCCCAGGTCGGGCATCAAGTGAATATAGAGCATGTCCAGCAAACCAAAAATGTTTACGCCTGCTGTGCCCGTTTCGACCCGGGCAAACCCCAAGAATCGACTACCGGAGGTTGCCACCAGGAATTCGCGACCCCGATTTAGCCCGAACCCCACTACTTCTGCGTTGAGATCCTGAAGAAGAAGACTCTTCTGATTAAGGCCGCATGCTTCCCGTTCCAGCTCCGTACCATACAGTTGAAAGAATCGAGTAATTCGTTTCAGATCCCATTTCTGTGCCGCTCGAATTTCTACGTCTTTTGAAACTTCAAGTTTAAATGGTGCGCGTGTGTCTGCTTCATAGACCTGAAAGATCTTCAGTTCGTTGTGCTCCGGAAATCGGTATTGCTTTACGAAGTCATAATAGTTTCGCTGGTTCCAAGGCTTGGCCGCTTCCGTCAGGCTGAAGATAAAGCCCCCTCCCTCCGCCTCTAGAACATCCGTTGTTAAGGAATAAAGTTCTCGTCCAACCACCTTGGACACCTTTGGATCGATCGCCAGGTGATGGGCGCACCAGGCCTCGGGGTAGATCCGGTCGAGTTGGAGGTGACCAACTACTTTTCCGTCCACCTCAATTACGGCTCGCTTGGAAATTTTCGTTCCCGCTGCGGACAATTTCTTCCATGTGGACTTTGTAACGTCAAACACATGAGTGAACGCCTCGCGTGGCTTCAAATCCAAATAGCCGCTTCGGTCGAAAAGGCCCCAAATCTGCTCGTGGTGCTCGGCTCTGTATCGTAATGCGAGCGCTGGGTATCGTGCCTCCAAGATCGTGTTGTGCCATTCCGTGCGGTCTTGGTCGGAAGAGGTCTCGTATTGAATCCCGACGGAGTAGGCATTCTCAGCTTTGATCCACTGGAAGCCTCTTACGGTTCCGCGACCGCGAATCGTTTTGCCTTCGTTGGTCGTGATTTCGATGTTCTCAATCGGCGTTCCGACGGGGGCCGAGGCCCACCCTGTGGGATCGATCACTGAAATCCCATGTTCGCTGTAATCGTAGACTTTGACTTCCTCGGCGGGACTGCCCAAAAGCTGGCTCGACATCCGGATTTTTAGAAAACGTGCGTTCGTTCCGTTTGTTACCCGGTACGTCTCACGCCTTAGAAGCCGGGCTAGTGTTTTCGGGATCTCGATCTCGACGCGATTGTTTGCAATCGGCGTGAGCTTGGATTCGAACGCATGGCACGTCTGAAACATTTCGAATTGAAATGAAGCTCTTCCTTCAGTGAGTTTTCCGCGCTTGGCTTCGAAGATCTCAGCAATGACTTTCCCATCTTCGCTGAGCTTCTCGGGCAAGAGCACGGCTAGTCCCTGAATCTGCCGGACCGTAATTTGGACTTCCGGACCTTTGAACGTCACATCCCGAAAGATCTGATCGATCGTTTCTTTATTTTCAATCAAGTCCCAACCCGGATCGTCGGATGTAAAGCTGACTTCCTCGCCGTCGCCGGGAACGTTGAACGCCACACCCAGGACGGCTCGTTCTTCCTGTGTCCGCGAATGACGAACCCGGCCGTTGAGTGTAAGGCCCTGAAGAAGAACTTCGACCTCGGCCTTTTCTTTTTCCACGCTAGTCGCGGCGGCCTTGGGAACGCTGAGGGCCAGGCCCGTAACGCCGTAGTCAAAGACAGTGCCGTCAAAAAGCCGGCCGTTGACCACAAGCTGGGCCGGGATCTTGTGCGAAGCCGAAAAACGAGGGGACCGGCGTCGGTTGGTTTGGACGAGCTCCATCATCCTAAAGGTCTTAACTCACCACGAAACGTGCCAGATTATACGCCTCCGTCCTCCACAGAACCATATGAATTTATTGAATAATTCTGAGACGATGAGAATGTCTAAAGCTTCCAGCCTGTGGAGAATCTTCCGCGGCAGGGGCACCGCAGTCCCCCGTCCTTATCTTCCCCCATTTGGCTCCCGGACGGTGGCGGCGATGTGGTATACGGACTCGGATGAAGAAGGTGTCCTCCAAGAAATCCACGGAAGCCACCCCGAGTTCCCCCACCGGGGTCGGGCTGAAGCGTGTTGAAAAGCGCCTGGATGAATTTCAAAAAGAGTCGAGGGGCTTTCAAGAGAAGATGACGAATTTCCAGAAGGAGACAAGGAATTTTCAGGAGGAGACGAAGATTCGGCTCTCTTCGCTGGAGCAAAAGATCTCGGACGTGAAATCCTACGCCGGTGTTCTGCACGAAGAAACCCAAGGTACGTTGAAGCTGATCGTCGAAATGCTGGAGCCTCACTCGGAAAAGCTCGAAAACCACGAAACCCGTATTGTGAAGATCGAGGAAGAGATTCCTCTGTTGCGCGCCGCCGTCTCGACGCGCCGAGATCCTTAACTTTAAGGCAACATGGTTTTTTTGGGGACGGAGGCCGCCTCCCCGCCGCCAGTTACATAACATCCCTATCCAAGGCGGGGCCTTTCTAAGTCCTTAATATTTAAAGTGCTTTTGGCCCTCAGGGCCCGCGTTTCTGCCGGTCCAAAACCCTGCGGCGGCGGGGACCCACCTCTCAGCCCATCAAGATCGTGGCAACGCTGTCACGGCCTATTATCTTGATTTGTGATAATATAATAATTGCAGTGCTGGAGCCGGTTCCGTGATTCGATACCTTGTACAGCCAGCCTCCCGCCGACGTCTCTTAACCCTTCTTTGGCATGATGGCGGGATCGGTTCCGTCCGCGCGCTGGCCCGCCTCGCTGAGGTTCCGTACGCCCGGGCCCAGTTCGAGCTCAAGGAGATGGAAAAGGTGGATTTGGCCGCCCGGGAGCGGCGCGGGAACGCCTGGGTCTACCGGGCCAACCTGAACCATCCCAGAACCACGGTTCTCAAGGATCTCTTCTTCGCCGAGGGACGCGCGGAGCAACTCGCGCCGGGGGAACAGCAGATCCTCCTCCACGTCAAAGCGCTTGGAGCGCCGCTGGATGTGGAGGGAGAACCGCTGTTCGGACTTCCGCTGGAAGAAGTGCTTTCACGCGCTCTCCCCCTGTGTCACAAGCGCGAGGACCTGGCGCGGGCCTTCCCCTTCCTCCTGGCCCGCCACAGCGAGCGATTGGATTTTCGCCAACTCGAGCGGCACGGCCGCTACGTCGGCGAAGGAAAAGCGTTGGGCTTTTTCCTGGACGTGACCGCCGCGCTCACGGGTGACATGCGTTTTCACAAGGCGGCGGGCCGACTCCACGACCGGCGTTTCAAGAAAAACGAGCCGTTCTTTAGGATCGAACCCGGCTGGCACCGCAAGGCCCGCGCCAAAGCGGCCGATTTCCAACTGGCGCGCAACTGGCATTTCAGCCTGACGTTCGGGATGGGGGCGTTTCGGGCTTTGTTCCGCTCTAAAAAACCCAGGGGATGAGGGCTTTCGTCCGAGCCTTGTACTGGACGTACTTCTCGCCGAAGTGTTCGGTTAACGCTTCTTCCTCGGCTGCAATCCGCCGGCGATACGTCAAAAGCCAGGCCACCGCATAGAGAAAGAACCAGAGCGGATAGCCGAAGACCACCGGCACCATCAAAAAGAACAACATCGACCCTGAATAGCTTGGGTGCCGCACGTATCGGTACGGTCCGGCCTCGCAAAGCTGATGGTCTTCCTGAATCACGACGTGGGACGTGAAGAATTTCCCTAGAACGCGGATCGAATAGACGCGGAGAATCAGAGCCAATGAACCCACGATGGCCGCGGCGGCTGCCGTGCTTCGTGCCCGCAATGCTTCGTGGTTGTGAACGGCCAAAATAAACTTCCCGAGAGGGAGAAGGATGCTCAGATATCCCGCGATGATAATGAGGCGGATCGACCCCCGGTCCCGCACGGCCTTAACGTCGCTGCCGAGCTTTGAATACTGGATGTTCGGCTGCGACCCGACCAAAACTGCAGCGCACGCGAACAGCCACCAGATCCGCCAATCCCGCCAAAGCGCCGGCACAAAAATCCCAGGCCCCAGGACGATCACCGCCGTCATCAGTATCGCTTTTCGCCAAACTTTCAGCATGGCCGTCAACGGCGGTGAAGATACCACCGGGGTGCTTTTGTGACGAAAAACTTGTGGGACCCCTCAAGTGCAGTCATCATTTCTTTTTCTGGGGAGAAAATGGCGATGAAAAAGACTCTTTCGGTCGGTTTAGTGGTTCTGTTTCTTCTGACTTCGGGGTCCGCGCTCGCGAGCGCGCTCTCCAAGCCGGTACAGGTGGGGCCCAAGGCGATCGGCATGGGCGGAGCATTCGTCGGAATCGCGGACGACCCGACGGCGATCTACCACAACACCGCGGGCATGACGCAGCTCACAGGGCACACTGTCGAGGTCGGAATGGATTCGCTCATCACGAACGAGGAATACACGCCGCCGACCACCGGAGTTGTCGAGAATGCGAAACGCGAATTCCTACCGGTGCCTCAGTTCGGTTATGTGTCGGCCGGTTTCAAGCCCTTTTATTGGGGCCTCGGCGTTTTCTTCCCGCACGGGAACGGGGGCAAGTTCTCCGCCGCCTCGGCCATCCTCACGAACCCGACCGAAGGCCGCATCTACTCCATGGAGATCGACCCTGCGGTCGCCTTCGAGCTGATGAAAGGCCTGAGCGTCGGAGGCTCTCTTCGGATCGTGCGTCTCTCTTCCACGCTCAAGAACGCGTTGTTCCAGGTGGGAGCCCAGGTGGATACGCTTGAGAATCTGACCGTGACCGGTTGGGGCGTGGGCGGCTCGTTCGGCGTCCTTTATAAACCCATGGATTGGCTTTCTTTCGGCGTGAACTGGCGCTCCAAGGTGACGCCCGCCCTGGATGGCGACGCGAAGTTCACGGGTTTGGGGACATTGGCGGCCTCCTTCGAGGAGCCCTTGCCGATGCTGGTCACCGCAGGATTCGGTTTCAAGCCGATGGAGAACCTCACGCTGGGCTTAAGCTACGACTTTGAAGCCAATTCGGAGATCAAAACGTTGAACGTCGCGCTTGCAGGCGTGGGAACGATTCCTCTGGACGAAAATTACAGTGACTCCCACACGATTCACGTCGGCGCGGAATTCTGGGCGATGCCCGCGTTCGCAATGAGGGCCGGCTGGGCTAAAGACCTCAACGACTCGATTCCCGACGACATGATGAACCGGATCGTCGGCGACATTGCGGCCCACGAGGTTTCGTTCGGTCTCGCGTTCAAGGTGAAAGCTCTGACGCTTGAAGGAACTTGGAACGCCCGGTTCGGATCACGCACGATCCCGGTCACGGCGACGAACCTGGCCCCGGGGTACTATAACGCTTTCGTTCAGATGGTGAGCCTGGGAGCGAAGCT
This sequence comes from Pseudomonadota bacterium, assembly GCA_043804515.1. Lineage (GTDB taxonomy): Bacteria > Bdellovibrionota_G > JALEGL01 > JALEGL01 > DATDPG01 > JAZDIZ01. The sequence continues at coordinate 24,505 of JAZDIZ010000017.1, read as the reverse complement.
GGCGATTTGATAGGCCGCCGGAGCGAGGATTTTCAGCGATCGTTTGCAGGAACGGCGAGGCGCGAGAGCGCCCGCATTCCGCCCCAGTTAGCGAACAGTTTACGATTCTTCCAAAACTGCTATGAAAGACGCTTCCAACGGGTGCCCAGGTAGCTCAGTTGGTAGAGCAACGGACTGAAAATCCGTGTGTCGACGGTTCAATTCCGCCCCTGGGCACCATATGATTATCAGCACTTAGGTCCGAGCCCGACTCTTCTCCCCCGCCCCCTGTTACCACTTTGTTACCACCCAAAATGAGGTTGGTGAGGCGATTGGCCGCCTCCGGATTCCACGACTGCATCAGATGACCGTAGATATCCATCGTGATCTTCACCGACGAATGACCCATCTGCTTCTGGATGTACTTCGGGTGCTCGCCGTTCAGGATCAGGAGACTCGCATACGTGTGCCGCAGATCGTGAAAGCGGATCTTCGGAAGGCTGGCGCGGCCGAGCATCGGATAGAAGCCGCGGTTCATCACGTTCCCGTGGTTCTCGGGATTCCCGTTCCCGTTCGGGAACACCAGGTGAATAGCGCTCTTGGGGCAGATCGTCTGCCACTGGCGGAGATCGGCGGCAAGCTGGTCTGAGATATCGACGGCTCGGCGGGAGGCGGCGGTCTTGAGGTCGGAGAATCTTCCGGCCGAGTATTGGCGCGTGACGTGGATCTGCTTCATTTTCCAGTTGATGTCGCGCCATTGGAGACCCAGAAGCTCTCCCTGCCGGAGGCCCGTATTCGCCGCCGCCCAGACCAGGATTCGCCATTTCTCCTCGGCGGGCGTGTAAACGGCCATCAGGCGCGAGATCTCCTCCGGGTCGAGGCAACGGACCCTCTCAAAGCTGTTTTCGATCTTCAGGGGCTTTATGCCGATCACCGGATTGCGCCCCACCCACTGGGACTCCAGGGCGTGATTGAACATGGAGGAGAGAAGGGTCAGGGTTTTATTGATCGTGCGGAGGCCGACACCGTCCTCCCGTTTCTTCGTCCGGAAGGCGCTGATCATCTCCCGGGAGATCTTCCGGAGGGGATACCCGGAAAACGTGGCTTTCAGATGCAGGTCGATCAGCTGCCGGTAGTCCGTGAACGTCGTCCCTTTGATCTCGCCGCTCTTGTGGTCCAGAAACGAAATCGCCAGAGCGTCAAAGGTGTGCTGTTCGTCGCGGGGGACGTACTCCCCCCGGCTCATTTGAGTGATTCGCGTTGCCAGAAGAGCCTCGGCATCCCGCTTCGTCGCCCGGCCCTTGCCCGGCGGAGGGACCACGGTCTCCACCATCCGGTAGCCCCGGGGGTCCCGGAAGTCGACCACCCACCTCCCACGGCGTCTGACCACGCAAGCCATCGGGACCCTACTCTCTCTCCATCTTTTTCTTTCGATACGCCAGAACCTCATCCAGGTCGAATCGCTTGTATTTCCCGAACGAAACAAACGGGACCTCGTTTCGGCGCGCGGCTTCGTAGACCCACGAAGCTTTGATCCCTGCTGCGTCGGCGATCTGTTTTGCCGTCAAGAGCTTCCGGCTCCCATTCTGAACTCCGTCTCCCCCATTGGCCGGCGCCGCGACTCCAGCGGCTCCCACAACAGCCCGCAGGATCTCAATCGCCTGCAGAAGTCCCTCCGGATTCAACGTCGTGTTCAGAAATTGATTCGGCTTCGTCTCGATCATCTTGCACCCCCGATCCCAATCCACACTCAGGATGTATCAAACACGTTATATAAAATCAACAAAATCTAACCGATTGTTTCTCAATATTTCTCCGATACGGGGGGTGGACAATTATCCAAATCATTTTAATGTGTTATAGAAAATAACTTTTTAGTATTAGGAGAGATGATGCGATTTGGAATGCCTAGGCCGTGGGCCGATGAAAAGCAGAGCATTCGGATGCTCGTCCCCGTTGAACCCACCCTCCACGAGATCTTGTCCCAACGCATGATGGAGGTGGGATTCGAGAATATGACCGACTATGTGCGCTGGGTGCTCTTGAACGACCTCCTGGAGGGCCCGGAACGCATCATTGGAGAGAGGAGATAGCCGTGGGCCGCAAAGGAACAAGAACCAAGCCCGGCCTCCCCGTCGCCCTGATTCGGATCCGGGAAGTGAGAGTGCGAAAGGCCTTCGAGCAAATGGCCGCCATGGAACAAATGAGCGTCGCCGCCTTCATCCGCCGGCTCATCATGGAAGGCACAAAGAACCACCCGATATACGGCCCCCTCATCCGCCAGGCCATCGAGGACGAGATCAACCGCCGCGGCGGCCAGCTAAAGAAATTGCGGAAAGAGTCTTTAAAGCAGACCGGAAGTTAGATTTTCCGAGCGCCTTGCCGAGTAGGCACCGGGGCCAGCTTCCACTGGCTTGACCTGAAGGAACGACAAGCGGCTTAAGGGGGCAGCTGCGAAATAGCCCGGTTTTCGGGGGGAAGGTCACCAACAGGTAAACAAATGAGCCACCGATGAAACTTTTCAAGCCGGAAGAGGTGGCTGAGATGTTAGGGGTCAAGGTTCAGACCCTTCGATCTTGGGCGTGGACCCGCCGAATCCCCTATATCAAGGTGGGCAACCGTCTACGCTTCAGCCACACTCAACTGGATAAATGGTTGGAAGAAAACAGCTTCCCTGTATTGGGTGACCCTGTAGAGCGATTAGGCCCTCCGCCGTGGGAATGACGTTGAGAACTTGGCCCGTGGTAGTCTACAGACCCCTGAAGACGGATCGTTTATCGCCCCGCAGAGCGACGATCGGGAGGGGGGCAGGGAAGGGAAGAATAGGGCTTGCCGCTGCTCGAACTGCCCTGAGTCCTTGAGTAAGGCACACGTGTGATCTACCCTGACTCGCTAGAAAGAGGTCGAATGAAAGCGTCGCTTCTTGGACTAATTGCACTCCTAGCGTTCGGCTGTGTTGCCGGAAAGAACCTTGGCGAAAAAGAAGGGGCCGACTATGCACCCAAGATCGCCGCGACCCCGCAAGTGTTCCGGGCAGATTTTGATGGGGACGGTGTAGTGGATACCGCACGGATCGTATCGACCGCGAGCATTGTTTCAGTGGAAATAGACGCCACTGGATCTCGAGCGATGCAAACAGCCGCGGCAGTCAGGCAAATACTGACGTTCTCTGTAGGCAAACAAAGCACGGATTCGTTCTGCGGGCGTGAGATCTCCGCCACGCTGGAAGAACCGTCTTTACCGTTGGAGGAGTGGGGTTGCACGAGTTCAAGTCAGAACCACAATTGCGGGGAACTTATCGAGGCCAGCGGCATCATTCAAAAAGCCGCAGAAAGAGGCATGAAGGGTCTGAGATTGGATGACGGCAAGTGTGATGCTTTTCATATTTATTTCGATCCCATCGCCAAGAGTTTCAACTATTGGCGCAGATGAAGGGACGTAAATCCTTAACGTCACCCGTTCACTGACTGGGAGTACTCGTCCGGAATGGGGAACAGTGGGTTCTGAGTTCAGGTAAAAAACAAATTACCTAAAACTGCGGGAGCCGCGACTAGAGGGCGTCAGCGCTGCAGAACGTCTGATCGTCGAATTGCAGCTTGGTTACAGCCTTCCCGTTCTTATCGATAAACGCCCATTTGCCGGTCTCGCGTTTCCCCTAACGAACGGTACTTACCCCGACGTCAAAGCGGACGGTAAAATCGTACTGAGGTTCGACTACAAATCGCCCGGCCCGATCGATATAACCGACATTTTCACCTTTCGAACCCCCGACATACGCTGCCGCAAGCCCCTCGTGAAATTCGTAGGCCCAAGCGAACTTGGGTTTGATGGCAATTGCGCCAGCTCTATTGATAAACCCCCATTTTCCGCTTTGCTCGTTTCCAACTCGTATTTTCGCGAGCCCGTCGTGAAACTCATCAACGGTTACGGTCGGTTCAATCGAAGAGGAAACGTCAGTTCCTCGACGGGGCTATGGGCCCCGGTATAAGGTTTCCGTATGTTTAGGCCTACTCTTTGGAAAACGGTGCTCAGCGTATGTCTTCTTCTCGTTGCGCTTCTACCCCCATATAACAACATAAGATTGACACTCGTCGAGTTTCTTGGCGCGCCATTACGACCGGTGCTTCAAAAAGTTCCAGCACTATTTTTCGCAGACAAGTCCTATTACAACGTCTACGGGGCTATCGTCGTGACGCTGCTTACAGCGATTGCGTTCTATGCGCTTTGGTCCCTCATCGAGGGGCTTGCCAAAACACGCTAGATCGTTTGAGCCGCGCTTGTTTATCGCCCCGCAGAGCGACGATCGAAAGGGGGGCAGGGAAGAGAGGTGGGGCTCACGAGGCCAATCTCAACGCGAAAACTGATTACTGCACCTAATCCGGGGCATTCCAAGCGTAGTGTGCAGAAATCTGCCATTTCTCTTTTGTGACATGGCGAAGAAAATACGAAAACATTTCCCCATCCTGATCTACCTCAAGGTTGACGTCGCCAATCTGGGCGGGAGGAACAGTGCCTTTTTCGTTCCAATCGTCCACTTCCTTCTTTCCAAATACCTGCTTTTTTGTGATTTTGTATTTCTTAATCTTGACTGGCCCATCAAGTTGGAAGTCGCCGCCAGCAAAACACTTGTTGGCAAGAACTCTGTCTCCCTTTCGAAGGGCTTCAATGTAGGTGGCCATAAGAGCTTCGGGTGTCCCAAACATGGCATTGTCAGACTTTCCTGAAGTTTGAGAAGGTAGTGCCTTTGTTTTCTCCACTTTGTCTGCGGCAAAGAGGGAAAAGCACACGAAGAGTGCAAAACACGCCAAAAATAAAAAACGTTTCATTCTGAAACATTAACACAAACAATCAACGATGTGCAGTCCGCGTCGCTTGTAGTGGCCAATCAACTGCTCGCGTAGGGCGAGGAGCTCACGCTTTTCTAAGATTCTTAAATCGTGCGAGAGTTTTTCGGCCGCAACCAAAGGGCGCCGTTGAATCGTGGGGACGGGTGTGGGGACGGGGACAGACCCCAAGACAGCTTTCAACCGGCGGCGAGCGACATGGGAGCGGGGACAGACCCCGAGAAAATTCCCAACCGGTGGCTGGTAATACGATGGCGGCCATCGACCCAAATAGCGATCAAACGCGAACCATCCCATTATTTACAAATAATTACATGTAGTTATGGCTTATCCGAAACCTCGATGCCGATCTCTTCATAGCTCAAATCAGTCTTTCCAATTGTTCTCATTTTGAGTACAATCGTACCCAATATGAGGTCAATCGACCACAAGGCGATCTCGGAAGCCCTTTTCGGCAAGACGCAGCGAGCCTTGCTGGGGTTCCTTTTCGGCCATCCCGACGAGAAGTTCTATCTACGTGAACTGGCCCGAGCTATCGGAGCGGGCCTCGGCGCCGTCCAACGCGAAGTTAAGCGGTTGTCCGAGGCCGGGATCCTGGAACGAACCACGCGGGGTCGGGAGGTCTTTTATCAGGCGAATCCCCAGTCACCCATCTTCCAGGACCTGAAAAGCCTGGTCCTCAAAACGATGGGGGCTGCGGATCTCCTACGAAAGGAGTTCGAGAAGCTGAAGGACAAGGTTCGGGTCGCTTTTATCTACGGTTCCTTCGCCAAGGGAGAACCCAGGAAGGAGAGCGACGTTGACCTCCTGGTCGTCGGCAACGTGACGTTGGCCGAGATCGTCGCGAAGCTCGAAAAATCCCAGAAAGCGCTCGGGAGAGAGATCAACCCCACCGTGTATCCGGTCTCCGAGTTCAGGAAAAAGCTTTCGGCCGGGAACCATTTCCTTCAGAGTGTCCTCAAGGAACCGAAAATCTTCCTGGTAGGCGGAGAGGATGAGCTTAAACGACTGGCTCAAGAGCGGCTGGCTTAAAGAGCACAAAACGAGCAAGCAGGAGATTACCGACCTGTTCCATGTGGCGGACCGCGACCTGGCCGATTGCGAAACGTCGGGGTTGAGTTCCGATTGGAAGCTCAACATCGCTTACAACGCGGCTCTTCAGTTGGCGACCGCCGCCCTGGCCGCCTCAGGCTACCGGGCCGACCGGGTTGCGCACCATTACCGGACAATCCAGTCTCTTGCGTACACGACCCATTCGGAACCTGAACTGATCCGGGAATTCGATCAGTTCAGAAAGAAACGGAATATCGGCGCCTATGAACGGGCCGGATCCACCTCGGATCAGGAAGCCCAAGAAATGCACGAACTGGCCAGGAGACTTCGAAAAGAAATCGAAACCTGGCTTCGCAAGCATCACCCAAATCTGCTTTAAACCGGTAGCTTTCTCCACCTCCTCCCTTTCATCTCTCCTTCAATGTTGTTTTTCAGATCTTGCCCATCCTGCCTTTCTACTTACTTGTTCAATGGACTTCATTTCCAGGCCGCCCCTCTCCCCACACCTTGAGAGCCATCAGCGGGGATCCCGAGACCCCCAAGAATATAAATGGTAGGGGGCGCGGGATCCCCGGTGAAATTGGCTCGAAAATTCATTTTGAGGGGCGGAAAGGTTTGAAATGTCCAGGCCTTACAAATCTGACGTTTTCGAAAGGTAGTCACCCCCCCGCTACCGAAAAGAGAAAAGGAACCGGGGGTCCGAACCGGTCCAATCAGGTGAAAACCGCTTCAGTTTGTTCACCGCCCAGGCGGTTCGGGCTTGCGGAAGATTGATCCATTTCGGTGCCCGGCTCAGAAGCGCCTCCCGATCTTCATCCTTGAGCCGGCGGAAGGCCTCGTAAGCCCTCCTTGCTTCGTCCTCAGCGTGTTCTTTCCATTGATCTTCGTGGGTCTGTCTCTCCTTCGCTTCAGCCTTGGATCTTTCCTGGGCTTGTTCCTTGCCCCGCTCTTCAAGCGCCTCGTCGATCAAGAACGGCAGGCGATGGATCGTCTGCGTATCGGGATATTTCCGAACCACATAGCCGATGGCATAGGTGACATCCGCCTCGGAGAAGTCTTTCTCCAAGAGATCCTGGATCACTTCCTCCCCCTTCCTAAGCTTTGGCTCCGAGACCTTGCGGCCAAGTCCCCGGTAAAACTTGGACGCTAGGTTCAGGGGAGTGGTGGGGGTGTTGTCTAAACTGTTTGTTGGATTCTGTTTCTTGTGGGGGGAAGTTGCTTCCTCTCCCCTAGGTGAAGTTTCTTCCCCGGGGGGAGGGGAAAAGCTTGCCTCTCCCCTCGGGTGGCTGTCTTTGAACCGGAGCGAGTAGAGAGAGGCGCGCGAGCCGAAGCGCGGGTCCATCTGCTCTTTTTTCTCAATGACCCCTTTCTCGATCAGCGATCGTATGGCCGGCAGAATTGCCCGACGCGAAAGACCCGTGCCTCGGTCGAGTTCCGTGCCGTCCTTTCGCCGGATTCCGTTCTCAAGCTGGTCCAAAGAAATGACATCCGCCTTTTTCTTGAAACCGAACGTCCGGCGGATGATGTAGAGAACGATCCTCGTCTCGGCGAGCGTGAGCGTCGGCATGAGCCGATCGAAGAATTCATCGGGCGTGGACGTGAAACGAGGCTCCGAAAATCCCGCGAAATGCTCGCCGGTTGTTACCATTTTGTTACCACTTTGATTCACTTACCCCCCTCCAACCGGCTCTGGAGGCTTCTCGGGCTTGTCTAAGGTCTTGTTATGTTTGGATGGGTCTTCTTCGTTTTTTTCCGTGTGATCTGAAAATCCGTGTGTCGACGGTTCAATTCCGCCCCTGGGCACCATCTCGCGCATCCCCCTTCCTCGGGGGTAAGCGAGATGGCTACGCCGGGTCCGTGCGTACCGTCCAAGCGAGCGCCCAGCGTCCCCAAATCTCGCAAAACAATCCATCCGAAAGAACCACTTCTAAACACTTTAAGCGTGTGAACGTACCGATGTAGCGCTTGGCGCGAGCGCACGTCATTCAATTCCGCCCCTGGGCACCATCCTTCGCTGAGTGAAGCGAAGCGAAGGATGTCCCGCCGAAGCTTCAGCGAAGGCGGACTCCCCCTTTTCGAACTAGAGCTACGGCTAGGCACGCCATCTACTCGCTGCGAATCGTCGACACGTCGCGGTTCACGTTGCCGATTTCTAGTGGCAACGCCGAGCGGGTACTCGCCAAGGCTTTGCAAAAGCGGGTGCGAGACGATCTCGGGAGCCCTCCTCGGCAAGACTCAGCGAGCCTTGCCGATGTTGAGGTAGTAGCGCGTGCTCTTCAGCGCACCGGTACGTAAGAGAAGACCTTTTTCCACCAAGTCCTGTAAATCCCGGGTCGCTGTGGCGCGAGAGGTGCCGGTAATGCGGAGGTAGTTCTCGGCGTTCAGCCCCCCGACAAACCCTTCAGAACCTGCGCGAAAAATCCGCGCAACCACCTTCTCCTGACGCGCATTCATCCGGTCTCTGTGATTGTCGTAGAACTTCGCCTTTTCGATGATGAAATCGACGATCGTCTGCGTGTGTTGCTGCGCCTCCAGAATCGTCTCGGCGAAATACTTCAGCCACTCCGAAATCTCGTTCGCCTTGTTGCCGCGTTCCAACATGTCGTAATAGGTTTTCTTCTTCCTCTCGATGGTACGAGAGAGCGCGATCAGCGTCGGTTGGCCGCTGGATTGGGACAGGACCTTCACAGCGATGGCGCGGCCGACGCGACCGTTTCCATCCTCGAAGGGGTGGATGGAAACAAAATAGAGGTGCGCGACGCCCGCGCGAATCAAAGTGCGAAGAGGTGTTTCACCGCCGGGAGCGGTTCTGTTGAACCAATCGATATACCGTTCCATCTCTTGGGGGACATTCGTTGAGGGTGGAGCTTCGAAATGAATCTTCGGATTTCCGACAGGACCGGAGACGATCTGCATCGGCTCGGCGTGCGTTCGATAACGGCCGCTGTCCTTAAGATCACGCCTGCCCCTGGTCAGAGTTTTATGCCAATTGAAAAGTGTCCTGTGGCTAAGGGGATCCGCGAAATTCGTGAACAGATCGACCATCATTTCGGCGATCCCTTGTTCTGCGGGAGGAATTTTACGGTTGTCCGAATCCAGGCCGAAATTGCGCCGAAGGGAAGATTGCACGCTGTCGCGGTCGAGGTATTCGCCTTCGATGGCGGATGTTTTCAGAGCTTCGTCGCCCAGGAGTTCGATTTTGAGAATGTTCTTTTCGTCATCGCGGACATGTTTGTAGGCACCCAGCAGAATGCCGGATTGCCTAAGAAACCGAGCTTCGAACTCTTCCAAGAGCGCGCTTTGGTAGGTGAATTGACACCAGTCGCCTTGTTGCCAGTTCCATATCATGAGCAATAAAACCTCATTTTATAACTCAAATATTAGCCAACCATGAGCTATAAATCAATTCTTTATAGCTCATGTATGTAACGAGGCCTCCGTAACACATTGAAATAATTATAACATCTACAGACATCATCTTAGGAAGGGAAAAAGATGCCTTCGATGCTATCAATAAGGAAGAAGATCCGTTCTTCCGTTACTCGTTCTTATCCGGGCTGGTGATCCGTTGGGATCGTACGACGCTGCGCAGGTTCTTGGGGAGCACTTTTTTGCGGATCCGGATCGTCTTGGGTGTGACCTCGATCCATTTGATCGACTCTTCGAGCTATGCGAGCCAGGGCAGGACGGGGGCGGAGGTTGCTTTGTCGGTCGGGGCCAGAGAGTTCCAGCTTCGGAGATCGCCGAGATCCTTCGATCCACGCAAAAATTGCGGTCCTAGTACAGCAAGGGCCGAGCCCACCTCCCCGCCAAATCGTCAGTTGACCGAAGCGTCGGTTCCGCCGCCGCAGATCGCAAGAGTTCATAATACTTAGCAAATCGAGATTCCGCGCAGACACCCTACATTTTTGATCCAATAGGTTACGGTTTGTTATGCAAACATTGCGTAATTAAAAGGAAATTCCTGACTTTTCTTCATAGCATTCAATTAGGAGGCTTTCGTAAGTTATTGATATTAAAAAGATTTTTGTTGGCACCCTTTGTGCCTTTCCTGGATCTGATGGCTTGCAATCGCCAGTCCCTCCTCAGCCAAATCCATCCCAAGGAGTGCTTCATGCCATTTCAAAGACGTTTCGCTCTTTGTCTTGAAGTCCTTTGTGCCGCCCTCGTCTTGAGTGCATGCAGCCAAAGCATCGATGTGGGGAGCAACGAAGAAACATTCGATGCGTCCGCGGCGATCACGCTCAAGAACGTCTCGAACACCTCCACCGCCACCGCGGTTTCCTATACGGAAATCATCATCAGTTGGACGGCCGTGTCGGGAGCCAGCCTCTATTCCATCGAACGAAGCCCCAACGAGAACGGAAGTTTTGTCGAGATCGCGATCGCTGCCCGAAACAGCCTTTCTTATTTGGATCCGGGCCTTGAGCCGGCCACGACCTACCTCTATCGCGTGCGCGCGGCGAAGGTTTTCCAAAACCGTAACGCCGTATATACCCCCTATTCCAACATCGTCTCGGCCACCACGCCGGACCCGTTGTCGGTTCCGGCCGCTCCGTCCGGCCTTGTGGCTTCGGCTTCCGGGAGCCAGATCGTCCTGACCTGGCAGGACAACTCGGACAACGAAACGAAGTTCTCCATCGAACGATGCGTCGGAGCGGGATGCACCAATTACACGCCGTACGCCGAGGCGGGAGCCGACACGACCTCGTTCATCGACACCAACGTCACGGCAGGAACGACCTATTGTTACCGCGTCCGGGCGTGCAACAGCGCCGGCTGTTCCGCGTACAGTAACACCTTCTGCGTCGCGATCTCCCTCCCTCCGAACCCGCCCGAGGCGCCATCGCGCCTTATCGCCACGGCTTCCGGCAATCAGATCGTCCTGACGTGGCAGGACAATTCCTCGAACGAGACCCGCTTCGAGATCGAGCGATGCGAGGGCACGGGCTGCACCAATTATGCACTGTATGCGCAAGTGGGAGCGGGCGTGGCCACATTCACGGATTCGAGCGTCGTCGCCGGCACGACCTATTGTTACCGGGTCCGGGCCTGCAACGCGGACGGCTGCTCCGGTTACAGCAACATCTTCTGCACGTTGATTCCGATCGTGGCCCCTCTCGCGGCGCCGTCGGGCCTGGTGGCCGTCCCCACCGCGACGCAGATCGTTCTCACCTGGCAGGACAACTCGACCGGCGAGACTCGGTTCGAAATCGAGCGCTGCCAGGGCGCAGGATGCACCAACTACGCTCCGATCGCTCAAGTCGGATCGGGCGTCACGACGTTCACCGACACGAACGTCACGTCCGGGAACACGTACTGCTATCGCGTCCGGGCGTGCGACGCGAACGGGTGTTCGGGCTACAGCAACACGTTCTGCGCAACGGCTTCGTCCACACCGCCGGCCGTCCAGGCACCCACGGGCTTCCAGGCGTCGGTGGGAGAAGACGATTCGCACGGCCGCTACATCATCCTTCTCTCCTGGACGGATAACTCCGCCAACGAAGACCGGTTCGAGCTTCAGAATTGTATCGGGAAGACCTGCACCAATTTCGGCCTGCCCCCGGGCTGGACCTCCTGGGACATTCCTTCCAACACCAGCGCCTGGTCCGATTGGCCCAACGCCGCCGGCTTCTACCGCTACCGGACGAGAGCCTGCACGGGAGCCACCTGCTCCGACTGGAGCAATATCGCAACGGTTGCCTGGATGCCCTTGACGCTGACGGCCCGAGTCGTGAGCCTCCCCACGGAACACGTCGAAGTCGATGTCCAGTGGTCGGACGTTGTAGGCGGGGTAAGCTTCACAGTAAACCGGGGTACGTCCACCTGTGGTGCCTGTCTTTTCGACGTTCCGACGGTAGTAAACGCCCCCGTCACCCGAAGTTCGGTTGCGGGCCAACCGGATACGGTCACGTTCACCGATTCGTCCAACGCGACGGCATGGACGCCGATCGCGCCCGCCAATGTGTACCGCTATCGGGTGATCGCCACGCTCGGCGACGGAACGAAAGCGTACGGTGCGATGAGCTACCTCCGAGTACCGGGGAAGCTCGGCAGGCCACGAGGATTTTACGCCCAGACGAACGGCGGCGCGTCGGTCCAATTGAACTGGGCCAATGTTTCGTACGACGAGACCGGCTTTGAAATCCAACGGTGCCTGCGGGACATGACGCAAACCATCTACGTCAACCTCTGTGTCGGAAGTACCTCACTCCCCAACGAGGGCTTCAGCACGATCGGCCAAGCATCGGCGGGTGCGGAATCCTATACCGACAGCTCCGGTCTGGTCATGGGGACGACATATCTCTACCGGGCCCGCGCGGTGCGGGGCGCCGACACAGGCCTTTGGAATGCCGATTACCAAGGAACGGAGTACGCGGCCGCCGCCACACCGGAGGCGAAGCCGAACGCCCCGACGGGCCTGACGGCTACGGTGACAAAGGTCGGAGCCGCCTATCAAGTGACGCTGAATTGGGTACACGACGGCCTGAACGTGGACGCGTTCCAGATCGTGAAGAACTATTACTATCTGTATCCCGTTCTTTCGGGTTCGTCGGTGCGAAGCTGGATCGATACGGACGTGATTCCAGGAAGCACGTACAGGTATCAGGTCCTGGCATTGAATGCCGCGGTTCAAAGCGACTTCTCCGGTGACGTGACCCTAACGATCCCCAATCCCTAAGGAGGAATATATGAGATTCCCAAAGCATACGTGCGCTTGTCTCGCGGTTTTCCTGTTCGCCTTCTTCGCCGGCGCCTGCAGCGAGAGCATCGATGTGGGCGGCGTTCAGGAAGCGTTCGATGCCACGGCATCGATCACACTCAAGAACGTCTCCAACAATTCCATCGCCACAACCGTCTCCTCATCCGAGATCATGCTCAGTTGGACCAGCGTCTCGGGTGCCAGCCTCTACTCCGTCGAACGCAGTCCCAACGGGAGCGACGGGTTCGCAGAGATCGCCACGGCCTCCCGGGGCACCCTTTCGTATCGGGACTCGGGTTTGACGCCCGCCACGATCTATTTCTACCGCCTTCGTGCGGCCAAAGTGTTCACCAACCGCGACGCGGTTTACACCCCCTATTCCAACGTCGTCTCCGCCACGACCCAGGATCCTCTCGCCGTCCCCTTCGCCCCATCCGGCCTCGTAGCTTCGGCCTCCAGCAGTCAGATCATCCTGACCTGGAGAGACAACTCTAACAACGAGACCTGGTTTGAAATCGAACGGTGCGTCGGTGCCGGATGCACCAACTACGCCCCCTACGCACAGGTCGAAGCCGGCGTTACCACATTCACCGATACCAATGTAACAGCCGGAATCACATACTGTTATCGTGTGAGAGCCTGCAACGTCTCCGGCTGTTCCGATTTCTCCAACACGTTCTGCGTGGCGATTTTGCCTCCGCTGAATCTCCCCAACGCCCCCTCGGGCCTTATTGCCACGGCTTCCGGCAACCAGATCGTCCTGACCTGGCAGGACAATTCGAGCAACGAAACGCGGTTCGAGATCGAGCGCTGCGTCGGAAGCGGATGCACCGACTACGCCCTATACGCCCAGGTCGGCGCCAACGTCGGCACATTCACCGACGCGAGCGCCACCGCCGGACTGACGTACTGTTATCGGGTCCGGGCGTGCAACGCCGACGGTTGTTCCGGCTACAGCAACACGTTCTGCGCGGCCGTTCCCGTCGTGACGGCTCCTGCCGCCCCCTCCGGTCTTCTCGCCACCGCCTCCGCCACCCAAATCGTTCTGACCTGGCAGGACAATTCGAACAACGAGACACGATTCGAGATCGAGCGCTGTGTCGGTGCCGGATGCACCAACTACGCCCCGTACGCCCAGGTCGGAGCGAACGTCGGAACGTACACCGACACGAGCGTCGCGGCCGGAACGACCTACTGCTACCGCGTACGGGCCTGCAACTCCACCGGCTGCTCCGGCTACAGCAACACGTTCTGCGTCGCCGTCCCGGTCCTCAACGTCCCGGCGGCTCCTTCGAATCTCGTCACGACCGCCTCCGCCACCCAGATCGTCCTCTCCTGGCAGGACAATTCGGACAACGAAGTGGATTTTGCCATTTGGCGGTGTGAAGGCGCGGGATGCACCAATTACGCCCCGTACGCCCAAGTCGGCGCCAACATCAGCACGTTCACCGATACGAATGTCGTGGCGGGCCACACGTATTGTTACCGCGTGCAGGCCTGCGGTGCGAACGGCTGCTCCGATTACAGCAACACGTCATGTGCGTCGGTTCCCGCCGCTCCCGCTCTGCCCCTGGCACCCTCGGGCTTGGTCGCTACGGCTTCGACCACGCAGATCGTCCTGACCTGGCAGGACAACTCGGCGAACGAGACGTGGTTCGAGATCGAACGCTGCATCGGAGCCGGATGCACCAACTACGCCCCGTACGCCCAGGTCGGGGCGAACGTTGGAACGTACACCGACACGAGCGTCGTGGCCGGAACGACGTACTGCTACCGCGTTCGGGCCTGCAATACCTCCGGCTGCTCCGGTTACAGCAACACGTTCTGCGTCGCCGTCCCCACGAGCGGGAGCTCGCTGGCCGCACCTACGAACCTGAGCTTCGAATACAAACAGGGTAATATCCTGCTTCAATGGGCGGACAATTCCTCGGACGAAGACGGTTTCAAGGTCGAGAGGTGTTTCGGCGCGGGATGCACGAATTTCATCATCGTCTTTTCCATGGAATCCAACTCCACGGGCGTATGGGATAAGCCGCCGACAGGGGGCCTCGTCAGCTACCGCGTAAAAGCGGTCAAAGGCACGGAATCTTCCGGCTACAGTAACGTCGCCACGGCGGGATGGCCCAATCTGAGGGTTACCGTCCCCGGGCCCAATTACAACACCGCGGTGCTCGTTTGGGACGCCATTCCCGGCGCGGATCACTACGTCATCCGGCGTGGACAGCAGTGCGGCGTCTGCCCCCAGGAAGTGATCGCCACCCTCGGCGCCGGCGTCACGACGCTTACGGACACCGGTCTCCCTCCGAATATCTTTTCGGAGTTCATCGGGCACCCCTATCGCTACGGGGTTGAGGCCTTTGCGGCCGACAATACGCTGCTCGGTCAGCAGGGATGGTTCGACGTTACCGTGCCCGCCGGACCGCTCGCCCCGCCGGATGGCATGGCCTGGAAAGGAGCGGTTTTCAACGCGAATTTGATCCAGGTGAACTGGATCGACATGTCCTATGCGGAGACCGGCTTCGAAGTGGAACGTTCTCAAGCGGGAGGCCCGTTTACCAGGATCACGACGACAGCCGCAAATGCGGGATCTTACGAAGACAGGAGCCTCCCCGTCCGGGACGCCATCTACTGCTACCGGGTTCGCGCGGTCCAAGGCACTCAAGCCGGCTCGTACAGCGATACAGCCTGCTTTATCGCCGACGATCCCTCCGTTCTGAGCATCACTTCGGTCGGGTCCACGCAAATCACGCTTTCGTGGACGGACAATTCATCCCAGGAGACCGAAATCCGTCTGCTTCAAAACGGAATTAACGTCACCCTTGGGCCCAATGTCACGACCTACACCGAGACCGGGCTGACACCGGGAACGAACTACTGTTACTACCTCTACACGTATGCCGGCACCGCCCGAGGGCCGTATTCGAACACCATCTGCGCCATGACGTCCGGCCTTTGAGCGCGGGCCTTCTTTGTTCTTTCATTCGTCCGGCTGAGGATGGCTGATCCGTTGGGACCGCACGACGCTGCGCAGGTTTTTGGGGAGCACTTTTTTGCGGATTCGGATCGTCTTGGGTGTGACCTCGATCCATTCGTCCTCGTCGATCCATTCGATCGACTCTTCCAGCGACAGCGTCCGGATTCCGGCCAGCGTGACCAGCACCTCGGCATGCGCCGCGCGGACGTTCGTGAGTTTCTTTTCGCGGCAGGCGTTCACGTTGAGATCGTTGTCCTTGGCGTGCTCGCCCACGATCATCCCCTCATAGACGGCGATGCCGGGCCCCACGAAGAGCATCCCCCGGTCTTCAAGACCCAGAAGGCCGTACTCCACCGTGTCCCCCTCGCGATCGGAAACCAGGGCGCCGTTCGTCCGGTGGGGAATGTCCCCCCGAAACGGCGCATAGCCGACGATCAGCGTTGAGAAAAGCCCCTCGCCCCGGGTGCCCGTGAGGTATCGGGACCTCATGCCCAGAAGCGCCCGGGTCGGAATCTCGATTTCCAATCTGACGCGTTTCTTTTCCCCCGTTTCGTGGCTCGTGAGCCGTTCGTATTTCATCAACAGGCCCTTCCGCTCCTGGAACATCCGGGTGACATCCCCGGCGTAGATCTCGGGAAGGTCCAGAACGGCGCGTTCCATGGGTTCCAGGATCTTTCCCCGTTCGTCTTTTTTGAAAAGAACGACCGGCTTGCCGACCATGAACTCGAACCCTTCCCGCCTCATCTGCTCGATGAGGATCGCCATCTGGAGCTCTCCCCTCCCCAGGAGCCGGAATTGGTCGGCCGCGCCAAGATCCTCGAAGCGAAGGGCCACGTTCTGCCTCACTTCGCGAAGAAGCCTCTCGCGCAGCTTCCGGGACTGGATCGCCTCGCCCTCCCGCCCCGAGAACGGCGACGTGTTGATGGAAAAGACCATAGAGATGGTCGGTTTTTCGACCGTGATCCGGGGAAGCGGCGGGATGTCTTCGGATTCGGTGAGGGAATCGCCGATCTCGACCTCCTCGAAGCCGGCCACGACGCCGATCTCGCCGGCCGGGACTTCCTCCACTTCCCGCTGTTTCAAGCCTTCGAACGTGTAGAGATTCGTTACCATGAACCCCTCATGGTGGGGTTTGTCGTCGTCCGTGAGGCCGTGACAGACCAACTTGGTCGCCGGACGAACGCTCCCCGACACCACGCGTCCGATCGCAAGGCGGCCCACGTAGTCGGAGTAAGCCAGGTTCGACACGAGCATCCGGAATGGGGCGCCTTTTTCGATTTTGGGAGGCGGAATGTATTCCAGAATTTTTTCGAAGAGGGCCCGAAGCGTCCCCTTTTTCTCGCCCGAGAGAAGACGGGGAATGTCCTCCTCGTCGAGCGTACACCACCCCTCACGGGCGCACGCGTACAGGATGGGAAACTCCGCTTGTTCCTCCGTGGCGCCAAGCTCCACAAAGAGATCGAACGTTTGGTTCACGACCTCCTGAATCCTCGGCGTTCCGACGCATTCCGGCCGGTCCACCTTGTTGATCACCAGGATGATCTTGTGGCCTCGGGCCAGGGCCTTTTGAAGGACGAACCGGGTCTGCGGCAGCGGTCCTTCCGCTCCGTCCACGAGCAACAACGCGCCGTCCACCATGCTGATGATCCGCTCGACTTCGCCGCCGAAATCCGAGTGCCCCGGGGTATCCACGATGTTTACTTTGGTCTTCCCGACCCGCACCGACGTGTTCTTCGCGAGGATCGTGATCCCCTTCTCGCGCTCCAGATCCATCGAGTCCATCACCCGTTCTTCGAGGTGCTGGTGTTGTTTGAAGGTGCCTGCTTGGCGCAGGAGATGATCCACGAGTGTCGTCTTTCCGTGATCGACGTGCGCGATGATGCAGATGTTTCGGAAACGGTCCAT
This sequence comes from Pseudomonadota bacterium, assembly GCA_043804515.1. Taxonomy (GTDB): domain Bacteria; phylum Bdellovibrionota_G; class JALEGL01; order JALEGL01; family DATDPG01; genus JAZDIZ01. The sequence continues at coordinate 7,047 of JAZDIZ010000017.1, read as the reverse complement.
CGGGAGCGGGCGTAAATAGACCTTTTAGGCGGGAACTACAACCTTAGTAAAGTACCTTTATAGCGCCGGGCGCGGCGTCCGAGGCGGACTCGGTTGCCCGATCGGGCTTGCCGGAAGCGCTTCTATTTTCCGGAACGTCGAGTACTCTGTCCCGAAACCCTGGAAGGGCGTGCCGACATGAAAAAGACGGAACTCAAGTGCATCGACAACGGACCTATTCTGCTCTCGGGAGAATGGGAGCTTATCAACGCCGCGGGAAAGGTTGTGGCTTCGAGTGAAGGTACGCCCGTCGCGCTCTGCAGGTGCGGCAGCAGCGACAAGAAACCGTTTTGTGACGGCGCACACAAGAAAACCAATTTCCAATCCAAGATCGGGTAACCCTCCTCAGGATTGATCCGGGCTGAAATCCTTAGGACGCCGGCTCCGCAAGGCGCTATTCTGAGCCCATGTTGGCGGCATTCCTCGATTTTTGGACGCCCGATGATCTGGTAGTTATCGCGATTCTGATCGTGACGGCGTTCTGTATCCTCTACGCCCTTGCCCTCGTCCATAGGAAGATCCGCTATCTCGAAGCCATGATCGCGGAGATGCAGAAGGACCAAAGCGTCATGAGCGACGAGCTGGAAATCGTCGCGGCCACCGGGAAGGAAGAGGCGCGTTTGCCTTCGAAGGGACCTAAAATTCCCAAGAAATGACGGCGCCTGCAGTCGCCCGGCCTCAGCGCATACCCCGAAGCAGCCTACGCCGGATCACAATGAGGCAAGTGTAAAACGCCACCAGAAAAACACCCAGTGGCACCGCCAACCAACCCCACAGGTGAGGCGCCCGGCCGAGCATCGCGGCCGCGCCGGTACTCAGGGAATACCCCACCACATTCAGCGGGACTACCAACAAAGCGCAACCGATCATGTCGAACAGGAGGAACCGAAGGAACGGGGTTCTCTGAATACCCCACATCGTCATGCTTACGGTCCGAAGGCCATAGAGAAATTGGGAAAGGGTAATTGCGAACGGTCCGAACCGACTTACAAAGGCGGCCAATGTTTCGCGGCCACGATCCAAGAACCGCCACCGGCTCACGCCGGCGCTGAACCATCGACCGATCGCGTAGCATGCCGTATCGGCGGCGACAGCGCCGATGAACCCGGCGAGGGCCGTGTACCAAAGGCTCAAAGGCTCCGCATGCGCGAGAACGCCTCCAAGAAGGTTCGTTACGCCCCTTTGGACCGTGGACCCCGCGGCGATCGCCCAAAAACCGTGCGCTTGAATGAACTCTCTCATCGTGTCCCGGGTCTATTTTTTTCCGACGTCTCGATCTTGCGCCCTGTATTCAGGCCAAGCCCATTGTAATTATGAGAAAATCCTACAAGATGAGACAGCCTAACAGCTATTGTTTCGTTATGAACGCTCAGACTCCGAAGACCTCTACTCCATTATATGGCTCCCCATGGAAGCCGCACTTCCAATCTTGGCCAGTTTCTGTATAAGTACCGCCCTTTAGAGACTGCTTTCCGTCCGGCAAGGTGGTGTTATGAATTTGCCCATTCTCCAGAGATTGATCCGACCCAGAAAATCCGAAACCCAGGACCAATTGAGCACTTATTGCGGCTCGCCGATTGCCCCTGTGGCACTCGGACTGCCGAAACTCACGACCTCCCTTTGTCCGGAATGTTCCCGGGTGATTGACGCCACCCTCGTCGAAAGGGACGGAAACGTCTGGATGGACAAGACTTGCCCCGAGCACGGTCCGATGACTTATTTCGTATTTCGGGACGCAAAGCTCTATCAAGAAGTCGAAAAGTGGACGTTCGGCGACGGCCGCGGGTTTTCGAATCCCCCCGTGACCGACTCCGAAACGTGCCCGACCGACTGCGGCATGTGCAATCTGCACACCAGCCACACTTCGATCGGGATGGTGGACCTCACCAACCGCTGCAACTTGAAGTGCCCCATCTGCTACGCCAACGCCAACGTTTCGGGGATGGTTTTGGAACCGACGTTCGACGAAGTGGTCGGAATGCTTCAAAAATTGCGGGATCTCCGTCCGGTCCCTTGCCAATACGTCCAGTTCGCCGGAGGCGAACCCACGCTTCATCCCCGGTTCCTCGACATCATCCGCAAGTCCAAGGAGATGGGGTTCACTCATATCCAATGCCCCACCAACGGAATCCGGTTCGCCAAAGTTGATTTCGCCAGGCAGGCGGTGGACGCCGGACTCCACACGCTCTATCTCCAGTTCGACGGCTTCGACGAAGACATCTACATGCAGACCCGCGGGGCGAAGCTCGTCGAAACCAAGCTGAAGGCCGTCGAAAACATGAGGATCGCCGGCGGACGCGTCGTTCTGGTGCCAACGCTCGTCAAGGGGATCAACGATCATCAGGTGGGGGACATCGTCCGATACGGCATCGATAACGTGGACGTCACGACCGGCATCAGCTTCCAGCCGGTGTGTTTCTCCGGACGGATCTCGAAGGAAGAGCTGGACCGGCGCCGGTACACCCTGGGTGATCTGGCCCACGACGTGGAGAAGCAAACCAACGGTCTCATGAAGGTGGAGCGGGATTGGATGCCGCTGGCCTCGATTTCGGCCTTCTCGAAGCTTCAGACCGCGCTGAAGGGCCGGGAGGCCACCAGCTTCACATGTCACCCCCATTGCTCGATCGGCGGATATGTTTTCGTGGACAAGGACAAAAAGGCCACCGCCATGATGAAGTTCCTGGATTACAGATCGCTGGTGCTCGACATCGACAAGTTGGCGGGGAATACCAAGCCGACGACCTTCGAGACGTATACGAAAGTGAAGGTCTATCAGATCCTAAAGAGGCACTTCGACGAGAAGAAAGCTCCCAAGGGTCTGACATGGACCCGGTTCCTGCAGAGCCTGGACGGATACCGGAGCAAAGATGTTGCCCGGGGCGAGGGATGGCAGGAGTACTGCTATCCGACGCTGTTCATCGCGGGCATGCATTTCATGGACCATTACAACTACGACGTGGAGCGTGTGAAGCGGTGCCTGGTGCATTATTCCGCCCAGGACGGGAAGATTTATCCGTTTTGCTCGTTCAATGCCGGGCCCTATTTCCGGGAAAAGCTGGAAGCGAAGTACCAGATCCCGATGGCCGAATACCTGGAACAAGTCCACCAGGGCCCGGTCCTCAAGTCGTCAGGTCACGCGTAAAAAGACCCGGCATCGGGCAGCTGGCAGTGGTTTCGGTCCCGGTGATCCGGGATCCGTAAAACGTGTTGTTGCCTGTTACCCGATACAGGGACCGATGTCTGTTTGCCTACTGCCTGATATTTTTTCCCGATCCGGTTCCAGATAACTGACTCCGGCCACCGGACTCCGGGGCTTGCTTCCGGCTCCCTATTGCTCAGCTTAGAGCAAGACCGCGTTCATCGTGATCTCGGCTTTGAGAAGCTTCGAGATCGGGCACCCGGTCTTGGCGTTGTTCGCCGCCGTTTCAAACGCCGCTTTTGTGGCGCTCGGTACCTTGGCTTTCACATCCAAATGAACCTTTGTCACCGCCCACCCCGCGTCGGATCTCTCCATCGTTACCGAAGCCGTAGTCGCAATGCTCTCCGGCGTCAGATTCGCGTCGCCGAGTTGAGCCGAGAGCGCCATGGAAAAGCAGCCGGCGTGCGCCGCCGCGATCAGTTCCTCGGGATTCGTCCCCTTCCCGTTTTCGAACCTGGTCGTGAATCCATACTGCGTTCCTTTGAGAACTCCGCTGTCCGTCGAGATTTTCCCGTTTCCGTCTTTCAGGCTTCCTTGCCATACGGCCGAAGCATTTCGTTTGATCATTTCGTCCTCCGCTCGGGGCATCCTTTGCCACAAATTCGCGCGGCAGGCAAAGGGGAAGAAGAATCCTTCGCAACTTCCTTGGAACTCGTTAGGGTATTTCTTTTGGAGGCGAATCATGGCGCAAAACGATCCTCATTCGTACACCGATACCGACCAAGGCCGCATTCGACACGCGGACCTCACCTGGGACGTCGACTTCGAGAAGAAGAAAATCGCGGGCGAGGTAATCCTCACGCTGAAAGAGCCTTTGCGCGGCGCGATCGATCTGGACACGAGGGATCTGGAGATCCTCAAGGCGACGGACGACCGCGGCAAGACGCTAAAATGGACGTTGGGCGACCGCGACCCGATTCTGGGCCAACGCCTCCGCATCACATCCGAGGACGCGATCGCATCCATCACCATCTCGTATGCGACGTCGCCGAAAGCGTCGGCCCTTCAATGGCTTGAGCCGTCCAACACGGCGGGCCGCAAGCTCCCGTACCTTTTCAGCCAGTGTCAGTCGCACCACGCCCGGTCGATCGTGCCGCTTCAGGATTCACCTGCCGTGCGCTTCAGCTATCGGGCGACGGTGACCGTTCCCAAGCCTCTCACAGCCGTGATGTCGGCCGCTCCCGGCCGGGAGGAAACGAAAGCCTCGCCGGGAAAAACGACATACACGTTCGAAATGCCCCAGCCGATTCCGTCGTATCTGGTGGCGATCGCCGTCGGCTCCATCGCCCACCGGGACCTGGGGCCCCGGACACGCGTCTATGCCGAACCCGAAACGCTGGACGCCGCGGCGTGGGAATTCGAACCGATCAATTCCATGCTTTCGGCCTCCGAGAAACTCTTCGGCCCGTATCTATGGGATCGCTATGATTTCATCGTCCTCCCGCCCGCCTTTCCCTACGGCGGCATGGAGAATCCGCGCCTCACGTTCCTGACGCCCACGCTCCTGGCCGGCGACCGCTCTCTTGTGAACGTTCTCTGCCACGAGTTGGCGCACTCCTGGACGGGGAACCTGGTCACCAATGCATCCATGAACGATTTCTGGCTGAACGAGGGGTTCACGGTATGGGCGGAACAGCGCATCCTGGAAGCCTTGGAGGGGAAAGAGGCTCTGGCTCTGGCCTCCACGATCGGTCGCCAGGAACTTCAAGAGGACATGAAACGCTTCGGAGAGGGGTCCCCCTACACGTGCCTCAAGCACGATCTCAAGGGCGTGGATCCCGACGACATCTATTCACAGGTGCCGTACCAGAAGGGTTGTTCCTTCGTGACGCTTCTCGAACAGACGGTCGGGCGTGAAAAATGGGGGCAGTTCATCCAACAATACATCGAGCGCTTCAAATTCACGTCCATCACGACCGAGGAGTTCCTGGCGTTCCTGGAGGAGAAACTTCCCGGCCTTGCGAAAAAAGTAGACGCCCAAGAATGGATCTACAAGCCGGGCCTCCCGAAGAACGCGCCCGAGTTCGAATCGAAGCGCTTGAACGAGCTGAAAAGCTTGGCGGCCGGTTGGCCGAAGGGGGCGCGGCCTGACCCCGAAAAAGCCCGCAAATGGCCTGTTCGTGAGTGGCTCGTCTATTTGGGCGAGCTGCCTAAGAAACTTCCGCACGAGGATTGCCGGTGGCTCGATGAGAGTTTCCGGTTCAGCGAGAGCCGGAACGCGGAGTTTCTGAATTGGTGGTGTGTTCTGGCCGCTAACTCGGCGTATGAGCCCGCCTATCCCAAGATCCGCGAGTTTTTGGGATCCGTGGGGCGCATGAAGTTCTTAAAACCGATCTACCGGGCTCTCTTCGAGGGAGAGAAGACTCGCCCGTTGGCCCTCGAGATTTTCAAGAAATTCGCCGACCGGTACCATCCGATCGCCCGCGGAGGCCTCGAAGCGATTTTGAAGCTCCGGTCCTGACGGGACAGGGGCGCCCCACCCTCGGGAAATCAGGCTGGGAAATAGGCCTGCTTTCAGGTATTTGGGTCTGGTCCAGTGAATGCAAGGGGATGGTTGTATGCGTAGGTGGAAATTCGGTATTTCAAAGCCGACTATATTCCTGGTTCTGGTCGGTTTGTGCGTCCTTGCCCCTAACGCCGCGCGCGCGACCGACGCCGACGCGATGAGACAATGTCTCGATCGAATGATCCCCCACCTTCGGACGATGGCTCCCGACCCAAAGGCCGAGGATGTCGTTACGTACTTCCAGACGCTCGCCGACAGCACGACCGCCGACACCGTGCGAAAACAACTTCAGGTGATCGATCCGAGCCGATACTACAGCCGGACTCACATAGAGGAGACTTCGGACGGGCTCAATGTTCTTCTGGGGCCGAAAAGAGACCCGAATACGCCCAGGATCACGGTTCACAACGAACCCTTGCTCCCCCCACCTTCGCCATTGCGTGGATCCGGCCTACGAAATCAGTCTGTCGTTCTCGACGCAGGACAGATGGGAACGGTCCTGGGGCAACCGTGGGCTGTGGAGGAAGGAAAATTCCACAGGTACCACGCCGGACAGGTGAACGAGGCGTGGTTGGCTTTGGGAACCACGATTCGAGTGGGACAAATGCTGACGGAGGCGGGAGCCCGGCCGATTTTCACGCGCACGGAGAATCCGATTGACGAGTTCCCCCGCGGCACCGGCCCGCTGTTCCTCAAGTTTCTCAGGGAGAATAACACTGCGGATCCTGCGGTGGTCCGGTTCTTCGAAGACGCGGAGTCGGGCCGAAAGCTTTCGGCTCACGGCGCTATCTACACGCGGGCTTTCGAATATTACCGAAGGTTCGATCTGGCGCGCCGCGCTTGCGTGGCGATCACCGAAAATCCGAATCCAACTCCAGCGGGCATCCTTGAGAAAACGCCACAGGTCACAGACGTCTCCATCCATTGGAACGCGGCGCATCTTAAGCCGCGACAACCATTTTCCCCGGAAAACGGAATCTCGGCGGGCATCCCCGGCGGGTTTCGGCGCGACGCGATGAGCCGTAAGGACAAGGCCTTCAGTGCGACCCAGCTGGTTCTCGGTGGAGCCACCGATGATTCGCTCGCTCTCGCGCATTCGCTCTCTCGGGCCGTGCAGGAAAGCACGAACCTTCCCTCGACCACGCACGGCAGCTCGAGTGGGCCCGGTTGGACCGCGGACGGCTGGTATCGTTACGACGTCGAAGACGCCATCTACCTGCGCTGGGACGATGTAATGATTCTAAGAGAAGTGCCCGGGCCCGTCGTTGTCATCGAAGGACCGTTTTTCACCAATCCAGAGGAG